>NZ_JAOTRZ010000143.1 GCF_030247655.1 Trichlorobacter sp. | reverse complement strand
GGTGCCAGCCATCTCTTCGCTGGCAGTGGCCACGGTACCGGTCTGGGCAGCAACCTCTTCAGCGCCGGTGGCGATCTGTTCAGAGGTGCTGTGCAGCTGGGTAGAAGCAGAGGCGATACCGGCAGAAATCTGGACGGTTTGACCAACCAAGGTACGCAGACTCTGAAGCATATTGGACATGGCCTCTTCAAGCTGACCAACTTCATCCTTTGAATTTATTGTGACCTGAGCCGTCAGGTCGCCTTCCGCAAGGCGCTCAGCAACTTTGACCGTAGCGGATAAGGGAACCGTTATCATACGAGAGATGACTACCCCCAGAAAAATGGCCAAAACAGCCGCCACGGCACTCACTCCTATCAACAGCTTTGTGGCAACAGAAACGGTCTCATCATTATGCTCAGCAGTTAACTTTGCCTGCTTTTTTTTGGAATCAACCAGCTGATTAAGTAAATCCTGCTCGTGCATAGCAGCCTTAAAGGCATCGCCATGCATTAAAGACTTGGCTTCAGCATCTTTACCAGCATTATCCAGCTCAAGAATCTTATCAATATAGCCGCCATATACCTTGCGAGATTCATTGAACTCATTAAATGCCCTGCGCCCCTCCTCTGTCAGAAGCGTTTTTTCGACCTTTTCTGCATGTTCAGTCATATCCTGACGCAGTTTTTTGATGTTATCCTCATACTTCTTGCGTTCAACCGGATCGGTTGTCTCTACTACATCACGCAAGTTGATCCGAGCCCGCTGGAAGTCAACGGAAATAGCACCCAGATCTCCCAAAGGCACTGTCATCTTTTCATACATCATGTCAGAGTCTTGATCAATTTCAACAACCTTAATGACGCCAATAGCACCCACCACCGCTGTAATAATGGCAACCGTAATAAAACCAGCAACCAGCTTCACCCCAACTTTCAGATCTTTGAACCATTGCATATAGAACCTCCGCTCATTAAATATTTATTTTTCCCTAACGCTACCTGTAGAACAAAACATTTTTAGTTACAGCACCATAGCTGATTGAACATCAGCGTGACAACAAGGTGTTCACCCTACAAACGCTTAAAAAAATCATTATTTTTTTCACATAAAAGAGTTGTATCCTATCCACTGAAACGTTTGAGAGTGGTATCAAGTCTTGCAGCAACCATCTCAAGCCGTATCAGATCCTCAAGCTTGATCGCCTGTTGTTCTTTTTCGCTTAACAGAAATCCCTCCTCTTCCAGAAGATCCTCAAATGCCACCATTGCCCGTCGCCGAAAGCGGTCATCGGTAACTAATCGACCTAAAAACTGTTCCACGGCTTCCTGTGACATACTATCCTCCCTTTTTGTTAGGACCTGCTGCCCCGTTCAGGAACAGTAGCAAGGTATTTACACAGGTAATTGCAGCCAGCATGCCAAACATCACATCATGTAATTTAAGGTAGTTACAAAACAAAAAAGCTCCACACTGTACCCATAGGGGACAGTGTGGAGCCAGAGGGCACACTTTTCCGCAATAACGCGAGCTAGGTCCGGTAAAAATTCTTCCGTGCAATCCCCAACAGCTTGGCAGCCTGCGATTTATTACCGCCACACCGTTCCAGGGTGATGTCTAAAATCTGGTTTGTCAGGGCAGCAAGAGAAAGCTGACCAGTTGGCAACTTAAGGGCATAGTTGGTAAACACGCCATCCCCAACAATCGCTTGATCTGATGATACCGATGTAAGACCTAGGTGCTCCGGCCGAATAAGTTCACCATCAGTCAGGATGGCTGCCCGTTCAAGACAATTCCTCAGCTCCCGTACATTACCTGGCCAAGGGTAGACAAGCATCATTTCCATCGCCTTCTGCGAAATACCGGGCAACGATTTACCCAGATGCTGACGCAGTTCACCCAGGGCATGCTCACATAACAGCGGTATATCATCCCTGCGCTCCCGCAACGGTGGAATGGTCAACGGAAAGACATTGATACGATGATACAAATCCTCTCTGAAGCGCCCACCTGCCACCAGTTCCGCCAGATTACGATTAGTGGCTACAATAACGCGGCATTCTGCCGGACAGCAGGTATTGCTCCCAACCTTTTCATAGACACGCTCCTGCAGCACCCTCAGCAACTTGGCCTGAAGTGACAGCGGCATATCTCCAATCTCATCCAGCAGCAACGTACCACCACGAGCAGCACTAAACTTTCCATCCCGATCACGGTCAGCGCCGGTATATGCACCACGCACATGGCCAAACAGCTCACTTTCCAGCAGATGTTCCGGTACAGCCGCACAGTTGACCGCCACAAAACGGTTCGGCTGAGCGTCGCTTGCAAAATGGATCGCCCGTGCCAGGACCTCCTTGCCAACGCCACTTTCACCGTAGATCGCCACTGTGGTAGCCCGTGCCGCAGCAACACGGGCGGCAAGGGACAGGGTCTGCTTCATGGCTGGACTAACGGTTACGATACTCTGAAAGGTATAGCGTTCTTTCAGCAGTTCACGGATCTGTCTATTTTCCTGAACCACACGATGATAATCAAGGGCCTGCTGGATGGTTATTTTCAAAAGATCAAGATTGAACGGTTTCTCCAGATAGTCGTAAGCGCCTTGCCTGATCGCCTCAACAGCGCCGCTGACACTGCCATCTGCGGTTACCGCAATAAACGGTGTACCAGGAAACCGTTTCAGCACCTGCCCCAGCAGTTCCATGCCATCCATAACCGGCATCACCATATCCGAAAGCACCAGATCAAACGGCTGTTGCTCAAGCAGCTGCACAGCCTCATGGCCATTCAAGGCGGTTACGGGAGAGCAGCCCTCTTGTTGCAGGATGCTCTCCAACATCGCCAATGACAGCGGATCATCATCAACAACCAGTATAACCGGCTTCTTTTTCACGGATCAACTCCGCTATCAGTCGAGCAGCTAAAACCGTCAATTCCTGTCAAAACCCCATTAAGGTAGACCGCATTAACCCTGCCAACTTCCAGCAAACGATCAGCAGTACAGCCACCATCAAGCTGCAACACCTGGAAATCAGCTCGCATACCGGTCTCCAACGAACCGATATGATCGGCCAGCCCGATCCCGGCCGCACCGCCACGTGTTGCCATCACCAGCAATTCTTCCGGGTCCAACGCCCCTTTGTAGCTATCCAGAGCGAAACGGATCTCATCCCACAGGGAAAGCGAATCATTGCTGGCCAAAGAATCGGTGCCCAGACAGAGCGGAATACCCAGTTTGTTAAAGAGATGCACCGGTGCGGTACCAACCGCAAGACGCTCATTACTGCGGGGACAGAGGCAGATGGCAACACCACGCTCCTTCAGCAGGGCCGCATCCGCCGGAGTCAGCTGCACCCCATGCACTGCAAGAGTTGATGGCCCCAAGAGGCCACCAGCATCAAAGAAGCGGGCCGGTGTGATCCGGCGTGGTGCAGGCAGATAGTCCTGCCAGCCAACCAGCGGATACATCTCTTCTGCCAGCGGACCAGAGGAATCAAATAGCAGATCAGACTCTTCACGGGATTCTGCCAGGTGCAACGAGAGCGGCAGCTGCATCTGGTCTGCAGCAGCGGCAATATCCGGCAGCAGGTTACTGTGCAAGGTATAGGGTGCATGGGGGGAAAGGCCCGGCAACCGACCGCCGTTGACGGCCTTGCTTGCCTCTACAGCCTTGGTTAATCGAGGTTCAAACAGCTGGCGATCCTGGCCGATCAGTTCCAGGTACAACCGTCCACCAATGGCTGACCCTGCATAGGCGGCCAACAGATCCGGCGAGGTCATAATATCGCCGACAGCAGTGGTGCCGGACCGCAGACAGGCATTTATACCGGCCTTGAGTGATGTACGTGTTTCCTCAAGCGTCACACCACGTCTGACCTTGATCATCTGAATAATCCAGTCCACAAAGCGGTGAGGATGATAATCAAGCCCATTCCGCAGACGCCAGGCCGGGAAATGGGTCAACTCAAGATGGGTGTGGGCATTGACGAAACCGGGCATAATCACGCAACCGGGATACTCTGCAGCTGGCTGACCATAACGGGCGATCAGGTCGTTGGCTCTACCGGTTTCCAGGACACGACCATCCCTGACCGCCAGACCACCGCCTGCAACAGGCGGCTGACCCGGATTGTAGAGCCAGGAAGCGGTATAAACGACACTATCAGGTTTCAGAATTTCTCCATCCCTTGCGGGACATCCTGCTCAAGAACCTTAACATACCCGCGCAGCCCCATACATTCCTTCATACGGGCCGAGATCACCTCTTCATTGCCACGTTTATCAAGTTGCTTGGCATACAAGGCTGACTCTTCTTCACATTCAAGCTTATCCTTGGCGAACATGGTCCTGTCCTTGCCCTGCTGGTACCAGACATAGTTTGGAGAGGCGCAACCGGAAGCAATCAGCATCACTACAGCAGCAATAAGAAACAGTAATCCCCTGGCGGCACTAAAATATGATCTCATCATGTTGGCATCTCCCTAAAACTTCTTTTCAATGACAAACTCAACGGTTCCGCCTGTTATACCGCCACGCTGGACATGACACTGGCGGGTAGACTGACATTTTCTGTTGGGGACGTTTTTGCAGGGAAGCTCACCAACAAGCTGAATACAGTCGGTGCAGCCAGGAGGATAAATGCCCGGCTTGTTGTTATCTCCGGATATTGCCTCATTGGGGCCGATGACCTTGACCGACTTTGTCTGGTTCTGGATCGTCCATGCTTCACCCGGCAGATTGATGGACAGAGCATAGCTGACGCCGTTGACAAGGCTTATATTGACCGCCTCAGTAGAGGTGTTGGTAGGGTTAAGAGTAAACTCACCCTGGGTGAAACCGTTAGGTGAGGGGCATGAGGCCTTTTCCGGCCAAAGATGTATGGCGCCGGTCAGGCATTTTTCAGCATCATTGCCGGTCCGTTTTAACTCCACCGACGAATTTTTTTTCACGGTCCCTGTGCACCACCCGGCATTTTTCTCCTTACCTGCCTGCGGGTTCTTGCACCAATCAGTATTCTGAGCGACCCACTGATAGGAGATAATCTTCTCATTATCCGTACAGGCTCCAAGCTCACCAGGTTTCGTCACTGCGCCGGTTACAAACATGAAGGTCACATCATCATCGGTCTGATTGGTGATCTTGATATTAGTTGCGCCGTAGTAGTTTTTCCCCGGCTTCTTGCATGCACCATCACAGCCATTGCTGCAGAGGGTATAGTTGCAGGTGGGATTGTTGGAGGAAGATCCGCAGCCGGGCAGAACCTGCCCCTTATCTTTCTTCTTGCAACACCAGTCATTATTCGGGGTCATCCAGCAAGAGGAACACCACGCCATATCGGCATCGGTACAGATCGGCGTGCTCCCTGAAACGCTTTGAAGCTGTACCGTTGACGCTGACGGTGCTTTGCTTGCAGCTATACACTCAGCAACATGTTTGTCAAACAGCTCCTGATCTCCAGCCTTGTCAAGATTGTAGGTATACTCCGCAGCTTTCTTCTGGCAATCGTACAGGATACGTCGCGCAGCCATATCCGCCTGCTCTGCATACGCTGCCGCAATGCATACCACCGAGACAAGAACCACACAACTGGCCAGAGCAAGAAACCTGAAACCTTTAGATCGCATAGCTGCCCCCTGTCTGATCGAGATACGTGCCACGAACTCGAAGTTGCCAAAACTCTACTGCAGTTTTAGTCACTGTCAAGCCGCTTGCTATTACTGCACCCCAGACAAAAACAGGCGGAAGACCAAAGCCTATCGCCTGTTTTATCACCAGTTACGAAATTTCCATCCGCCGAAAGTACTGACTACCCCTTTATCTGGCGAAGCAGTTCCTGAATCTCCGGCTGCCGGGCAATCTCACACTGCTCAGCCAGCACTGCCACCAGAATCTCGTCAGTGGTGAGCGGATTGGCCAATACACTACGCAGCACGGTAATCTCCTCACCATAGTGCGCCAGACGAAGCCGGGTACGGGAGACAAAGGTCTTGCCTGCCTCACGCTGGTGTTTTTGCAGCAACAGACAGATTTGATCAAGCAGGGCATTGATTCTGGATTGCTCCACAAGATCCGCTGTTTCCAGCTTCTGCTGCACAGCAGCCGGGCAGTAGCGGTAGGTCAGGATATTCAGTTCCGGCTCACTGGTCAGTTCAAAATCAGGATGTTGACGAATCATCTCCGCAAAGGTCCTGGCCCGCTCAATCCCCAGATCAATCAACAGTTCATAACCTTTACGGCCCATGATTGAGAGACCGCCATGCACCAGCAGCGCCTTACCCGGACGTGAACCTTCCAGAGTATGGCTACCCAGATCCTTTGAGCCATGACGCAGGATATAGGCGGCATGATGTTCAATGGCCGATACCGCGGTGGGGTCTTTAAACACCACCATCCCGGCCCCCATCGGTACATAGAGCTGCTTATGGGCATCAATGGTGACTGAATCAGCCCGTTCAATACCTGCCAACAGATGCCGGTGGGTTTCAGAAAACAGGGTTGGCCCGCCCCAGGCAGCATCCACATGGAAATGACAGCCCAGCTCCCGGGCAAAATCAGCCATGGCTTCCAGTGGATCAATATTGCCGGTTTCAGTTGTCCCGGCAATCCCCACCAGTGCCAACGGCCGGATATTCTGGTCCTGCAGACGTCGGCACTCCTGACGCAGGGCCTCCAGATCGATGCGATTATTCTCAGCAGTCTTCACTTTAACCAGGTTGTCACGGCCGATGCCCAGCAGATCGGCAGCCTTGCCCAGCGAGTAATGTCCCCGTTCTGAAACCAGTACCGCGATCCCGTCGATCCCCTTATGCCGCAACGCCTTGGCCAATCCCTCCTGGGCAATGCCACGGAAGGCATCATCCGGCGCAAAGAAACGGTTGCGCGCCACCCAAAGCGCCGTGGTGTTGGCAATGGTGCCGCCGGAACAGAATGTTCCCAGCGCAGCCTGACTGTTATGTATCCAGTGGGGATAAAAATCATCGGGGCAACGGTAGATCAGATGGTGCAGCATGGCCAGCACCTGACGTTCCAACGGGGTAAAGGCCTTGGAGGTTTCCACCTTGACCAGATTCTGATTAAGAGCAGTCATCAATCGGGTCAAGGGGAGCATGAAGTAAGGCAGTGCCGAAGTCATATGCCCCACAAATCCCGGTGCTGCGGTGTGGACCGACTGAGCCACCAGAGTTTGCTTAACAAACTCGGTGTAGTCAGAGACGTAGGTCGGCTCTTCAGGAATAGCAAAGTTGGAGAAGCTGGCTTCAATCTCTTCCAGCGGCCGCTCCATGGCCACAATATGATTTTGCAGAAAACCGGCAACATCACCGGTAATGGCCCTATCAACCGAGCCCAGGGTTGAATCAGGTGCCTCAGGCACCGTAAAGATCCGGTAGAGACTTTCCAGGTTGGCGCGGGCCTTAGTGGGCATTACAGATCTCCCCCCAGTACAGTATTGTACTGGGGGGAGATCTGTAA
>NZ_JAOTRZ010000142.1 GCF_030247655.1 Trichlorobacter sp. | reverse complement strand
CACTCCGGATTTTCACCTGAAGCGAGCCACAGGGTAGCTGTGGTGTGCCTGGTCTGGTAAGGACGGCGTTTTTTCAGGCCAAGTAGCCTGAGTGTCGGGTACCAGATCCGGTTGGTCACGTTACTGTAGTTCATAGGCTCACCGGTTCGGGTGCAGAATACAAATCCTTCCTTTGCACCTGTTACCTTATGATGTGACAGCAGGGCTTCATAGACCGGTTTACTCATTTCAATAAACCTTCTGGAACTGTCAGTCTTGGTGGTGTCTTCTTCACCCATAACCACGGTTTCCCTGATCAGAATCTGTCTCCGCTCAAAGTCAACATTGCTCCATTTAAGGCCATCAATTTCAGATGTCCTCATGCCGGTGAAAAAGCGGACTATGTAGTAGTCCCTGAAGTCTGCCCGCACCTTGGCCAGAAACTGGCGGACTTCATCCAGTGAAAAAGGGTCAACCTCGGTACGGGGTACCTTCAGTGGTTTTATTCCGATAAACGGTGTGGTAAAGTTGTGTCTGTCAGCGGCATCGGCAAGTATCATACGCAATGGCGTCATGATATGATTTATCCGGTCAGGTGAAAGTCCCTCTTTGTTTCCGTTGCTTACTTTGGCGAGTGTGGAACGGAACTTGAGTACTTCCCCCTTGGTGATGTTGCTGACTTTCTTCTGCCCGAACGCTGGTAGCAGGTGCCCATCCAGTGTAGAGCGAATCATGTAACGGTATGACCGCTTCCAACGAATCTGATTCTCTTCAAACCATTCTTTTGAAAAATCATCTACGGTGGGTGTATCGTCACTACTATCCGGTTCGTTAGTATTTTGAAGCCCACTCTCTTCATTTTTAGGCTGAAAATGAGACACGTTTGATGATGTCGGAAAGTAGCGGGAATAGTCAAATGTCCCTAACGTGATTTCGGCATCAATCCGTTTCATCATTGTCTGCATCTTACGGACGTTATCAGGGGTATTGTCCAGTAGGGTTTGCTCTCGGCAACGCTTTCCCTGATAGCGAAAATCAAAATACAACCTGCCAGTCTCTTTTCGAACACTCACATTACCCATGGCAAATACCTCCGTGAGCCATTGGAATCATCGGCACCTCCAGTGCAGAACTGGTAAGCATGTCACGCTCGATTGCTTCCCAGAGATACAGTATTTTCCGGCGGCCAAAAGGCTTGATGTAATGGATTCCCTCAAACAGGACTGAATCCTTCAGGCAGTTGAGGATGTAGCGTGGTGCATAGTGCAGGCGCAATGCCAATTCCTCGGTGGTCAGATAGGTTACGGGCTGGTTGGTGTTCATGATGATACCTCCTGTTAGTTTGTTAAATAAACCATACCAGAACATAAAATATCATGTCAAGTTGTTTAAGTGTCATATATGATAATAAAATAAAGAATGAGTTGCTTGTTGGTGCTTTTTGATGTTATAGCGGCACAGCAAGTCTGTTTGTGGGGAGAGATAGCGATGATCAGATTTTATCTGCAGGAAATGATTGCTGAGCGGAAGTTCAAAACCGGAAAGAAGGTTACTCTTGAAATGATTGCCCGAGAGACAGGGGTAAGTAAAGTTACCCCGTCTCGGATAAGTAGTCAGAGGGGGTATAACACCACCACTGATAACATCGATAAGCTTTGTGCTTATTTTGAATGTTCAGCGGGGCAGGTTATGGAACATGTGGCTGACAAATCTGAAGAATTGCTGGTGTAATCAGACAAAAACAATGAGGACAAATCGCAATGACTAAGGCTGAACTCGTAGATAGGGCAGGTCTTGGAGGCGCTAGATCTGTTGCATGATCAGGGACCTGTCGATCTGGAGATATCCGACTACCGTATGCCGGGTATGAAAGGCGTTGAACTGCAACCCGAACTATGGCGTCATCTTTTCGAAGGGAGCAAACGCAAAAGGCCTAGCCCGCCGATCAGCAGGCAGATTAATACAACACCCCGCCAGAAGAGCCGATCAACAGCCCTGTCAATCGGGTCATGCAATGTAGTCACCGCGCGCTCAAATGATTTTGATTCAAGTAAAATAGTCAATTTCTCGAGCAGCTGTGTGGTTTTTTCAGCGGTTTTCCCGGCTTCAACTGCAGCACCTCGCACATCATCCAGTTTTAAGGGATGAGCAACATTCCGCTGAATTTCCTGATAACGGGAAAGCAGTTTATCGATCTCTTTGGTTGTCGCAGCCACGTCTTTTACGGTGGTATCCGATAGTTCCAGTGTCTTGCGTAGATCCCCCATCAAGGCACCGGCCTGTTTTTCCCGTGTCGTAAGATCATCCAGGAGCTTTTTCCGTTCCTGCCCGAACATCTGGAAGAAATGGTTGATAGCTCTGGTCCGTTCAGCCTGAATCTTCTGGTCTGCCTGCTGGATGGTGCTGGAGATGCTGGCATCAAGCTCTGTCTTTACCTGCTTCACCGCCTCCCTGCGCTCGGCAGCCAATTTGCCGAACAGATAATCCTGTTGTCGCTTCAGGTCAGTCTCCATAGTGGCGATCCGCCTACTCAGGGTGTCGGAAAGTTCCTGTGCAGATTTGCTGGCCTCGATTAGCCGCTTGAATTCTGGTTGATCAAAGACCCGATAAGCGGTCAGTTCGGACTGTTCCCCCAAAAGGTAGGGATACCGTCCGGCAAACCAGAGTACCCGTTCACCCAGCAGACGAACATCATCAACCGCAGCGCTTGCTTCACTCACCTCGCTGAGCAGGCCATGTGCCTGCCCTCGCAGAGAAAGTGAACTGATCTTGCGGGAGTCGCCAAAATCACTGAACCTGACCAGCGAAACCACGGTTCGATCAGAGTTTTCCGCTATCCAGGCGGAAATCAACCTTTTCAGGGTCTGCAGCTGTGCTTCAGTAAGCTGTTTTCCGGCAGCAGCCCAGGCATGGGCTTCTGCCTGTTTCAGACGCGCCAGCGCCGGTTTGCCAGCATTACCAATACCGTTTGGTATCCAGTGTTTTTCAAACGCCCAAGACTGCAGTGAGGTCAAAACCAGCAAATCAAGCAGACTTACCTGCGGGTTGGGGCCAACCGCGATATCGAGACTGGCACCGACGCCGTTACGAAGGAAAGAAAGAGATAACCAGCGCCCCTTGGAATCAATGGTACCACTGCGTGTCAGCAGATACATTGATTCACCTAGGGCGGCAATATATTCATCCGCCATACCCATGACGATTGACTGCAACTTCTGTTGCGGTGCACGTGAGGCAGGGGTGGGTTCTTCAGAGAAAGAGTTCGCCGGAGGGAAGACAAGTAACATGGTAGCCAGAATAGTAATAAGTATCTTCAAAACTGCCGCATGATGCCTGTTCATAGCATCTTCCATCTGCTGTCCTCCTCTGACAATAGTTAGTCAGACTGACCAAGCTACATTGCGGGATACCCGGTACACAGCACGTAATGAAACACCAATAGGATCTGCTGCGACTTTCCAGTAATGGACCGCACAAAAAGATCCATCAAAGCATACTCCAGATGTCACCCCCCGAGAGGAGCCGCATCGGGAATCTCATAGCGCTCCTTGCCGATACTGATCAGATTGAGCTCGTTCTTTCTTCGCACCTTGAAGGGTGGATAGCCATCCGCCTGGCTGGTGTCGGCGCCGATGGCCTTTCCCATCCGGAAGAAAATGGTGCGTGTACGCCCATCAGGCCGCTTCACTACGACCGTGGCATAACCGCCACCTGCCCGGGCAACGCCGTACTCGCACTGTGCCATCGGCTGACCCGGTGAAAACGCGCACGGCATTATGCCGGTTGCATCAAACCTGCCCTCACCGGCACGTGTCGCCGAATTGTCAGGTCCCCAGGCAACCGCCCCATTCGGCGAAGCCGCAGGCTTCAGGAACGATGCCTGGACATAACCGCGCGGCCCGCCCCCAAACTGCTGCACGTCACACCAGACCGTTTCCTTGATGCTCTGGCAGCCAAGGTTATCCAGGATGGCGCCAGAATGGTATTTCTTGAGTACTTTTGAGCTAATGGACTGTTTCTCGAACAGCTTGACCGGCTTTTTCGAGGCAGCACTCACGGCCCAGTTGCGGGGGCCACCTTCCTCCGGCGCCACAAAAACAACAGCAGGGGGATGAGCCTGAATTGGTGTATCTGTAGCGATACAGACCGATGCATTTTGCCACAATAAAACCGCCAGAACAGAACCTGCCAAAGAACTGATTTTCATAGCTCCTCCGTATGCTCCCGCCTATGTAGTTGAACCAGAATCTTTGTGGTGCTAACCGAATCGATATCGCCTGCACGCCTAAGTTGCCGCAATAACCCTGGCGAAACCTCGTCACCCCGCTCAGCAAGCACAATATTTGACATGGTCCTGATATCCTCACCCAGAATCATGCCGGGCTTTAGTGCATCAATCTGGATTATTTCTGAAAGTTCTTTGTCAAGCTCTGGCTTATCAAGCACAACCGGCGCCACATCATCAAAATAGGCTATCAGGTTTTTATCGAACGTGCGTCCGGCAAGATTGCGCAGGCTTTTCAGTACATTATGCAGCATGGTGCCTGAGGTGCCATGGCTGGTATAGCGGTCAATGTAGTCGGCAATAGCCAGTATCCTTGACCCCAGTGGTATTTCGTCACCGATCAGACGATCGGGCACCCCTGAACCGTTCACCTGCTCATGGTGATGGCGAATCAGCACACCGGCCTCCTGCAGCCAGTCAATGTTGCTGATCAGCAACTGCCCCCGCACCGGATGGGTCAGGTAGATCTTTTTCAGCGCATCCGAAAGTTTGTCAGGAAGTGGCGCGACAGCTTCTACCGGGAGACCGGCCTTGCCGATGTCATGCAGCAGGGCGGCAAACCTGATGGTCTCAACCTCGGCGGCACTGCATCCGGCCAGCTTTGCAACGGAAACCGACATCTCAGCCACCCGGGAGGCATGCCCCGGCAGGTCACTGTCCTGCATGTCAAGCAACCGCACCAGCAGGTCCAGCCACTCTTCCCTGCTCCTGCGGTCCGCAGTTCCTGCAGAGGCAAGTTCTTGAACCTTTTCCGTTACCAGCGAGGAAAGCCCCTTGACCCGACCTTTCAGGTTACTGTTCCATTCCTGCAGTTCCTGCCGGGCCTGACGCAGTGCAATATGGGTCTTGGCACGGGCTAAAGCCACTGACGGGCTGACCGGCTTGGTCAGATAGTCAACGCAGCCGACCTCAAAACCCTTTTCCTCATCAACCGCCTCTGTCAGGGCCGTGACAAAAACAACCGGAATATCACGGGTTGCTTCAATCTGTTTCAGCCGGCTGCAGACCTCGTAACCATCCATGCCCGGCATCATGATATCCAGCAGGATCAGGTCAGGCAGGGCCGATTCGGCGATGGCCAGCGCTTTTTCGCCGCTTGTGGCGACTTTCACGACAAAGTCAGTGCATAGCACCCCTTTCAGGATATCAATATTATCCGGCACATCATCAACCACCAGCACGGTATACTCTTTTTTGTGCTCACTTGACACGCTTGTTTTCCTTTCCCATAGGCACATCACAATCAGTTAAAACTAGTGATACGGGGTCTCCCACTCAAGAAAGGACACCTCATTATAAGGAACATATCTGTCCACCAAGAAAACAACCGCCATGAGACCGTCGGTAAAATACTCATCGCCAGTCAGATTTTGCCGAGGAGTAGATAAGGTGGATGGCTTGGAAACCCGTATATATCCTATTTTTTCAACAGCATTTGAGGCGAGCATATCTTCGACAAGATAGTGGCGCGATTCATCTATATTTTCTGAAATTTCGTGCGTTACAAAATAGGGCGATTTTGAGGTGAATTTTATCCCGATGTCGCGGCTGATCTGCCCAAGCCAAACCGGTTTTCCTTCAAACTTCATAGTGCTTAGCCATAAACGGAGATGATTTCTCCGATCAATGGTGCTGCGCGCTTTTTGCATGGCAAAATCATGTGGACGGCCCAGAAGATACAGTGGACTTACGGGAGAAGTCCGGTAGCGAATACCAAAAACATCTGAAAACAGCATCTTGAACACCGAACCCATATTGATGGTTTCGGTCAAATCCCAGCCGCGTCCAAGCAACTCGGCCATGACCTGCGTCCGGTCTCCGACAATCGCAAGGTTCAACGGATCGGCGGGGTTGGCGCCCATAGCGTCCGTGGTGCAGCAGGGAAGCTTCTCCAACTCCTGCCGAAGCCCCGCTATGTCGAGATTTTTCACCTCATGACCATTATAGAACTTTGAGAAGATAACCTTTTGGAAATCCATCTCGGGGCCCGGAATCTCAAGGGCGAACATAAAACGTTTAGTCGTCTTGCCGGTCAGCTTTATGACAATATGCTTTAATCCCGGTTCGAACTTGGTGAAGACAAACCCTTTACTGGTTTCCTTTGGAGGCACAAGACGTGGCATACGCACATCATAGAAATGGTCATATATTTTTTTGTGCTCCGCAGAAGAGCGGCTTCCGTAGGCAATATTTGCTGCTTCCATTGCAGAGTAGTATTCCGGGTCAAGCCGGTGTGGAATGAACCAATAGGCAGCCTGTCCCTTATTCTCTATCTTGATCCAAACCGGCTGAATCCCTTTACTAACAAAATCAAACCCAAAGAACTCCTCTGCTTCAGCCCTGGTCAGGATGTCAGCAGTAACCGTGACGTCACCGTCAGACTTGGCAATGGCATGGGACAGATACCGGCATTCATCAAATTCTTTCGGCTGGAATGGTACACACCCCGAAAGGCACAGGAGTGTGCAAAACAGAAATGCACCCAGTGTAAAGGGCACGCATCTCTCTTTCAGAAATCTACTCAATCCGTTCTTCACAGATATTCTCCTGATTTCGCGCAAACCACTATTTAAAGGCCGCCTTCTCCAGATCGGCATCTGAATCGACATAGCGATCAGCAATTGCCTTACACTCATCGGCAATAGACAGAAAGGCATCAACCATGTCAGGGTCAAAGTGCGAGCCTCTGCCCTCAATAATGATGCTGACCGCCTTGTCGTGGGGCATGGCCGGCTTGTACACCCGGCGGCTGATCAGGGCGTCATAGACATCAGCCACCGCCATGATCCGGCCGGAAACAGGGATGTCATCACCGGACAAGCCCTCCGGATAACCGCTGCCATCCCATTTTTCCTGGTGGGTGTAGGCGATCTCCTTGGCGTAGTGCAGGAACGGCAGTTCCAGATCCAGCGACTCTTCAGCCGTGATAATCGCATCGCGTCCCAGGGCGGTGTGACGCTTCATGACCTCGAACTCATCCGGCTCGAAACGCCCCGGCTTCAGAAGAATCCGGTCCGGAATCCCCACCTTGCCGATATCATGTAGCGGTGCTGATTTAACCAGCAGGTCAATGGCCTTGTCCTTGTTCAGCTCTGCGCTGAAGCGGGGGTTGTGGCGCAGCTTTTCGGCCAGCAGCTTCACGTACAACTGGGTACGGCGGATATGGTTGCCGGTCTCATTGTCCCGCGTCTCGGCCAGTGAGGCCATG
>NZ_JAOTRZ010000141.1 GCF_030247655.1 Trichlorobacter sp. | reverse complement strand
AGATGACTGTTCTTGACCTGGCTGAGCTGGTTAAGGAGCTGGAAGAAAAGTTTGGCGTTTCAGCTGCTGCTCCTGTAGCTGTAGCTGCTGCTGCCCCTGTAGCAGCTGAAGCTGCTGAAGAAAAAACCGAATTTGACGTTATCCTGAAGAGTGCCGGTGCTAACAAAATCAATGTGATTAAGGTTGTTCGTACGTTGACCAGCCTGGGTCTGAAGGAAGCAAAAGACCTGGTTGATGGCGCACCGAGTCCAGTTAAAACCGGCATTGCCAAGGCAGAGGCCGATGAAGCTGTAAAGCAACTGGTTGAAGCAGGCGCAGAAGCAGAAATCAAATAGTTGCGCAGTGCAATACCTGCAGGAAGCCAAGGTCGCCTGGTGCGGCCTTGGCTTGTCCTGTTTTTAATAATCCCCCTGGCATGCAATTAGTGACTTAATCTAATTAAATCAGTATTTTGCGTGCTGTTGTCTGTTCTTTATGCTACTTGCCGAAGGAGAAGGTATGGCCTACACGATCGCCAACAACCACCTGCTGCGCAACAATTTTGCCACTATCAAGAATATCATTGATATCCCGAACCTGATTGACATTCAGAAAAACTCTTATCGCCGTTTTTTGCAATCCGATGTGCCGTTGGAATTGCGTAAAAATATTGGTCTAGAAGCTGTTTTCAGGTCTGTTTTTCCGATTAAGGATTTCAGCGAAACTTCATCACTTGAGTATGTCTCCTATACACTGAGCAAACCTAAGTACGATGTTGAAGAGTGTCATCAGCGCGGCATGACCTATGCAGCCCCTATGAAGGTGAAGGTGCGGCTTGTTATCTGGGATTCCGGTAAGGAATCGGGTGTCCGTGGTGTTAAGGATATCAAGGAGCAGGAGGTCTACTTCGGGGAAATTCCGTTGATGACCGAGAACGGCACCTTTATTATTAATGGTACTGAGCGTGTTATCGTCAGTCAGTTACACCGTTCACCTGGTGTATTCTTTGACCATGACAAAGGGAAAACCCACTCTAGCGGTAAAGTGCTTTATTCAGCGCGCGTTATTCCCTACCGGGGCTCATGGCTTGATTTTGAGTTTGACCACAAAGATATACTTTTTGTCAGAATCGACCGCCGTCGTAAGATGCCAGCCACGGTTCTGTTAAAGGCGCTTGGTTACTCTGTTGAGCATCTGCTTAACTACTACTATAAGAACGAGCAGATTGTTATCTCTGGTGGTGAGCTACGTAAAGGGATTGAGCCGGAACTGTTAACCCTTCAAAAGGCTGTAGTCGATGTTGTCGATGCCAAAGGTGAAGTGATTGTCAAGGCCAATAGAAAGTTTACCAAGGCCTCAATCAAAAAACTTCTTGATCATGGCGTAACAACCATACCAACCGTTGCCGAGAGCATTATCGGTCGCTACGCATCAGCTGATGTCGTCGATCCGGTTACCGGTGAAATTCTGTTGGAATGCAACCAGGAGCTGACAGCTGATAAGTTGGATGAGTTGCGTTTGAAGGAGGTTGGCTCTTTCGGCTTACTCTATATCGATGGACTCAATATCACCTCTTCTTTCCGTGACACCTTGCTCGCTGACAAGGTTAACAGTAGCGATGAGGCTTTGATTGAGATCTATCGTCGTCTCCGTCCTGGTGATCCTCCAACCCTCAAAAGCTCACTTGTGCTGTTTGATAACCTGTTTTTTAATCCAGAACGTTATGATCTTTCTGCAGTTGGACGTCTGAAGCTTAATTTCAAGCTTGGGCTGAAAGTATGGCCTGATTGTACTATCCTTAATGGACCTACCATGCTGACTGCTGCTGAGCTGCAGCATGCCGATCAGTTGATCGGAAGTCTGGTAAGCGGTTCTCGTCCAGTTGATATGGCACTTAAGGAAAGAATCTCTACAGAACTTGCCAAAACACTTAAAAAGCTTGATCTGCAACAGCCTGTGCCTGAGCGTGTACTGGAACAGCTGGCAGACGAGTTGAACGGAATTGTTGCCAACCCAGAATTTTTCCAGCGTGATCTGCTGGAGGGCATTGAACTGCCTGACGTATTCAGCAAACTGGTGGATCTGATTGAGCAGGGTGGCTATGATGAAAACCGTCGTCGTATTGAGGGGCTTCGTCGTAACCGGATGCTGCTTGAAGTTGCCTTTGGTGGTTCTGTAGAACGCTGCCAGCGTAATGATATCCTGGAGATAGTACGCTACCTGATCGAGTTGAAAAACGGTCGTGGTGTAATCGACGATATTGACCATCTGGGCAACCGTCGTGTACGGGCTGTTGGTGAGCTGCTTGAAAACCAGTACCGTATTGGTTTGGTGCGGATGGAGCGGGCTATCAAAGAGCGGATGTCTCTTCAGGAAGTTGAAAACCTGATGCCCCACGATCTTATTAACTCCAAACCTGTTTCAGCGGTGGTTAAAGAGTTTTTCGGTTCTTCCCAGCTGTCACAATTTATGGACCAAACCAACCCGCTGTCCGAGGTTACCCACAAACGCCGTCTGTCGGCCCTTGGACCAGGTGGCCTGACCCGCGAACGTGCCGGTTTTGAGGTTCGGGACGTACACCCTACGCACTACGGCAGGGTCTGCCCGATTGAGACACCGGAAGGTCCGAACATTGGTCTGATCGCTTCGCTTTCAACCTACGCCCGGATCAACGAGCATGGCTTTGTTGAAACACCGTACCGTTTGGTTCGTGAAGGCCAGGTTACCAACGAAGTCAAATTCTTCTCGGCACTGGAAGAGGAAGGACATGCCATTGCGCAGGCAAACGCCCTGATGGATCAGGACGGTCGCCTTATTAATGAGTATGTCTCTGCTCGGAAGAGTGGTGAATTTGTTCTGGTACAACGGGATGAGATTGAGTTGATGGACGTGGCTCCCAAGCAACTGGTATCCGTTGCAGCGGCCTTGATCCCATTCTTGGAAAACGATGACGCCAACCGGGCACTGATGGGTTCAAACATGCAGCGTCAGGCAGTACCGCTGTTGCGAGCCGATTCACCGCTTGTGGGCACCGGTATGGAGCGGATTGTTGCTAAGGATTCTGGTGTTTCTGTTATTGCTCGCCATAACGGTATGGTTGATGCGGTTGACGCAGGCCGGATCGTCATCAAAATTGATGAAGAGGAGTTCGATGAGGCCGGCACAGGGGTGGATATTTACAACCTGGTCAAGTTTTCTCGCTCCAACCAGAACACCTGTATTAACCAGAAACCGGTGGTTAAGGTGGGAGACAAGGTCAAGCGTGGCGATGTAATTGCCGATGGCCCCTCAACCGACATGGGTGAGCTTGCTCTTGGTCAGAACATCATTGTGGCATTTATGCCATGGGGTGGTTACAACTTTGAGGACTCCATCCTGGTTTCAGAACGTTTGACCAAGGATGATCGTTATACCTCAATCCATATTGAAGAGTTTGAGTGCGTTGCCCGTGATACTAAGTTGGGTAAGGAGGAAATTACCTCCGATATTCCAAACCTTGGTGAAGAAGCGCTCAAGGACTTGGATGAGTCCGGTATTATCAGGATTGGTGCTGAGGTTAAACCTGGTGATATTCTGGTTGGTAAGATTACGCCAAAAGGCGAGACTCAGCTCTCTCCTGAAGAAAAGTTGTTGCGTGCCATCTTCGGTGAAAAGGCCGGTGATGTGCGCGATACCTCGCTTACTATACCTCCGGGTGTGGAAGGTACAGTCATTGGTGCCAAGGTCTTCTCCCGTAAAGGTAATGATAAAGATGCACGGACTGAACTGATCGAGAAGATTGAAGAAGAAAAACTCCGCAAGGATGAGCAGGATGAGGTTCGTATCATTCGTGATACTGCCCGTGGAAAGCTGAAACGCCTCCTGGTTGGTAAGACAGCCGGTGCCAAAGTTGAAGATCGTCAGGGCGTGACCGTGCTTGCCAAAGGTAAGAAGATCACTGAGGAGTTGCTTGAGTCATTGACCATGGACCGCTGGGCTACCATTTCAGTCGGTGATGGTACTGATGTAGAAGAAAAGGTTGCTGAGGTTATCTCCAAACTCAATGAGCAGGTTGAGCTGATTCGTGGTGTGTTCGACGACAAGGTTCAAAAGTTGAGAAGAGGTGACGATCTACCCCCTGGCGTGATCAAGATGGTTAAGGTCTATGTTGCCATTAAGCGCAAGCTGCAGGTTGGTGACAAGATGGCAGGCCGTCACGGAAACAAGGGTGTTGTTTCCCGGATCATGCCGGAAGAGGATATGCCGTATATGGATGACGGCCGTCCGGTTGAGATCGTGCTTAACCCGCTGGGTGTTCCTTCCCGTATGAACGTGGGTCAGATTCTTGAAACACATTTGGGCTGGGCTGCAAAGGGACTTGGTTGGAAGATTCAGAAAATGCTCGAAGAGCATACTTCTGAAGAAAATTTGAAGAAATTTATCCGTGAAACCTATGATAACCCTGAATTCAACAAGATCCTTGATACCATGGATCGTGAAGAACTTCTACTGGTAGCACGTCGCTTGTCACGTGGTGTGCCTATGGCCTCATCAGTTTTTGAAGGGGCAGGGGAGGCTAAAATCAAGGAGCTGTTGACCAGGGCAGGTTTTGCAACCAATGGCCAGGTAACACTTTTTGACGGCCGTACAGGTGAGCCGTTTAAACATAAAGTAACGGTCGGGATCATGTATGTGCTGAAATTGCACCACTTGGTTGACGACAAGATTCACGCACGTTCTATTGGACCTTACTCGCTGGTAACCCAGCAACCGCTTGGTGGTAAGGCACAATTCGGTGGTCAGCGACTGGGTGAGATGGAGGTCTGGGCAATGGAGGCGTATGGTTGCTCCTATGCGCTGCAGGAGTTCCTAACCGTCAAGTCGGACGATGTCTCCGGTCGTACCCGTATGTACGAAGCGATCGTCAAAGGCAAGCATACCTTGGAACCCGGTCTGCCTGAATCCTTTAACGTGCTTATCAAGGAACTCCAATCACTTTGTCTGGATGTGGAGCTGCTTGAAGGGGATGAGTAACACCGTGCGGTAGTCATGCCGCTGTTGCGGACCATTCGGTTCGCCCTGATGATGAGACTATACTGGAGGATAGACCGTGGAAGATTATTTCACAGGAAGTTTCTTCGATAAACCTAAAGATCCACTGCATTTTTCGTCTATCCGTATCTCAATCTCCTCACCGGAGAAGATACGAGAGCGTTCTTTTGGTGAAGTGAAGAAGCCTGAGACGATAAATTATCGGACCTTCAAGCCGGAACGGGATGGTCTGTTCTGTGCCAAGATATTTGGACCGACTAAAGATTACGAGTGTAACTGCGGTAAATACAAGCGGATGAAGCACCGTGGTATCATCTGCGAAAAGTGTGGCGTTGAGGTTATTCCCTCAAAGGTCCGCCGTGAACGCCTCGGTCATATTGATCTGGCTACTCCGGTTGCTCATATCTGGTTCCTCAAGTCATTGCCTTCCCGGATAGGTAACCTGCTTGACATTACCCTGAAGGATCTTGAGCGGGTGCTGTATTTTGAAGCCTTTGCCATTACTGATCCCGGTTCTACACCGATGAAGTTCTGCGAAGTGTTGTCAGAGGATAAGTTCCTGAAGGCTCAAGAAGAGTACGGCATTGATGCCTTTGATGGTGGCATGGGTGCAGAGGCTGTTCGTAAGTGCCTGCAGGCGCTGGAGCTTGATGAGTTGGCTGTGCAGCTGAGGATGGAGATGATGGAGTCCACCAGCGAGGCTAAGCGTAAGAAGGTTGCCAAACGTCTTAAAGTTGTTGAGGCATTCAAGCAGTCCGGCAACAAGCCGGAGTGGATGATTCTTGAGTGTATTCCGGTGTTGCCACCTGAATTGCGTCCGTTGGTTCCGCTGGATGGTGGTCGTTTTGCAACTTCTGACCTGAACGACCTCTATCGTCGGGTTATTAACCGTAACAACCGTCTTAAGCGCCTTTGTGAACTGCAGGCACCAGAGGTTATTATCCGCAACGAAAAGCGGATGCTGCAGGAAGCGGTTGACGCATTGTTTGATAATGGTCGTCGTGGTCGGGCTATAGCCGGACCTAACAAGCGTCCGCTTAAGTCACTGTCTGATATGCTGAAAGGTAAATCAGGGCGTTTCCGTCAGAACTTGCTGGGTAAACGGGTTGACTACTCAGGTCGTTCCGTTATCGTTGTTGGTCCTGAGCTGAAGCTGCACCAGTGCGGTTTGCCTAAAAAGATGGCTTTGGAGCTGTTTAAACCGTTTATCTACAATAAACTCGAAGAGCGTGGCTATGTTACCACTATAAAGAGTGCAAAAAAGATGGTTGAGAAGGAGCGCCCTGAGGTTTGGGACGTACTTGAAGAGGTCATCAGGGAACACCCGGTCATGTTGAACCGGGCACCGACTCTTCACCGTCTTGGTATTCAAGCCTTTGAACCGGTTCTGATTGAAGGCAAGGCAATTCAGCTGCATCCCCTGGTCTGTACCGCCTTTAACGCCGACTTCGACGGCGATCAAATGGCTGTACACCTACCGCTATCCATTGAAAGCCAGGTTGAGACCAGAGTCCTGATGATGTCTACCAACAACATCCTCTCCCCGGCCCATGGTAAACCAATTATTGTGCCTTCTCAGGATATGGTTCTTGGTACTTACTACATGACCAGAGAGCGTATCGGCGCAAAAGGTGAGCGGACCACCTTTGCTTCCCCTGAAGAAGTACGTATCGCCTTTGACCATGGTGAGGTTGATATGCAGGCACGGGTCAAGGTGCGGATGATTGATACTCCTGATAATACTGAAGAAAAACCGCAACTGGTAGATACGACTGTCGGCAGGATCATTCTTCGTGAAGTATTGCCACCTCAGGTTCCTTTCTCGGCTATTAACAAGGTCATGAACAAGAAGGAGCTCTCCAACCTGATTGATACTTGCTATCGTCTGGCTGGCAACAAGGAAACCGTTATTCTGGCTGACCGCCTGAAAGAAACCGGTTTCCGCTATGCAAACCTGGCAGGTATTTCAATCTGTATTGATGACATGGTTATCCCTGAAGGAAAACAGGCCATCATTGACAGGGCAAATGAAGAGGTTCAGGAAATTCAGAACCAGTACACCGAAGGTTTGATTACCGATGGTGAACGTTACAACAAGGTCATCGATATCTGGGCAAAGGCTACGGAAGAGATTGCCAAAGAAATGCTGGGTAACCTCTCCAAGGAAATTGTCATTGATACTGACGGTAAAGAGGTGGAGATACCTTCTTTTAACGCAATTCACATGATGGCAGACTCCGGTGCGCGGGGTTCGGCTCAGCAGATTCGTCAGTTGGCTGGTATGCGGGGGTTGATGGCTAAGCCATCTGGTGAAATTATCGAAACCCCGATTACGGCAAATTTCCGTGAAGGTCTGGCCGTGTTGCAGTACTTTATCTCAACTCACGGTGCCCGGAAGGGTCTTGCTGATACCGCGTTGAAAACTGCAAACTCCGGTTACCTGACCCGTCGTCTGGTTGACGTGGCTCAGGACGCAATTATCA
>NZ_JAOTRZ010000140.1 GCF_030247655.1 Trichlorobacter sp. | reverse complement strand
TGCGAAAGCATCAGGAATTCAGTTCCCTTGATTCCAGCTACGGCAGTACCGCTCTTAACCGTCATACCACTTTGTTTGCCACCAAATTTAACCACAGAGGCACGTAGCTTACCTCCAGCAAGATTAAAAGTGCCTTCCCGCTTGTTTTTGGTCAGCAGAAAGCTGGTCACCTCAAACTCGGTGTTATTGGCCAGGGTAAACTTGCTTTTATCATTCAAGGTCAGCTCAACCCAGCCTTTTGCCCCCGTTTTAATCCAGGTGCCGGTGGCAACAGCAGTACCCTTGGCCAGAGGGGTGTAGGGAACACCGGCCTTAAACCGCATGTAGGCCTGACCGGTGAGACCAGTGATCTTTCCCACCGGAGCTGCAAACGCTAAAACCGGCATAATAACGATGCTAACAAGCAGGATAAACAACAGTTTTTTCATAACACGCCTCCAGAAAAGTATCAGATGTCTTTTAGTCTGAGGATTATAAACAACTTAGTTTTCCGGGGATTGTACCAGTATTTCAGCATGAGTCAAACATTGACCTTGAAAATATACCGCAACAAGCGCTTGAGTATCAGGCGGTATCTGTTATTCTAGCATTATTCTGGCACACCACTGGATCTCCTACCCTATACTGGAGTACTAAACCATGGATCACTCCCCAGCGTCTGATATGAATCTGCTCAAACAACAGCTTGAGTACCGCAAACGGTTGATGGATAAGATTAACGAGATCCATTCAGCTGATAATCTCAATACTATACTGCTTCATATCAAAGACAGCATTGCTGCCTTGTTTACTGCCCAGCGGATCACCATCTATCTTGCTGATGCCAAACGCAATCTTTTGATATCAAAGGTTTTGTCTGGTTCCGAGGTCAAACAGATCGTAGTGCCGATCTCCGATACAAGTCTGGCCGGCTACTGCGCTCTTTCAGGAACCGTACTAAATATTAGAGATGCCTACGATGAACATGAGCTGAGGATGATCAGCGCCAACCTGAAGTTTGACAACACCTGGGACCAAAAAACCGGCTTTATCACCAAACAGGTGCTGTGCGTACCGATGAAGTTTCAGCGTACGCTCATCGGTGTGATTCAGATTATTAACAAACAAAACAGTACTCCTTTTGACGATACTGACATCACCTATGCCCTGGAACTTGGGACCTCTCTATCTATTGCCATTCACAACATCTACCGCTTGCAGGTAACCACCAAGATCATTCGCCAGCGCAGCCGCTACAACTATCTCTTGGATCGCAACATTCTTGATGATAAATCAATTGAAAAAGCATCTGTTCACCCTGATGTCTCAAAGTTTGGCCTGGATGCGGTTTTAATGCGTGAATACAAGGTGCCCCGCGAAGAAATGGCCAAGGCCTTGTCACTCTTCTTTGGCACAGAATTCATCAAATATGAACCTGCAGCTCCCGCCATGGAAGAAGAGCTGCTAAAGCGGATCAAGCCGGATCGTTTGATGAAAGAATGGTGGGTGCCGTATAAAATCGAGAATGGTGTTCTGTATATCATCATGGATGACCCTACAGATCTTGGTCGTCAAGATATGATCAAGTTTATTTATCCGGAATACAAACGGATCAGTTATGTGGGGGCCTTCCGGGATGATATCCAGAGTTATATCGGTCTGTTCTACAACCGAGGGGCCTCCCTGTCATCAGGTGGAAGTATTGATGAACTGATCAACAAGCTGGATTCAAATGATGAACCAGAGATAGAGCAAGAATCATCAAAAGTATCTGAACAGGATAGTGTGATTGTCCAGCTGGTCAATAAAATTATCATTGATGCAGTTCAGGCAAAGGTTTCTGACATTCATATTGAACCCTATCCAGGCAAGGAAGACGTAATTGTCCGTACCCGGATTGATGGACGTTGTAAGGTATACCAGCGGATTCCCTACAAGTACAAATATGCCATCCCGTCGCGGATCAAGATTATGTGTGGGCTGGATATCTCAGAGCGCCGCAAACCCCAGGATGGTAAAATTGACTTCAAGAAGTTCGGGCCGTTAAATGTTGAACTGCGGGTAGCAACGGTCCCCACAGCAGGCCAGCTTGAAGATGTGGTCATGCGGGTACTGGCATCAGGAGAGGCTGCCCTGCCTTACGACAAACTGGGTCTTACTGAACGCAACAGCAAAGTCTTGCTTGAATGCATCAACCAGCCCTATGGACTGGTACTGGTTGTTGGTCCTACCGGTTCCGGTAAAACCACCACTCTGCACTCAGCCATATCTGTCATCAACACACCTGAAACAAAGATCTGGACAGCAGAAGACCCGGTTGAAATCACCCAACGGGGCCTGCGTCAGGTACAGGTTCATCCCAAGATCGGCTTTACCTTTGCGGCGGCCCTGCGCTCCTTCCTGCGGGCTGACCCTGATGTAATCATGGTGGGAGAAATGCGGGATCAGGAAACAGCCGAGATTGGCGTTGAATCATCGCTAACAGGCCACCTGGTCTTCTCCACCCTACACACCAACTCGGCCCCAGAAACCGTTACCCGTCTGCTTGATATGGAGCTTGACCCATTCTCCTTCTCTGATGCCATTCTCTGTATCCTGGCCCAGCGCCTCTGTCGCCGCCTGTGTGACTGTAAGCAGGAATATCAGCCCGACCGCAAAGAGCTGGAAGATATAATTCTGGAATATGGTGTTGAAGACTTCAAAAAAACCGGTATCAATCCAGCCACCATCAAGCTCCACAAAGCGGTTGGCTGTGCTAAATGTGGTGATTCCGGCTATAAAGGACGACTGGGTATCCATGAACTACTAAAAGGTACTGATGAGATGAAGACTTTAATCAAACGTAAGTCAGAGATTGAATCAATACGTAAACAGGCTATTAATGACGGTATGACTACACTGAAACAGGATGGTATCTTAAAGTGCTTTCAGGGACTTACGGATCTTAAAGAGGTTCGCAAGGTCTGCATCAAATAATAACAAGGAGGTGATACACAGATGGCAACCTGGAAATGTGCCTGCGGTTTCAGTAAAGAAGGCCGCTGCAAACCTCAAAAGTGCGAAAAATGTGGTGAAAAAGGGAAATTTGCAAAGGTTGAATAAAAATGGCACTCAATTTTCAAGGGTTTATTGATATAAGCCCTTGAAATATTTTAAAAGTATCTCATAAAAACTCAAAAACCTACTACTCCTCCCGGCACTGCCAAATTTATAATCACCCACACCAAATTTATTAATAACAATTAATTCATTAAGTTAGATAATTTTTTAACTGCTTTTTGCTGTTTGACACGTCTCCTGTAATGTGTAAACTCACACATCGGTTATACGGGATGAAGACACACAACTGCTAGCGCCTATATGGCAAGCCTGTAAATCACCCTACTGAATTAAAATCTTCAGGTTCAGACAGAAAATTTGGCAGATATATTGAAGAGATCAATTAACGTTACAAGCAACTCAATACACAATATCATCACCAATCCATAGGGAGCCAAATCAGATGGAAAATCTTATTAACCTTGACCAGGCCAGTGAACTTGCACCAGGGGTCTATTGGGTAGGTGCAGGCACCAAAACGTTTCTAAGCCGAAACAGTTTTTTGCGTATTTTCAAAGGCAATGGTACTACAGGAACGCTTCTGATAGACCCAGGACCAACCAATGATCTGGATAGCCTGTCCCAAAAGGTATCAGCCGTATTACCCGGAGGCTTGGCCAAGATCAATCTGGCCTTTATCAACCATCAAGACCCTGACGTACTTGGGGTATTGCCGATGCTGACCAAGCTGAATCAGAATCTCACGGTTATAGCCACTGAAGACACTTGGCGTCTGGCAAATCTGAACGGTATGTCACAAACCCCTTTCCGGGCGGTTGACAAGGTTCAGGGGCAACTGGTGGTGCTGCCTACAGGTCATAAGCTTCAGTTTATCCCTACCCCATTCTGCCACTTCCGTGGGGCTTGCATGATCTATGACCTTGAATCCCGAATCCTTTTTACCGGTGACCTGTTCGGTGGCATCGCTGCATCTGGGTTACATGCCGTTGAAGCCAACTGGGCCGGTATCAAGGCATTTCACCAGCTTTATATGCCCAGTAATGAAGCGATAAAAATGGCCATAAAGAAGATCCGCGCACTTGATCCTGCACCACTTGCTTTAATGCCGCAACATGGAGGATTGATCAAGGGAGAACTGATTGAACTCTTTATGAATAGAATGGAAGAACTGCAAGTAGGTTTGGATATTATCGCCTCGCTCAGCGAAAAAATGCCCGTCCTTATTGCAGCGCTCAATGAAATCTTGATTCAGACAAAAGAAGTGTTGGGAGAAGACGAGGTACATAGAATCATGGGGTACTTCAAGCCGGATGGCACCTACCCTGCCATGTTTACCCTGGGAGATGACGAGCAGGTTAAGGACATCAAGGGCGAACCGGTTGAGGCGGTTGAAGCGCTGTTACGTATTTTTCTTAAGTTTGCCTCGGAAAACCAGAAAGAGATTCTTAGCCCCAGAATTCTTCAGATTCTGCTACAAAGAGGCTTACCCCCCTTTGACTTTTTACTTACCAGAGACGATAAACCAATGGAGTTAAGCATAGAATAAGATCATTATTCTTCTGATTTTGCAGCGCAGTAGGTGCAGAAATCCTGTTTCCATGGATAAACAGCACCGCATGTCAAACATTTACGAAAATGTCCTGGAACCTCTTGGGTTGGTTTCTGAAACCAGAGGATAAAAATAAAAAAGGGAAACGGTGCAGATAGGAGCCCCCAGACTAGGGGGCTCTTTCCTCTTGTACGAGCCAACCATGCGCCCAAAACACCGGGCACCCCAAAAAATGCAAAAACAAATAAATATTCTGATAAGCCCATAGGTACCTCCTTCTGGCGCTCAGTAGCCAGTCCCACTCAGAAAATATCGTTTCAAAATACAGTTACTGCGGCATAGGCAACCACCTGTTGATAATCCCCTGTGACCTCACCACTGGTAGCATAAGCAACCAGTTCTGCTTTGCTAGCCCCCAGTTCTTTGGCTACCACCAGCATGGTGGCAGCCGGAATTACCCCCGCACATGGTAATCCGGTTACTACGACACACCGCTACAAGTCCTTTAGGATCAAACGCCAAAGCACGCTCGAGTGCTAGATTGTCTTTAAGTTTGGCATTTTCAGCTGATTCATAATGGGTCATGTCAGAACTGGCCAAAATTAGAACCGGCTCTCCATACTCTTTGATGGCAGCTGCAATACCGCTTCCTACAATTTCACAACCGGCATAATCACTAAAAGCAAGGCAGAGCGGCACAATAGTGACATCAGGACGTAGATACTGCAAAAATGGCACCTGTACTTCAAGCGAATGTTCCCGAAGGTGAACAGCAGCATCTTTCTGAATAGCTGGCAGTCGCTGCTGTATCAACCTGGCTAAGCGTTTTTCAATTGGTACTGTTCCTAAGGGGGTTTGCCAGCCATCATCTGGCGAAAGAGCTGCCAGACTGCCTATACCATGATGATTGGGGCCGAGAATGATGACGGTGCGTGGTATGGTAATGCCAGCAAGCAGTTGTCCTGCAATACTGCCTGAATATATATATCCGGCATGGGGAGAAATCACACCAATAGCCTGCTGTTTAAGGCTGTTTTCAGGGATAAGCTGTTGCAACTCCCTGCGTAATGCCTGTTCAGTGCCAGGATAAAACTGACCAGCCACTGCTGGTTGCCTGATCATGACTCACCTCGCTGTTCTCCCCCCAGGGGCAGCTCTTCCTGAACCTCAAAGATCGGCACTTCATCCAGAGACTGTATTTCGCGCAGTGTAGGAAGGCCCTTCAAATCCTTGAGGTTAAAGACCTCTAAAAACTCACGGGTGGTACCGTATATAATAGGCCTGCCCGGAATATCCTTTTTACCTAATATCTTAACCAATCGTTTTTCAAGTAAGGTTTTAAGTACCGCGCCGGTATCGACCCCACGCAGATATTCAATCTCCTGACGGGTTATCGGCTGGCGGTAGGCTACAATAGCGAGCGTTTCAAGGGCTGATTGGGAGAAACGGGCTGGCCGACCTTTGACCATCCGGGAAAGATACGGCATCAACTCCGGCACGGTACGCAACTGCCAGCCTCCTGCGACCTCCACCAAGTGCACACCTGCCCCACGCTGTTCAAAATCATCCCGCAACTCCTGCACTGCCAGACGAACCGAAGCGCGCTCATAATCAGGAAGAAGCTCGGTTAAACGGTCTAACGTCATTGGACCGTCAGAGACAAACAGTAACCCTTCAATAATGGCATTAAGCGAAGGGAAGTGCATCTGAAACTCCATCATTGTCAGTTGCAGCTACTGACGGGAAGATATAAATAGTTCCGTAACGACTATTTTGTATTACTTTCAACAACTTAATCCTACATAGCTCAAGTAATGCGAGAAAAGTAACAATCATACGTTCCCTACTCATATCATCCTGAAACAGGGACTCAAACTCCATTGATTCATGACCGTCCAACGTGGAAAGTATCTCATTAATGGCGTCAACAATACTTAAGGCATCCTGACCGGCTACTTCATGGGCTCGAGCTGTAGGTATTCTCGCTAACAGCTTGTTAAACGCCTCTGATAGTTCAAACAAATCCAACTCTAGTGGACCATCATCAGCTGTTATGAAACCTTCCAGGCAGCAACCGTCAGCACAGGGCCGAACAAAGACCTCACGTCCAAGCAACTCCCTGGTACCAAGCTCAAGACCTGCATCACGATAGCGCTGATATTCAATCAGCCGACGCACCAACTCTGCCCGTGGATCCTCCTGCTCCTCACCCTCTCCTTCTTCAGGTTCAGGCAACGGTAAAAGCATGCGGGACTTGATTTGTAACAGTGTTGAGGCCATAACCAGAAAATCACCGGCCAGGTCCAGATTCAACTCTTTCATCAATTTAAGATAATCAAGGTACTGGCGGGTAATCAAGGCGATCGGGATATCATAGATATCCACTTCGTTTTTGCGGATCAGGTGAAGCAACAGATCAAGGGGACCTTCAAAGGCGTCCAGCTTGATGCTGTAGCCCTGATCAGCCCCCTCAAAGAGTGATGTTGGCACTGTTTCAGCCGCTTGCGGCATGGTTATACCCGTAATGCAGCCCGCACTTCAAACATGGTCTTGCTGGCAACCTGGGCTGCCTTGCGACTGCCTTCAGCCAGCAAATCATCCACAAATGAGGCGTCTTGAGCGATCTCTTCACGCCGCGCTCTAAAGGGGGCCAGACGCTCATTCAGGTACTGAGTAAGGATTTTTTTGCAGTCTACACAGCCTATTTCGGCATTTTTACAGGCAGGAATGATCTCATCTTGCTTGTCCTGAGGGACATATATCCGGTGCAGGTTGAACGCAACGCACTGTTCTGGATCGCCAGGATCAGCACGGCGGACACGCTGGGTATCAGTAACCATCCCTTTGATCTTGGCAGCAGTTTCTTCAGCGGTCTCGGACAGATAGATCGAGTTATTGTATGACTTACTCATCTTACGACCATCAAGCCCAAGCAGTTTGGGGG
>NZ_JAOTRZ010000139.1 GCF_030247655.1 Trichlorobacter sp. | reverse complement strand
GAACAGGCCATGCAAATTGCGTGCGCTGTTGCCGGTTACACGCCTGCCCAGGCTGAAATTTTGTGGCGCAATTTGGCTAAAAAAAATCCAGAAAAAGTGGCGAATGAAAAAAAACGCTTCATTGCAACGGCTGTTTCAAAAAAAAGAACTGCCCCGGACAAGGCTGCGGAGGTGTTCGACTTTCTATCAATTAATGTGGAGTATGGTTTTATAAAGGCACATGCGGTGTCTTGGGCGCTCATCGCTTATCAGAGTGCATGGCTCAAGACCAACTATCCGGAGGAGTTTGTTCATGCCTTGGTAATGAGCGGCAAGATTCACGAAGACTGGGATGAAGAGGAGTGGCCCTGATCTACAGCTTTTGTTCTGTCTGCAGGATAATTCGAGTTGTGAAATGAATTGACTGTGATAAACGAACTGCAACAACAAGGTCTTGGATGCGTAATCTTAATGCAGAAAACAGTACAGCAACTTCGTTGCTGGATCAGTGATAACTACAGCATTCAGGACGCAACGACACCGCACCGTGAAAGTCTTTATGACGTACAGCACCCAATGGGGGTCAAAACGCTATCTGAACTATACGGTATCTGAACATTAATCTTGATAACGTAAAAGGGATCTGCTGGTGTTCAGACCTGCGAGGCAGTGGGGAATGAAGGTCTGTGTCAGCCTGGCAGATGTTTGCCAGTCTGACACAGATGGTGATATTTCAAGGGTGCTGGAACTGCATGATGCTACGTTCAGGGCTGGGTGGGGGGAGTGTCAGCAGTAGAGATACACCCCTATCTGTCATTTGACTACTGGTATGATTACTAGCGCAAGATCCTTGTCAAACACAATTTTCTTGCCTTTTTTAAAGTTGTAAGGCTCATGGAAGCCCATATCCTCAATCGCACGTATCTGATTCTCTCTTTTTTTAGTATGTTGGGTCTTTAGTTCTCCAAAAGACTTTGATGTCATATAGTCTACAAACATCCTGTTGTGGAATTCACGAAGGATTGCTGTAGGATTAGCCAGTTCAGCCACGAGGCAACCAGCTAGAAGAATGCAAAGTTCACCACCTTCCAGCTTTTTGGCATGTTTTATTCGCCAGTAATCAGAAGATAATTGACCAATGTCGTACAGAGCTTTACTAATGACAGCGTTAGGCCTAGGGAATTTTACCACTTTCAGCTCGATACCGTAGTTATTGTAGAGTATATCTAGTCTTCCATCATCGTCTCCGCATATTTGGCAAGCCCCTATATCTGCTAGCTTTACCTCATGCTTGACTTTGTCTTTTGGCAGCTCATTTGAAAGGCAACTATGTAAAAGTGCTTCAAGCCCTATAAACTCTCCTTGGAAAGTTTTGCTGATCTTCGATAAAGCATTTTTGTAAACAGGTAAGTCTATCATTTTCAATCCTTTCGTTATTTTTTCCTCTCTAGGCATAGGTTCAGCACGCTGGTTAGCTGGTCGGATTTTGTTGTATATATTCTAATGCCCGTTGCACCCTCTTTAAAGTCTCCTCCTTAAGCTGTGAGTTAATTAGAAGGTCTTTGTAGCTGTCTGCAACATCTTCCTGAACTTCAATTTTACCGCTTTCATTAATGGTGAACATGTTTGCATCGTACAAGCGGTGTATGTCGGCTCTAAGCAAAATTCCATTTTCAATAACCTCTGCACCGCCTCGACTTGCCGGAATTATGTGTGCGGCTTCTAAGACTTCCTTAGTTCTCTCTCCGGTTATTGTGCAACATTCATCGAGTGTAATAAGCGCAGATCTGAATATTGCTTGCATTCTTTGAATGCGAGTAACCGATTCTCTAACTATTTCACCAACCAAGGGGACATCAATAATCTCCAACGTGACTTCTCCGTTGTTTTCATCTCCATCCGTCGCATCAATCCATTCTGCTGTACCAGATAATGTATCTCTGTTAATTCTGATTATTGATTTCCCCCAGCACACGTCATCAGCAGCAAGATGCGGGTTGTTGTCTTGGTCGTATATAATGCTAATTTCAATTACGTTATCTTCAATTATCCGTATCTTTGAAGCGGTTGAATATTTTACCCATCGTTTGTCTTTGCGCCACCATTCAATTGTTGATGAGATACGCAGCGTGTTATCTATAGTTGTCAGGTCAATTTCAATGTATTCGTCCGAGTATTCCCAGGGAATCAGAATCCCCTTGCTGATCATTGCTGTATTTGTCATTGCCGCGGCTCCCTGTGTATGTGTAAGAGTCTGAAAATATGTTCATCGCTCGTTACAGCTGATTTAATAACAGTCTCAATTTGTTATTTTGCCCTTGATTTTAATTGCACAACATCTAGCAACTTCACCATCGCCAGCGTATCCTGCTTGCAATAGGCCAACAACTGTTTCCTGAGAGTACCAAGCTTTTGGGGCCTGTCGACCAGGGCGCACATCTCGTGGTAAGCCTGCATGGCCGCCCCACCATCCGCAATCTCCAGATCGTCATAACTCAAATCCTTTACAAAGGCAGGCAACACCGCCTTGAGTGAGTGTGAACCCTGCTGCTTCCACGAGTACAAATGCCGCGCTTTGAATGGATCAAGCAGATCAACCATGTTGGCAACCAGTGCTTGAATTTGCTTCTTCTTTCGTGGGAATAGTTTGCCCAGCTCCTCAAGCCTTGTAGCCTCAAATGGCTTGTAGTAGACCATGATGGGACCATCCTCCGGCAACAGCTCTAGTAACTCGTCCAGAAACTCCTTTCGAGGATCTCCGCCGGGAGGTGCCAGATATTCATGGTGATACAGCCTGCACCTGGCTTCTTTTGGATATGCAGCGAAAACTGAAACGGCATCTGCTGGTACGGGCGCTGTCCATCGTATGAAGGAACTGCTTCCATAAAGGTCTCAAAATCAAGAAAGCAGAGTGGGTATGAGAGAGTATCCAGAAACTCCTGCAAACCCTGCTTGTTAACAATGGTCTGCTTTTTCTTTGCTGCCTCCACCTGCTGGTGCTGTTTTCCCTTTACCCGCTCAAGCGAAATGTCTTTCAGTTTTGTTATCCCTTCATGAAACAGTTGGTAACAATCAGCCCCTTTACCGGCAAGCTCAAATACCGACCCTTCATCCGGGACATCCTGCCAGCAGTGACCGGTAAACTGGCATTCATACGGTTCATAGCAGTGTGGGCCAATTGGCATATCTGGCTCAGTACCGCTTAACATCTTTTTTAACGTTGCAATCTGCTTCTTTACTGCTGGCTGAAGCTGTTGAATATCTTTGGTCAGATCAGTAATGGTAAACAGTTGATGGGGATCAAGCTTTCCCTTGCGCTGGTATGATGTGTTGATATGTACCAGGTGGGCCTTGGTGATCTTGATACCGGCATTGGTGATGACATAGTGCTGCAGGGCCAGGTCATCATAGTACGTATCCTTTAACTTCTTGGAACTTTTGACTTCATACAACTCCCAACCACCTCGAACCTTACGCAGGATGTCTGCCTTTACAAATACGCCATTATGCTGGAATGATGCTTCGTAAATTACCTTGTTATGTTTGAGAGCCTCTTCTGTCTGCTGTAGTTGCTCTTCAATAGTGAGGCCTGCATAGGGAATCTCAATTCCTCCTGGAAACAGCCCCTGCGCTACCGCTCCCACTCGATGCCCTTGAGCAAGAATCTCCTCAGTAGGCTCATCACACTCATTTTTCAGCTCTTTGTGCCAGGTTTCCAGCCAGAGGTATTTGGGGCACTGCAGGCCATGGAGATAGCGGGATTTACTGAGGCCGGGGATAGTAGGCTTTTTCATAACAGCTCCAGTCGTTAAGTGTTGATGTACAAGCACTACCATTTTCAAACGACAGCGCCCGTCGCTTAGAGCGCCTATCCTAACCACATTCATATTAATGCGGATTGGAGACGCTTGATGGACAGACGGATGTTTCTTACAGCGATACTACAGGGTAGCCTTGCAACGGTTCTGCTTCCTGACAGTATTACATCCCTTTTGATAACACCCTATGCATCACCGTATCACAGCACGTTTGATTATCAAGTGAGCATGCGTATCTCCGCCATCGGAATAGGTGCGTTTGGCGCGTACTGCACACGCTTGTTGGCCTATTCGGTTCACAATGTCTGTTGCCACGAGGTTGCATTATATCCCCAACAGATCTGTGGCTCTGATCTTTCCCGTGTGGACAACGTTATCCAGTCAAATGATCTGTTATTCCTGCTTGCTGATACGACGCAACCGTCGTGCGGCTCAGTATTGGCAGCCTGCATCAAGATAGCAGCCACAGCAGGTGTTCAAGTGGTTGTGATTGGCCCCCATCTACCTCTTCACCAGCACTCCTCCTCGATTGTCGATTCAGCTGTCGCATACTGCACAATTCCTGATCCACTCAGTGCCCGGAATCTGGTTGGTTTGGTATCTGATCTGGTTAACACCAACAGTTTTGTCGGTATTGACCATGGTGATATCAAAGCGATCTTGCAATCTGGCGGGCATGGCATATTCGCAAGTAACGAAGCCACTGGTGCAGACAGCGGGACGCTGGCATGCAAACAGGCCCTGGAACACTTGCAGCAGTGCGGTATTAACGCCACAACGTGCCGAGGTGCCATGGCCTGTATCTATGGCAGTCCTGACATGCCTTTTGATCTCTACAGCCAAGCTATCACTGCGTTGGATAGCTACTTTCCTACTGATCTCAGCTTTGTCTTTGGCACTGTAGTGGATGAAAAAATCAACAATGTGGTCAGGGTTTCTGTACTGGCAATGAAATAAACAGGAGATCAACATGGAATTATTTCTGCAAAATCAGAGTATTGCCACATTAAAGGTGGTCGGCATCGGCGGGGCAGGGCTAAATGCGGTGAATGCCATGCTGGTAGCCGGATTAGACGGCGTGGAATTTATAGCTGTCAGTACTTCTCAACCACGACTCAGGAAGTCAAATGCGGGGATTAAGATCAGGATAGGTGCAGACCATCGTGGTTTTGGCACCGGTGGTGACCCGCTGGTTGCTAAAAAGGCAGTGCAGGTAAGTCGCCAGGAATTGACGGCATGTCTGGGCGGAGCAGATCTGGTCTTCCTGGTTGCCGGTCTAGGGAGCGGTACTGGAACCGGTGCAACTCCTGAGATCGCCAAACTTGCTAAAGAAGCGGGAGCACTGGTGGTTGCTGTGGTGACCAAGCCGTTTTCACGTGAAGGCAAGCGGCGGATGGAGATTGCTGAACGGGGCATACAGGAACTGTTACCACTGGTTGACAGCCTGATAGTTATTCCCAATGACCGGCTGATTAGCATGTCTGGTAAGGGCACCTCACTACTGGATGCATTTAAACCGGCTGATGATCTGCTGCGGCAGGCTATTCAGGGCATTGTGGAGATTGTAAGTAAACATGGTCATATCAATGTAGATTTCAGTGACCTTAGAACCGTTCTGGGGGCACGTGGCATGGCGGTGATGGGCATTGGTATCTCGAATGCCCCAGGCAGGGCTACAGAGGCTGCAATGGTGGCACTACACAATCCTTTGCTGGAAGGTATGGATATTCAGTGCGCCAAGGGCCTGCTGCTCAACATTTCTGGTAGCAGTAGTATGACCATGGATGAGTTTGATCAGGTCTGCAAGGTGGTGACTGAGCAACTGGATAATGACGTCATCATCATTGTGGGGATGGTGGTTGATGAAGAGTTGGCCGATCAGATCAAGGTTACTGTGATTGCTACTGGAATCAACAGTCCCCCGCCTGTCAAAGACTCAAAAACATGGCTGGCCAAGAACAAGGTGATCTTGCTTGCGCCAGGCAATAATGGCCGTAGTCTCACCAATAGCTTGTTTGATACGGGGGATGACCATGATTGATACGTATTTGCGCCCTGGGTTTACCTTTGGACAGTTTGCCTGCGGAAGCTGCAACCAGTTGGCCTACTCTTCTACTCAAGCGGCGGCAACAGGAAACAGAGCGACATTCAATCCTCTCATCATCTATGGTGCCAGCGGCCTTGGCAAAAGCCATTTGCTACATGCTGCAGGACACCAGTTTGTTGCCAGCAACCCGACAAAGCGGGTCATCTGCTGTACCGCAGATGCCTTCACACAAGCACTCATTGATAGCCTCAGAACAAATCAGCCAAGTATCTTCAGGGACACATTTGGTTCTGCGGATCTCTTGTTGCTGGATAATGTGCAGTCTATTTCACAAAAAGAGCGAAGCCAGCAGGAACTGCAATATCTTCATGACAGGCTTGCTGACCGACAGGTTCAAATTGTGTTGACCTTTGACCAGCATCCTTCAAGGATCAAAGGAATAGCAGGCCACCTTCAATCCTGGTTTTCCGGTGGGATGATTGTTGAGCTCTTAATGCCGGATTATGAAACCAAGCGGCTCATTCTGGATACATTGGCTTTTAGGCATCGTGTAAAACTACTGGATGATGTAGCTGATTTTCTGGCTAGCATTGATGTCACCAGCATCAAAGAGTTGGAAGGGATGATGATCAGGCTTGGCGCTTACAGTTCGTTGCAGAATGTTGAGGTAACTTTGCCATTGGCAATTAAATGCCTGCACGATGTTATCTGTATTTAAATTACAGAGAGATGATGGTATTGATGCAATGCATTGTGCTGCATATCGTGGTCGAGTTATGGTATTTTAGGTGCAATCTCATGAATTTTAGGTGTGTTTTTGGGGTTTGTTTGGTTTTTGTAGTTTGGTAAAGCTGAGTATTGTCAGTTTGTTGTAAAATCAGTTTGGCTCCCACCGTCCAATTAATAGTCCGCAACAGTGCGGATAAGTTCAAAAGCCTTCGAGAAATCGGGGGCTTTTGTTTTTTGAGGGCACCTGGACACTGCTGTTATTCTCCATGCAAACCTGCTCGAATGGGCGTCCGCGATTGCCAAGTGGCCAGACCGCGATATAATCAGCACTTACTTCAGACAGAGGTGTAAAAGATGAGTTTTATTCTTGCACTTGATCAGGGTACCACTAGTTCCCGTGCCCTAGTGTTTGACCATGACGGTACTGTCCGTGGTCTGGCCCAGAAGGAGTTTCGCCAGATCTTTCCCGAGCCTGGTCTGGTGGAGCATGATGCCGAGGAGATCTGGGCCTCACAGCTGGGCGTGGCGGTGGAGGCGATTGCCCGGGCCGGGCTGAGCGCCGCTGACATCGCGGCCATCGGCATCACTAACCAGCGGGAGACAACGGTGGTCTGGGATCGCCGGACCGGTAAGCCGATCCATAATGCCATTGTCTGGCAGGACCGGCGTACTGCTGCGGAGTGTGACCGTCTCAAGAGGCTGGGGCTGGAAGCGACCTTCCGGGCCAAGACCGGGCTGGTGCTAGACCCCTACTTTTCCGGCACCAAGCTGGCCTGGCTGCTGGATCATCTGCCCGGGGCCAGAGCCAGGGCAGAGGAGGGGGAGCTGGCCTTTGGCACCATTGATTCCTGGCTGGTCTGGAACCTGACCGGCGGAGAGCGGCATCTGACCGACGCCAGTAATGCCTCCCGCACACTGTTGTTCAATATCCACGAAGGGTGCTGGGATCAGGAACTGCTGCAGTTGCTCCGGATTCCGCCTGCAATCCTGC
>NZ_JAOTRZ010000138.1 GCF_030247655.1 Trichlorobacter sp. | reverse complement strand
TCCACCAAAACCGCCCACCGTTCCATTGATTACTTCAGAGATCGTCTGCAGGCCCCGCTGGAATATGATGAATCCCGCAAGGGCTACTTCTATACTGATCCGTTATTTCAGCTGCCAGTTACCAGGCTCTCTGCTGATGAACTGCAAGCGCTGCTGATAGCCCGTAAACTGATTACCGAAGCTTCTGCTGGTAGTCTTGGCGATGAACTGGGACATATTTCAGCCCGGCTTGGAACCCTGCTGGCTGCAAACCTGCCTGGCAGGGCCCATCCAGAAGACGCCTTCAGCTTCAGGTGGAAAGGGATCAACCCCACAGATCCTGTTATCTTCCAAAATGTAACCGCAGCACTGATACAAGGCCGATTACTCTCGTTTTGCTACTACTCCCCCACCTCATCAACCTGCACCATGCGGACAGTAGAGCCACACCACATGGTTAACTACCAGGGCACCTGGCACCTGATCGCCTTCTGTCACCTGCGTAATGAATGGCGGGACTTTGTGCTGGGTAGAATGACCATCTGCAAGGTAGAGGCAGAAGAGTTTACCATCCGGCCAAAGGAAGAGTGGCAGCCGTTTTTGAACGACACGTTCGGCATTTTCCAGAACAAACAGAGCTTTAACGTCAAACTCAAGTTTTCACCGGAGCGCAGTCGTTGGATACGTGGTGAAGTCTGGCATGAAGGCCAGGCGGAAGAGCTGCAGGAGGATGGCAGCCTGATCCTGACCATCCTGGCATCCCATGAGGCAGAGATCATAATGGAGATACTGAAGCATGGTAGTCATGTTGAGGTGCTTGAGCCGGAGTGGTTAAGGGTAAAGGTAATAGAAGAGCTGACAGCTGCTTCGAATCAGTACAAATAATAACCTTTATATTATAAACAAACTTGCATTAAATAATATTTGCATTATTATCTATGCATAAAGTTATAACAAAGAGGTTATGTATGCAAGCCAGACACAAGCTGATAATTCGCCAGCAACTTGATAAAACCCTGACCAGCCTAAAAACTGCCAACACGCAGGTTCCGGTAAAGGGGTGGATACGAGCCATTCGTGAGGCCTTGGGCATGTCCGGCAAACAGCTTGCTCAGCGACTGGGCGTGTCACAGCCCCGCATCCCCCGGCTTGAGCAGGATGAACTGACCGGTTCTGTTACCCTCAAGACCATGCAACAAGTGGCTGAGGCACTTAACTGTACCTTTGTCTATGCCCTGGTTCCTCGTGTCTCCCTTGAAGACACAGTACGGAGCCAGGCCCGTCTGATTGCACAAGATCGCATAGAACGGGCTGCACACAGCATGCTGCTGGAAGCGCAGCCATTATCAGCAGAGGAACAACAGGCCACCCTGAAAGCAACCATAGACGAACTGGTACGTGAGATGCCGAAAGAGCTCTGGGAAGTTAAAGCATGAGATTTGATTATCCTGAAGGAGCAACGCCGCTTGATGCTGATGAAGCGCAGGGGTTGCTACTCTCTCACATTACCAGCCGCAATGAGCTTGATCGCTGGGAGCAAGAGAATATTGCCGAGGCAGAAGCATGGGCATTTCGGCGTATGCCTCGCGACATCCTTACTGAAGGCTTTATCAAACGTCTGCATAAGCGGATGTTTGGGACCGTCTGGCGTTGGGCAGGCAAAAAGCGTGATACCGGCAAAAATATCGGAGTGCCGGCGTGGCAGATAGATTCAGAGCTGCACAATCTCTGTGCTGATTGCACAACCTGGATTGAACACAACGCCTATCCCGCGGATGAGATTGCAGTACGTTTCCATCACCGCTTAACCGCGATCCATCCATTCCCTAATGGCAATGGACGCCATGCCCGCTTGATGACCGATATTCTTATGGTGTATCTACTGGGTCAGCCGCGCTTCAGCTGGGGTAGCGGTAACCTGGTAAATGCCGGGGAGTGTCGTAAACAGTATATTGAAGCTCTGCGTGCTGCGGATACGCTTGATTATGGGCCGCTTTTAGCGTTTGTAAGGTCATGATGGAGATTCTCAAACATGGCTCCCACGTAGGGGTACTGGGACCGGAGTGGTTGAGGGGCAAGGTAACAGAAGTGCTGAGAGTTGCCTGCCGGATGTATTCAAAAGTTTGAGGGGACGTAAAGGGTGCGCAAAGCCTAATGACTGCGCAAAGCGCTCATAAAATGAGCCGGATTTGTGGTAAGGAAAAGATGTCAGGAGATGGAGTCGCATTAAGTGGTTGAGTTAGAAAACCGGGAAGTGTCCAGGGGTTTTCCTGATTATCAGACTGCCCGCAAATACTGAAATAAGCTGAAAGAACGACTTGCTAAAGAAGGCAGTGAGTCAGTGACAAAATGTAACCGACTGAAACAGAGTTAAGTGAGGTAGGTTTTGCATGGCCAAGGGAATTCGATGGACACATGACGAGTTGATGATTGCAATGAATCTTTATTGCAAGCTCCCCTTTGGTCAGCTTGATCACCGCAACCCCTTGATCATGGAGGTTGCGCAGAAGTTAGGAAGGACACCGAGCAGCCTTTCCATGAAGTTATGTAACCTGGCATCGCTCGACCCGCGCCATCAGGAACGAGGGATCAAAGGTTTAGACAGCACAAGCAAGGCAGATCGAGAGATATGGAATGAATTCAACTCGGACTGGGATCGTTTCGGAGTAGAAAGCGAAGAACATTTTCAGAATCTCAATGTAACAATACCAGAAGAAATACCCATCGTTTCACAATCGACAAGGAAACTCCAAAAACGACCAACCATAAACATGCCCCTGAACTCGCCAACTGGGCCAACGGAAACCGTAACGACAACCAAAACCCGTTTAGGCCAACAATTCTTCCGTCAAAGTGTGCTTGCTTCATATAATTGTCGTTGTTGTGTAACCGGCAATCCTATTCCCCAGCTACTCGTTGCCAGCCACATTCTCCCTTGGGGCAATTACCCGGAACATCGTCTTAATCCGAGGAACGGGTTATGCCTCGCACAAACGCAGGATGCGGCCTTTGACAAAGGTTTGATTACCTTTGACGAGGAGTACCGACTCGTTGTTGGTCCATATATCAGGGATTTTTTGCCGAATGATGCGCTAGAACGTAACTTTCTTGCCTATGAGGGAAAACAGCTTCAGATGCCGGATAAATTCTTGCCGGATTTTGATTTCATGCATAAGCACCGAGAAGAGATCTTTCAACGCCTATGATTCCTCCCGTTTTAGAATATGTGAAGTTTCTACATCCAGTGGGCGCGTCTACCTTCAAATATGGCGTGACCATCCCTGTTGAGGCGCAGTCGGAACGGATGCGGGCCATAGACAAGGGCGGCAAAGTGCCTGTTACCATCCTGATCGGGACGGAAGAGCCGGTCGTAGCTGAGATACGACGGTTGAACAACAAGCCAGGTCATTTGCAATTTCGTTATGAGAACAAGGCGCAGGAACGCCTGCGTCAGTATCTGTTGGGTGTATTTTCCAGCCAGACCGGAGGCAGCCTGCTTGAGGTGGAGGAAGTTGCGCCGTTCACATTCCTCTTCAAGCCAATTCTTAATAACGCAACGCCATGCCTTCAGATCAGCGATATGCTGCTGCACAGGCTGGACAAGAAGGAAGCGAAGGGTTTTGCGGAAATTGATCAGATTGGGGCAACACTTGCCGCCGTCGAGTATGACGCAGGTTTTAACCAGTCCGATTACAACGGGCGGATCAATGAAGGTCTGGTCGGGCAAGGGTGGAATCGGGAACAACGGGTTGTCAATGAGCTTGGCCTCAAATGCGATTTTGAGAAGAACGGCATCTGGGTTGAGGTAGAGTTTGGCAACGCCCGTTCCTATTATCAGGACTATGTGAAGTTCATGCTGGCGAAGAAATACCGCAATGCCCGGCTTGGCCTGTTGCTCTGCCCTACTACGTCGTTTGCGGCGCTGTTGTGCGAGTTGGGGCGGCAGCGAGCGCGGGAGAATGCTGTTGGTGAACGGTCACCGGTTTATTCCGGGATGATGAGTTATGAGAAGGCTGCGAGAGAGTTGCCGTATTTGGGTTTTATGTTTGAGATGCCGATTGTTGTTGCTGGGGTTGGGGTGGGTGGAAGTTAAATATACTGTCCCCGGGATTATCCCCGCACCGTAAGTCGTTACGGCTGGACTAATCACCACAATTTGAGGGATTTTTATGATTCTGAAACACAAGGACAACCGCCAGACTGATATTCAAGAGTTGAACCGCCTTCTCACTCTGAAACCGACAGCTAAACAGCGCTTCCTTATCGAGCGAGAGCTGAAATGTTTGGTTTCCGGCGAACGTAACGAACAGAATTCCGCCTACTATCTGGATTTCAGTTACAAAGATTCGCAAAACTGGGCTGTGATTCACGACCTGCGCATCGAACATCGGGACAGGGTGGCGCAGATCGACCACCTGCTTATCAACCGCTTCTTGGATGTCTACGTTCTGGAATCCAAGAACTATTACTACGGCGTGAAGATTACCGAAGAGGGTGAGTTTCTCGTTTGGGATGGTAAAACCTATCAGGCCATTGAATCCCCATTCGAGCAAAATCAGCGGCATATCCTTGCGCTTCAGCAGTCAATTGCCGACAGAAATCTTGCACCGAAGCGGCTTGGCTTCGCCATCCCGATCAATTTCCGTAATATTATTCTGGTAGCTCCGACTTCAAAGCTCTTAAAATCTTCATCCGCGACATTCGACCTCTCTTCTGTCATCAAAGCAGATGCCTTTGTCTCTATGGTTGATAAAATCATGGAGAAGAAATCAATCATCGAAGCCCCGAAGATAATTGGGACTGATACGTTGAGGGAATTCGGCGAAAAGCTGGTACGCCTCCATCGCCCCGGTTCTATCAATTACGCCGCAAAGTTTGGACTTACAGAGTTGGCAGAGGTCCCAGTAATTTCAGCACCACCGATCATAGCAACTCCCGAAGCCCCGGTCTATGCACCTGCCCCCGCCAGAGCTGAAAACAAGCCGACATGCAAAAGCTGCCGGAGCGAGAACCTGGCGATTATCTATGGCAAATTCGGCTACTATTTCAAATGTGGAGCCTGTGACGGAAATACACCGTTAAAAATCAGTTGTGGCAAAGATGGTCATAATGAGCGCATTCGTAAGGATGGACAGAAATTCTTTCGGGAATGTGCGGATTGCGGCAGCAGCTCTCTTTATTTTGTTAACCAGTAACTGGAATGCATACAAGGCGTCTGCTCCAGACATGAGACACTGAACATGGAAATTACCGATCACCATACCTGCCCATTCTGCACATTAGACTCAAACCGTATCATCTTGTCCAACGACCACACGGTTGTTATTCGAGACGGTTTTCCTGTTTCAAAAGGCCATACGCTGATCATCCCCAAACGCCATATAGCCTCACTGTTTGAGGCCACTGCCGAAGAACAGGCATCCCTGCTTGAACTGCTTGGGCTGGCGCGACAACAGCTACAGGAAGAACTAAAGCCAAATGCGTTCAATATCGGCATAAATGACGGATCTGCTGCTGGACAGACCGTAATGCACCTGCATATTCACTTGATTCCCCGCTATACTGGTGACCAACCAGACCCACGTGGCGGTGTGCGCTGGATTTTTCCTGACAAGGCGGCCTACTGGAACAATGCCTGACCTGAAAACTTGCATAGGGCAGTTCACTCTCCTCCGCAGAGCATCCGGTACTGTCTGGGGTGAAGTAACCAGGCGCAAGGCACCGCACAAGCCTATTCTGCTGATGGCTGTACTTGATCTGATTGCACGGGGAGTAATCACCACACCGGTAGTGGATGTGACCGGGGATCTGGTAGAGCTGAATGACCTGTTCAACCTGTACTGGCGTAGAGTGGTATCAGTGGGGCGGAGCAGCAGCATCGCCTTTCCGTTCTCACGCCTGCACAATGAGCCGTTCTGGAAGTTGATTGCAAAACCAGAACATGCGGTTTCAGATGCGGTTATAGCCAAAACCACCACGGTCAGCTATCTGCGTACCTATGCACTTGGTGCCCGTATTGATGAAGATCTGTTTGCCATCATGCAAACTGAATCTGGCAGAACCACCTTGCGTGAAGCTTTGCTGCAATCCTGCTTTTCTGAAGAGGCTCAACTGGCATTGCTTGAACAAGCTGTAGTAAATCAAGGTGCTTTCGACTACGAGCTGATGCTTGAAAAGCAGGCTCACCAGCCTTTGGTCAAAGAGGTGCTGGAGACCAATAGTTACAAGCCGGCAGTCCGTGATCAGGGGTTCCGCAGAATGGTTGTTTCAACCTACGACCATCGTTGTGCCCTGTGTGGCATACGGATTGTCACCCCGGAAGGACATACCGTGGTTGAAGCTGCCCATATCGTTCCCTGGAGTGAAAGCCGTAATGATGACATCCGTAACGGAATGGCACTCTGCAGGCTCTGTCATTGGGGATTCGACGAAGGAATGCTGGGTGTGTCCATCAACTACCAGGTTATCACAGCCTCATCCATCGGGCTTGCTCCAAACTTTGCCGGATCACTCCAGACATTAACCGGACGGGCTATCATACAACCAGGTGACACTGCACTCCGGCCGGCTCAGGAGTATCTTGGTGAACACCGTCACAGATGGAAGCTGAAGTAGCAATCAACGATATGGATCAGCTTATTCAAAAGGTGAGAACTCTTTTACCACACCTCATCATGGTCGAAGAAGATAGTGTGACAAGAATGCTCTATAATGAAACTGATGGCGGGGAGCTTACACGAAAGGCCGTCACTCTTTTGGCAGAGGCCACCGCGTTGCAGGGAACGCTGCATTTGCCTGGAGTACGCGATGAGTATCGATCCCGGTTGGAGCAGGTTGTTCTGTTGGCCACAAGGGCACTGGACAACGCGGGGGAGAGCCAAGAGGTTACGTTGCTCCAATGGGTGTTGGTTCAGGCTTTCGGGGCCCGGGCAGAGGATGCGCGCTATGGTGCCGGGCAGCTCTCTCGCGGTTCTCAGCGGGCACCCACATTGGAAGATTGCGAAGACGGTTGGCAGCGGGTAGAGCAGATCACGTGCACTGCAGAAGATACGGCATTGGAGGCCGCACGTTTTGCCCGGCTGCTTGATACGGCCAACGCGCGAGAGATTGCCTGCAGAGCTGAAGTTGCCGGAAAAGCCGCCAGGCAAATCATTCTGGAGCGGAACCGCGCCTATACGTTCCATGCCGATCCCGGCTTTTCGTTTGGCGAAGGCTGGTACCTGACTGCTGCGGCACTGTTTGCCGGTCTTTCCATTCAGATCAGACCTGGCGCTGTCCAGGAATTGCAAGCCAGACGATTTCTTTTCGATGCCGGGTTAGAAGGATCACTTCGCCCCTATCGGTCTCGTCCGGCCAGCCCCAAGCATCTGACGCATATCATTGCCGAGGCTTTTCGCGTTGACGCGCCAGGGGCACAGCGTACCCTGCGCACAGGCTTTCTGGGGTATGAATCGCCATCGGCTGCCTTACGATCATGGATCGATGGCAAGGTGGGGGGAAAGCCGGAACAGAAGGTGCTGCTGTGGGTGCGAACAGGTGACCACCATGCCCGGCGAAATACCTGTTTCGATGAGTTGGGTCAGCTTTCTGAACTGGTAGTAAGTGCCGGGCTCAC
>NZ_JAOTRZ010000137.1 GCF_030247655.1 Trichlorobacter sp. | reverse complement strand
AGGTACCGTAGGCAGTAGCACCGATCCGGGCCCTGGGCACCAGATTAAACAGGGCTCCCAGACTCTTATCAGCAGACATAACCACCGTGCAACCAGAGCTTGTTCCGCTGCAGGCGCCTGACCAGCCGCCAAAGCTTGAAGCGGTATTGGGTGTGGCAGACAGGCTGACACTACTGTCTTTAGCAAAACTATTGCTGCAACTGCCACTGTCGCAGGTAGTGTTCCCACCTGAAGTGGGGATGGTTACTGAACCGCCGCCGCCGTTGCTATTGGTTACGGTTACATTCAGGGTCTGCATCAGGGTTATGGTGGTGGTGGCAGAACGTGCTGCTGATACCTTGCCGCTAGCATCCTTTGCAAAGGCATACAGGGTCTTGGCCCCGGCGCTGGCAAAGCTGTAGCTGGTTGGCTTGGTGCTGTTCCAGCTGCAGCCCGCGCTGCTGTTGGTGGTGGCAAGGCAGTAGCTGTAAGGTGCTGCGCCGCCATCAGCAGTAAAGGTTGTCACATCCAAAGTGAGGCTATTGCTGGTCTCTGGGATATAAAACCTGGAGACAAACGGATAATTGTACAGACCGTTCAAAATGGCATCAAGCAGGGTCATCTGCTGGCCGTTGATTGCAACTATTTCATTCCACTGGCGATTACTTAGTCCCCATTGTGCATCGGCATTATCGGGGATACCGTTGCCGTTGGCGTCAGTATGGTATAACGGGTTATCCGGCCACAGATCCTGTTCATCACGAACTCCATCCCCGTCACGATCCGGAAAATAGACTCCATAGGGCACTGTTGCCAGGTTGCGCACAATGTTGCGTCCATCTGAGTCTGCGGCCTCCAGAAGAACCAGCAAAGATCGTTTTTCACTGTAGTTTATGTCAGGTGGAGAAGTTTGTACGGTTATGGGAGAACCGCTTAAAACGCCAGCCAGTTTTGATCCGGCCAGATACGGTGTCATACCCGGCCTGATCGCCTTCACTGTAACGTATTCACCAGCATTAAAGAGATCATCTTCTTTAATATTGCCGGTGCCGTCATCCAGCATCCGATTGCCGCTCAGCCCGGCCACGCCGGTAACGCTAAAACTTTGATCCAGCAACACACTTGGTACAGTCTCACCGGTTATTGTACGATCCGTAAGCCCTGCAACAGTGATACTACTAAAGGTGGGACGACGAAGTACCTTTGAGGCAACAACAGCAACATCAGCCCGAATCATGGCGCTTTGTGGGTTGAAGCTTGAGCTGCTGCCTAATTGCCCCATAAAACCGAAGAACGCAGCTGCGCGGGCCTTGTCATAATCGTATTGGGCAGAGAATGATGCTGAGTCCGCAAAGCTGTACGCAGAAGGATTAGTGAATTCATCAGTTGGCGCCTCAAGCTTGAGTAATGCAGACAAGAGACTGGCAAACCACTCCCGTGTTGCCTCTTTATCAGGCTCAAACTCTGTGGCACTACTGATCAGGCCAAGTTCCTGCGCCTTGAAGAGATAAGGCGTTACCCAACTAAAATTGTAATAGGTACCGCTTGCAGGATCAAATTTGCTCAGATTGGCAAGCGGAAAGACAGTGGCATCCAGTGTGACAAAGCCACGCAGGCTGGCCGCTTTCATCAGCATGGCCAAAGCTTCGGCCTGGTTTGCAACCCGGTTGGGCTCAAATACCCGTCCATTGGCATCATTCGGGTCAGGCAAACCAATGACTATACCCTTCAATGCCAGATAGTTGATGGCTCGATACTGATCCTTTAATTGATCGGTTGTGGCATTGGCGTACTTCAGATCATTAAAGAAATCCTTTACTGCACCATCACTGGTAATAACCCCGTAGATAACTTTTGTGGCAGTTGCTCCAATGGCATCACTAACCTGAATACTCACGGAAACGACACCGGGAGAGGCAAAGCTGCCCTGATACATCTTTCCGCTAATCCCCATGCAGGTGCCGTCAACCACACTGCCGCCACCAGAGGTTACGCTGTAGTTCAAGGCATCACCATCAGGATCAGCAGCCATAAGCGGCAGGCAAACCGATTGACCGGTCTTGCCGCCGACGCTTTCAAGTTGCAGTTGACTGAACTCCGGGGCACGGTTGGTACGCAGCTTCAGCCAGAAATCGTTGTTTTTAGAATTGGTTATGGTCACCACTGCATTGTTGGCGTCAACCAAGGTCCAGTAGGATGACTTGAGATCCGTTGTATCATGCACAGGGTTTATCGGCAGGTTTACGGTAAATTCGGTGTTTGCTGCAACATCGCCAATGGCAATTTCGGTCTGGGCAATACCAAGCCTGCTGGAGGTCTTGCCTGAAACCTGTACAGCCTTGAGGCCGGTTATGGCATTAGTGCCGGACTTGAAACGCCAGGTTTTGGTGGTAGTGCCTATCTGATAGCTGTTGTCAGGAAGGTTTTCAGAGAGGAAGGTGGCAATAGGAACTGGCGCGTACTCACCGTACACTTTAATGTGTTCAAACTTATGAGAATGGCCTGTCCACCAACCATAAGGATGAAGTCCGATACGCTTGATAGCATGGCGTAGATTTGCCGCTTGTGTGGCTGTAAAGTCAATTATACCGTCATTATCAAAATCTATTGCAATTAAACCAGTCTCTGAGTTGTACTCCATGACGGTTGTAACCCAAGTATCATATTGAGATGAGCTAGATAGACTCGAAAATTCAGCATTGCATGATAGATTACCAGTCACATTACTAATCCTGATCTTATTGTAATTATTGCTGTTTGAACAATAATCTGGAGAATAGTCAGATTTCACCCAGTTTACATTTAGAGGCTCACTATTATCTTCGGCAATAAAACTGATTCCCGGCATATAAAAATTACCACCGGGATGCATAAAATGTTTCATTTCCACCCTTATCCTTTTCAGGGGAGAAAAGAAATTGGCAGTTGCACGACCAACATTGTCGGTTACATTCGCTTGTAAATCCAATATGCCATCATGAACTGTTACATCATGACCACTAACAGACCAGATAGCACTATCTAGGCCTACCACTTCAAATTGATCATTTAGGATTAACGACATATCAGTGCCGTCGGGCGGAGTTGTTATATTAGGCATCTGCGTAATCTGCTGTCTCGGTGACGAATAATGCAGATTGCTGCCCCCCTCTACCCCCAGCACCTCGAAATAGCCAGATACTAACGTGACCGGTTCTCCGTTAGTACTGCCTGCGCTAATGGTAAATTCTATTGCTCCGTTGACATAGCTGGCGTTTACCAGTGTCAGGTGCATTTCATTGACACCATTATAAGGGATAAGTGCAACCTGAATCTGGGTATTTTGAAAGGCACTAAAATCCGGCCAGGCTGTGTCATTACGGGGAACCAGCCTTACTTTGCTGCCTGCGGCAGCATAAAACTGGGTATGGTTATACTGGGTGGGGCCTACTGCCAGATCTTTATCAGCCACCTGGATTTCAAGGTATTCCGGCTTATTTGCAGCATCCTCTGCATCTTTCAACATCTGCGAATAACGGCCTATTTCTGCCAGCGCCGCCATCTTCCTTGTTGCATGGCCTGAGTTGAATAGAGCTTTGAAGATGATGCCATAGTACGTGACAGCGTCTGTGTCGGTATTGTTATACAAAAACATCTTATTCATCAGGTCATCGGTGTTATAAATTTCATAGATGCTGCTGCCTTCAAGTGCAGAAAAAACTCTGTCGGCAGTTTTCACACCGTTGGTTAAGGTGCTGTACATATAGGATTGCAGCTCTGCGTCTTCTATGCTTGCCATCAATACCAGAGCATCCAGCGCAACCATTATTTTATCAGCATCAGAAAGGGCATCAAATGAGGTGACGTTGTAGTTGGTGGACAGGTGGCTTTGATTGTTGCGGTAGATATTGAACAGCTCACTCAGCTTATAGGTTTGGCCAACAAATGCCTTTGAGTACGTTGGACGCAGCACAAGATATCTATCAAGAATGTTGGTGATATCTGTCAGACTGACAGACTCGTTGGCAGTTTCCCTATCCACCAAAAGCTGTATCAGTTGACTGATAATCTGCACTCTGCTGTTACGGATATCATTGTATTGGAAAAACAGATTATCCTTAATCTCGGTTATCTGCTTGTCGCGCAGAGTTTTGTAGATCATGGACTCAATCTGGGCACCCATTAAAACAGCATTTAATCCGGGAGCCATAGAGCCTTTTTCCATTACGTTAGTAAGACCCTTGGCAAAGGCGTTGCGTGACCACCAGCTGGCGGCAACGTTTTTGGGGTATATAGTGTTAATTGTCTTCGCAATTTCTATTGAGGTATTATAAGCGTCCAAGAGATTCTGAGCTGCCAGTGCAGTATATTCAGGCTTAATCTGCCAGGTATCCACATCAATTGCTTTAGTCAAGTTTTCTTCGAGGTGGTAAGTAGTCATCCCAAACGAAAGAAAGTTCAGCGCCTTCACGGCGCCTCCTAACGTACTACCAAGTTGTTCATTCCACTGTGTGTACGTCTTAGCGTCTGCATAACCTTTCTGCAAACTTAGCTCTCTGAAAGCCTGCAATTCTCTGTTGGTTGAAAAGAGGCCGTTATTAAAATCGTGATATGATGCAAAGCCATCAAGTATTGCCGCATCGTATTTTTTGTCTATGGGGATCTTGTATTTCCAGAAGTTTTTCAGCGCATTCATGGCCTGCGCGTTATGCTGTCCACTCTCAATGGAGCTTGTTGCCGCCGTCTTCAGCGTGGCATCGAAAAAAGAGTTCATTGCTGAGGCAACCTGGCTGTATCCGGCTAATACATCCAGATACGTTTCCGCAGCACATTGTTTTGGCACCAAATTACAGCACAAAACCAAAACAGTAATGACCATAACCATCATCAATCGTTGCATACCCATTATTCTCCCCGGGTTTGGAATATTCTTGTCGTACATCATGGAACGGCAACATTAAGATCGGGCGAGGCACTCCCTGCCCCTACGAACCGCCTTGTTCTGGCAACTGCTTCAGGATTCTGTCAAAGTCTGATTCAAACAGACGATCCTGTACAACGCGATATTTCTCGAATTCTGTTTCAGCATGCGCTCTGGCGATTTCCGCCGTAACCTTGCCCGCATCCTGCAACACAGACCGATCAGTGGCTTCTATAAAACGGTTCAGGCGGGTTTCCCAGTCCTGCATGGTCATCGGGATCTGCCGTAAGGCCATATCCTCTGCCAGATCAAGGTAGGCTGAGACCAGTCGTTGCAGTTGCGCCATTTCATTTTCAGTCAGGTAGTTTTTGGCAACCACTACATCAAATTTCTGGATCTTTCCGCCGGGCGCATCCTTCCAGGTGGTGAGCCCCATGTTTTCTTTCTCGGCATCAGCACGATGATAGAGTATCTCCGCTGCGGTCTGGCCATTGATGGCCCAATGCAGCTTGTTTTGCACGGTGGCAAAAAAGCGCCTGGTGGCCTGCGCAGTGATATCGTAATCAATTGATGTGGCGTAAATGTCGGTTATTTTCTGGTAGAACTTGCGTTCAGAGAGACGGATTTCCCGAATCCGCTGCAACTGTTCTTCAAAATACTGTCTGGACAGTACCGAGCCGTCGTTTTTCAGACGTTCATCATCCATTGCAAACCCTTTGATGGTGAAGGATTCAACAATGGCAGTTGCCCATTTGCGGAACTGTACGGCACGCTCAGAATTAACTTTGTAACCAACGGCAATGATTGCTGCAAGGTTGTAGTGCCTGGTGTTGTAGCTTTTCCCGTCTGAGGCAGTTATCCGAAAATTTCGGATAACTGAATCTTCCTGCAATTCAGCATCTGAAAATATTTTTTTAAGGTGGTAGTTGATCGTCCTGACATCAACGTCATAAAGCAGCCCCATCATTTTCTGGGTCAGCCATACGTTTTCATCAGCATACATCGCTTCAACCCCGCCTTTGCCTGCTGCAGCAACAAAGGTCAGGTATTCGGCTGCCGATGATCGAACGAGGCTGATGTGGCTATCAACGTTTTTCGCTTTTTCAGACATAGTACGAAGGCTCATTTTACCCTGTGTTTGAAATGTTCTTGTCGTACATCATGGGCACGGCACGCCGTGCCCATGCTTTGCGTTATCCCAAATCTGTGTTACTGTCTACCCACTAAAACTTTCAATTTTTCTCGACATCCTTAAGGAGAAAATGCCATGCAGCTTCAAAAAGCACAGCTTGAACAGTTTGTGCACAACCTGCCGGACCAGATTGATGCCGACGAACTTATGTACCGCATCTATCTGATGCAGAAGATTGAAGCGGGAGAACAGGCTATTCTCCAGGGAAAAACCGTTACCCATGAGGAACTCTGTACCCGGATGACCAAAAGATGCGCCAACTGATCTGGAGTGAAAAGGCTGCTGCAGATCTGAATGATATCTATGATTACATAGCAACCGATTCACCTTTTTACGCTTCAATCCAGATTGAACGGCTTTTGCGTTCGGTTGAACACCTGCCGCGCCCCTATCCTTCCTGCACCACCAGATACTGCTGCAGAATTATCCTGCGAAATGAGTCACTGGCTGTTGCCCAGTCCACCAGATCAACCCGGATGGCCAGGTCTGATTCCTCAAAGGCCTCATGCAGGGTTGCCATCTGCTCCAGCGACAAAGGCTGTTCAGTGACGATAACCAGATCAAGATCAGAATAGGTTTTGGGACTGCCGCTTACCCGTGAACCAAAGGCCCAGACAGTATAACCGGCAAGGCTGGTATGAAGAATTTTACTCAGTTCGGCCTGATCATGGGGGGTGAGGCCAAGCGTGGAAACCGCACCTGCTCTCATGCAGGAGTGTTTCCTACTGTCAGCTGCTGATACAGATAGCGCGCTTCTTCCAGAAAATCCGGTGCAATGGCATATACCGCTTCAGCCTTGCTGCTGTCGTAGGTGTGACTGCTATCAGTGCGGGCCTGACGATAGGCCTTCCAACGACTCCAGTCTGACCGCAGCAGACCTTTTTCATTTCCCAGACGGATCAGATTCTGAAAGCTGCTGTTGTCAAGTTCTTCCGGGGTGGCAGATACTGCTTCAAGATGGCGTTTCAGCATCTTCCAGCTGAGTTCATAAGTAAACTCAAAACACTGAATAACAGAATTTCGTAGTTGTTCGAACAGATCGGCATCATTCCTGGCCATGTCAGAGGTGGCAAAGTTGATACTCTTTTCAAGCTGGCTGATTGCATTTGCAAGTGATGAATAATCCAGAACCATTCCCCTGCCCCCTACTACAGAAATGAGATACGATGTATCACATACAACCCGGCTTTACCAGATGATGCTTACCCTGCCACCACCATAACACGCAACAACTCTGCTGCCAGCTGCTCCACCGCACGGGGCTGTGCATCAACAGTATGCCGCTGCTGTTTGTTACTCCAGATCAGATAGTCAACCGTGCCATCCGGCTCACCCAATATCCGGTATACCTGCGGCATAATCGGCAGGTGATCACCGTAGAGACACAGCAGCCCTTCCCGCTGCATCCCTGCAAGCTGATCCCGAACCATCCCCAGCATCCTGTCTGCCTGTTCCAGATGATGCAGGTAGACGGTCAGGTCATCACATCCATCTGGCTGCTGCTGGATGTAGAGACGCTGTCTGTCTTCCGTCTGCGGCTTTTCAAGATGCAACGGCCCGTGGTTTTCCATGGTGATCACA
>NZ_JAOTRZ010000136.1 GCF_030247655.1 Trichlorobacter sp. | reverse complement strand
CTTCTAGACATTTGATCAGTGCAGCGATCTTATCGGCAGCCTTGATAAGCGGTTTGTATTGCGCATCCTGCTCCTCAAAAAAGAAGAGTGGTTCATAGACCTGCGCCAGCTCCGGCGGCAGCATGGCCAGCAGTTTCTTACGGGCACGGTCTTCAAGCTGGTGGAAGGACTTCTTGAAATGGGGATTAAAATATTTGACCGGAGTCGGCATATCGCCGGTAAAGATCTCGCTGGCATCATGGAAGATACCGTACATCGCAGCCTGATTCGGGTCCAGTGTACCGCCGTAAAAGGTGTTGCGGATCACCACCAGGGCATGGGCCAGCATGGCCACATCAAGTGAATGTTCCTTAATATTCTCAGGCTGAGTATTACGCATCAGGCCCCAGCGGTTGATGTACTGCATCCGGGCCAGAAAGGCAAAAAAATCGTGGCGAGACTCGGGTTGTACCTGTTTTTTCATTTCACACTCTCTCAAAGGTCTCGAACAAAGTCTTGTAATCATCCAACGCATAGCGGTCAGTCATACCAGCCAGATAATCCGCCACGGTCCGCTCCACCCCGTTCTGCTCAATCCGGCGATGGTACTTGGGTGGCAGCAGGTTGGGCCGTTTCAGGTAGGTTTCAAACAGTTTACTCAGGACATGCTCGGCCTTGACCCGCATCTTGTCCACCTTGTGGTGACGATAGAGTTTTTCCTTAAGGAACTTCTTCAGGGTTATGTTTTCCTGCTCCACCTGGGGGCTGAAATGGACCAGCACCCGGTTGACCCGGCGCAGATCATCCATATTGGTGATGCCGTACTGCTGGATGTTGGCCCAGGTGGTTTCGCAGATATCAGTAATCTGCATACCGATCAGGGCACTGACCGTCCTCGCCACCAGCCGCTTGTCATCAATGGTTGGGTAACGCTCCCGCACCCGGCTGGCCATCCGTTGCCACAGATCAACTTCCTTTAACTGGTCCAGGGTCAGGTAGCCGGATTTAATACCGTCATCAATATCATGGTTGTTATAGGCGATCTCATCGGCATAGTTGATCAACTGGCCTTCAATGGAGGGAACCACCCCGGGCAGGAATTCATCCAGTATTCTGGTGGGCACATCATGGGGTGAGGAGTGTTTCAGAATCCCTTCCCGCACCTCCCAGGAGAGGTTCAGACCATCAAACTCTGCATAGCGTTCTTCCAGTTCATTCACCACCCGGAACGACTGGTAGTTGTGCTCAAACCCGCCATAGCCCTGCATCAGCTGGTTCAGCACCTCTTCACCGGTATGGCCAAAGGGGGTATGCCCCAGATCATGGGCCAGGGCCAGCGCCTCGGTCAGGTCACTGTTCAGACGCAGGCGCAGGGCAACCGCCTTGCCGATCTGGGCCACCTCCAGCGAATGGGTCAAACGGGTACGGTAGTAATCCCCTTCGTGGTTCAGGAAAACCTGGGTCTTGTACTCTAAACGACGGAAAGCGGCGCAGTGGATGACCCGGTCACGGTCACGCTCGAACATGGGACGGGGATCAGAGGATTCTTCCGGGTATTTGCGCCCTTTAGAGGCGGCACTGGTGCAGGCGTATGGGGCCAGGTCGGGACGCTCACTATAATCAAACATTGAAGACTCCCTTGCAGTTGCAGGATGGGAAAGAGTACTATCCAGACAGGTGTTGAGCAAGTTTTTTCATATGATTGGATCTCCCATGACCAACCAAGAACTGCATGACCTGCTGAGCCTTGACCGTTCTACCCTGGCTGCCGATGGCAGACCGGAGTTCAACCGCCTGATCTTTTCCCGCTCCCCTTACCTGTTGCAGCACAGCCGCAACCCGGTGGATTGGCGGGAATGGGGACCAGCAGCGCAGGAGGAAGCGCAGCAGCGCAACCTGCCGCTGTTTGTCTCCATCGGCTATGCCACCTGCCACTGGTGCCATGTCATGGCCCATGAATCCTTTGAGGATGACGAGGTGGCTGATATCCTGAACCATGCCTTTGTACCGGTCAAGGTGGATAGGGAGGAGCGGCCCGATCTGGACGAGTTCTGCATGGCTGCCTGCCAGACCATGACGGGCAGCGGCGGCTGGCCTCTGAACTGCTTTCTGAAGCCGGATGGCACCCCGTTTTATGCACTGACCTATCTACCTAAAGAGCCACGCCACGGCATGCCCGGTTTTCTGGAACTGCTGGAGAACATTGCCAAGGTATGGCAACACAAACAGGATGCGGTTGAACGCAATGCCGCCTCACTGATGGAGGCACTGGCCCAGATGGCCAAGCCGCCACAACCAGCAGGCCAGTTTAATCTGGCTACCATAGCTGACCAGGCAAGCGCCACCCTGCGCAAGATCCATGACCCGCACTACCACGGCTTTGGCAAGGCCCCCAAGTTTCCGATGCCGCCGTACCTGCTGTTTCTCTTGCATCGACCTGATGCTGCTGAACAGAAAATGGCGCTTGATACGCTCAAGGCGATGCGGCAGGGCGGCATCTGGGATCAGCTGGGTGGTGGCATCCACCGCTACAGTACAGACCAGCACTGGTTGGTGCCCCACTTTGAAAAGATGCTCTATGATCAGGCCTTGGTAGCCTACGCAGCGTTGGAGGCCCATGTCCTGACCGCAGAAAGCAACTACCTGGAAATGGCCGACAATCTGCTGGAGTTTGTGCTGTCCGAACTAACCGCACCGGAGGGTGGCTTTTACTGCGGACTGGATGCAGACTCGGAAGGCCGGGAAGGGGCCTGCTATGTTTGGAAGAAACAGGAGATTGAGCAGATTTTGGGGGATGAGGCACCGCTGTTCTGCAACCAGTACGGGGTAACGGATCAGGGTAACTTTGAAGAACCGGGAGAGAATGTACTGTTTCAGGCGCTGCCGGTTGCTGAAGAGCCGGCTGTGATTACGTCAGCCAGACAGAAACTGCTGCAGGTACGGGCTACTCGTCAGCAGCCGTTGCGTGATATCAAGATCCTGTCCGGCTGGAACGGCCTGACCATCGCGGCACTGGCGCGGGGAGCAGCACTGACCGGTAATCAGCGTTGGCTGGAAGCGGCCCGCAGGGCAGCGGCCTTTATCAGCAGCGCCCTGACCCGTGCCGATGGCCGTATGCTGCGCAGCTGGTGCGGTACGCCATCAACCATTCCGGCATTTTTGGAGGATTACGCCTTTCTGGGCTGGGGTTATCTGGAACTGTATCAGGCGGAGAAAAGAAGTGAGGATCTTCAGGCGGCCGAGCAGCTCTGCAGGGATGCACTGCAGCTTTTTACAACACTGGATGGGCGGCTTGTCACGGCAGGTACTGATCAGGAACAGCTTCCGCTTGCACTGTCAGACAACCATGATGGGGTGATTCCATCCGGGCCGGCAGCCCTGGCCATGAACCTGGTTACACTAGCTGGACTTTCAGCCATGCCTGAATGGCAGAATATGACAGAAGAGATATTGGCTGGATTACTGCCATCCTTGATACGCCAGCCAATCAGCGGGCTCTGGCTATTGGAAGCCCAAACGCTATGGCATGGCAGAGAACGGAGATAGCTAGCCGTATTATGACTGACAAACCTGGCTAAACTGCTGCCTGATCTGCTCCATACGTCGCCGGTTCTTGCCCAGATCCCAGTAGCCCAATCGTGCAGCAGAACGCAGATGGATTACTGCCTGATGCCGGTCCAGCAGGAACAGCCCGTCATCGACAAATCCAAGCAGCGTCCTGAATTCAACCTTAATCAGATCAGAATCAGCCGCTATTACCGTGGTATCGGAGCGTTTAGCAAGCAGTGTGTGCAGACATTTGAAGGCCTGATCTGGCTCACCTTTGATGACAAAAGCAGCAATCCGGTGCTTGCCTTCAGCCTGGCTGGAAACACAGTTGGGTGATGCAGGGCAGGGAGGCAGCTCTGCCCCATATGCAGATGTAATGGTCATGGCAAGTACCAGAGCAAGCAATCGGTTCATAGGCACGAAGCCCCCCAAAAGCGGCTTATATACATAGACAGATAGCCGCAAAAGAGCACAAAGAAATAAAAGAAAACAGATTATTACAAACCGCTTCAGCGGTATTAGTTATATCGAGCAACGCCTTGAACTGTTTTTGCGATCCTTGCGTTCTTTCGCGGCTATTTTTTTCAGGCCTGGTTCATCTTCATCAGCACCATGCCTGATGCCGGGTCCAGCGCCCTCACAATACTGACATCCAGTATCTCGGTAATCACCACTTCAAGCACCAGAAAAGATTGAGTCGCTTCCCGCAGACAGCCGGCCTTGACACTGTCATGCTTGCCATAGGCTCCATGCAGATGCACCTTGGGCTGATCCTTCTCCCAGAACACCGTACCGAAACCGACCGCTTCATGACTTTCCTGCAGTTCACGCCAGACCGGGATCGGCGGCATCTCCTCGGTTTCAGGCCCCACCACAAAACGGCCTGCTTTCATGCCACCCACCATGTTAAAGCAGGCGGCCCTGATATTTTCAGCACGGCAGATCTCTGAAATCCCGGCCAGGAGATCCTCACCATCACCAAAACGAGCCACTATAATTCTGCCAGGTCTTCCCGTCTGATATTCCACCGTTTGCTCCTCTTCAGTTCAAGTCCATAACAAAAACCACTATCCCAGCCCCACCTTGATGGCGTAGCGCACCAGCTCGGCAGTGGTATGTATGCCCAGCTTGTTCATAATATTGGTACGATGGTTATCCACCGTTTTATTACTGATTCCCAGAGACTCTCCGATCAAGCGACTGCTCATGCCACAAGCCACCAGCCGGATAACCTCCAGCTCCCTGTCTGTCAGAAAATGTCCATCGTGTAACGAAGCGGACTGTTCTGAAGCATCCAGCAAAACCGAGCCATCCGCAACCTTCCTGATGGTCTGCAGCAGCTGTTCAAAGGCAAATTCTTTATTAACATAGCCATTTGCGCCGCTTACTCTCGCCCGTTCCAGCATCAGCGGGTCGTCGTGGGTTGTCAGAACAACCACCGGCGTCGTATCATCCTCACGCCTCAAGGCTGCAACGGTTGAAAGGCCGTCAAGGCCCGGCATAGAAATATCAAGAATGGCAAGCGTAGGACGCAGTTTGCGAATCAGGACCAGCGCCTCATCCCCCCGACTGCATTCACCCACAATTTCACAATCATCAGCCATGGCGATTAACGAACGCAGCCCTTGGCGAAATATGGCATGGTCATCTGCAATAACCAATTGAATCAATGACATGGTAGCTCCACAAAAATTCTTGTGCCCTGACCTTCAGGAGAATCAATCACCAGACGCCCACCAACAAGAGCAACCCGTTCCTGCATAATCATCAGCCCTGATCCACCTGACATACCCACCTTCGCCCCCCCCCCTGCCATCATCACTTACCGTCAGGACGATGGTATCCCCCTGGCGTTGCAGAGAAACCTGGACACGCCTGGCAGCAGCATGTTTCAGAATATTGGTCAGGCTTTCCTGGCAGACCCGAAACAGTACCAGACTGCAGCGGTCACCAACAGCATCAAACTCTCCGGCAGACTGTACCAGTAATGATACACCACCGTCCCTTTCCAGATTACGGCAGAGCCAGCGTACCGCTTCTTCGATATTCATGCCGGATAACGGCAGGGGGCGTAAAGAGACGACCAGGTTTCTCAGCTCTGATGAAGCGTTCTGTACATCCCGGATCAACTCTTTGATGGCACTGCGTTCACCACTTTTATCTGTTCCAACGGTACCAAGCAACAGTTTCAGCCGGAGCAGGACCGCATGCAATGCCTGTCCGATACCATCATGCAGCTCACGGGAAATACGGGTCCGCTCCTCATGTTCAACCCGTTCCTGTTGTGTCAGCAGACTTTCTTCATATTGTCCTCTGGCTGTCTGTTCGGCCAGCTCAGCCATACTACTGCGCCAGCGAAGCAAGAGCCAGAGAGCAACGGCAAGCATGACGGCAAAACCGGTCAATTCCAGCACAAAACTGCGCTTGACAGCCACCACCAGCGGTTCTACAGCATAGCAAACCAGATACCCGCCCCTGCCACCGGTAACTTCCGGTACCGGCACAAACGAGACAACATAGCCGATCCCCCGATGCACAATCCCCACTGAAAACTGTTCACCCCGCACCATGCGCTGTATGGTATCGACATCTTTACTGAGTTTTTTCGCTATGGCATCTGCTGTGGTTGAAAGTGGTTTGGCAGTGTCAGCATGATTTCTGGCAGGATTTTCAATCAACCAGGCGTCGGAAAAAGGGGATGAGGCATAGACGGAACGGAAGTCAGGAAACAGGCGTTCTTGAACCAGATCAGCATGTACCAGAAACTGGTACTCGCGTTCACTGGCATATTCTGTCATGGCACTCTGGACGGATTTGAACGGAATGCTGGTTTCTACACTACCAATATGTCGTCCTTGGTACTCAAGCGGCACGACATACCGGAAGCCATCTATGATTCTGCCCGCTTCAAAGCCGATCACCGCTCGCTTTTCAGTATTGGCAATCCGCACAGACGGCCGCACACTAAACAGCTTATCACCAAAACGTTTAGGTTGATGAAAGCGGAGAAAGCTTTCGCCATCAGGCAGATGAAAATGCAGCTGGCGTAAACGGTACTGCCAGAGCTCCTGATACGACCCCTGCAACCTGTTGTAGAGCTGGTGTCTCAGGTTTGCCTTGCCAGCCTCATCAGACCGCCAGGCATGAGCGAACAGCGAAAGCACCTCTGGCTGACGTATCGTATCACGCAGATAGATCTCTGTGGCAACTTTATAGGTATGAATTGCAGCCCGGTACGATATTTCCAGCATCTCAGTATGCTGTTTATAATGCTGCTGCTGTCTTTCAATCCGGTCGAGGCTCAACAGCGCTCCACCGACACCCGCTACAACAACAAATATCAACAGTATAGGAAAGATGCCGCGATTATTGACCATCAGTCACCAGATTAGCGAGCGGTACAACGAGCACCAAAGACGGTGGCCAGTTGCAACTCCTCCAGCAATTCATACAGCCGGTTATCACCAGCCAGTAAGGTCAGGCTCACTTTCTCACGGTTCACCAGCTTCATCAGATAGCCGATGACTGCCGACGGCAAGGCAAATGAGTCTTCAATCCGCAGGGTAATGCTTTTGGCTCCCCCATCATACAGCTTTTGCAGCTCACCCCGTAGTTGCATACTATCGTCAATCGTCTTGATAATACCACTGACAACCAGCTCTTGACTCCCGACTGTTTTGATTTCCATAGTTTCTCCTTTAAGTGCGGTAGCTGCGTGTATAGTATCAACCAAACATCTGCATCAGCACCAGCCGGTTACCCGCCTGATTGCGGCGTACCAGATCAACTGAACGTTTCATCACGTTAAAGCCACGCCCGCAAGGCGCTGTGGCAGCAGTAACTCCCGTTAATTTCTCTTCTGAATCAAATCCTGTCCCCGGATCAATCACTTCAATCCAGACCTGAAGGCGTTCATTCCGCCTGAACAGGCTCAGAACAAGACGTATTTCCTGATCTGCTGCAGCCTGGGAAGACAGTACCAGGTCTTCATACTCACCCTCAAGTATCAAGCGGGCTTTATCCGTGCCTATCTTCAGGCAGCCATGTTCAAATGCGTTCATCAAGGTCTCACCCAGGGCCAGTTCCAGGCTGTCCAGACGTTCTCCGGCAGCCCCCTCCTGCTTCAACTGCTGGCAGACATGACACTGTAATGCACCGACACCGGCCAGTGTTCCCGGT
>NZ_JAOTRZ010000135.1 GCF_030247655.1 Trichlorobacter sp. | reverse complement strand
AGAAGGAGCGTCAACATGTACGATGGATTAAATCTTGGCAGAAATACGATAGCCATGGTTCTTGCAGGCGGCAAAGGAGAACGGCTGAGCCCGCTGACGCTTCGCCGTGCCAAACCCAGTGTTACCTTTGGTGGCAAATACAAGATTATCGACTTTGTCTTAAGCAACCTCTTTAACTCAGGCATCAAAAGAATTTATATCCTGACCCAGTACCGCGCCTACTCGCTCAACAAGCATATCCGCGAATCCTGGGGCAAATGGACCGGCCTGGGCGAATTCTGCGTTGCCATCTCACCGGAGACCAGCAGCGACAGCGAACAGTGGTTTAAGGGCACCGCAGACGCAATCCTGCAGTATCTGCGCTTTGTTGAAACAGCCGATGCCGACTATGTGGCGGTCTTTGGTGGCGACCATATCTACAAGATGGATATCAGCCAAATGATTCAGTTCCATCGAATGAACCGTGCCGACCTCACCATCGCCTCCCTGGAAGTGCCCAGAGAAGAGGCCAGTCGCTTCGGAGTCTTCTCTGTGGATGACGACAACCGGGTCACCGCCTTTACCGAAAAACCGAAAGAACCGGAAACCATACCGGGCCGAAAAACCTGCTTTGCCTCCATGGGCAACTACATCTTCCCCACCCGCAAGCTGATTGAAGTCCTGCTGGAAGGCAAGAAGCTGTATGAGGACCTTGACTTCGGCAAACATGTCATCCCGATGATGCTGGAAAAGGGTGATCGGGTCTATGCCTACAACTCCAACGACAACCAGGTACCGGGGATGAAATCGGAAGAACGTGGCTACTGGAAGGATGTGGGAACGCTCGACTCCTACTACGAGGCCAATATGGATCTGATCAACATCAGCCCCCAACTGAACCTGTATAACTACAAATGGCCGATCCTGACCAACCAGGGCAACCTGCCACCAGCCAAGACCGTCTTTGATGAAGATGGACGCCGTGGTGTCAACCTTGATTCATACGTCACCGGAGGCTGCATAACCAGCGGCAGCACAGTACGCCGCTCCATCCTGGGGCCGATGTGCAAGATCAACAGCTACAGTCTGGTGGAAGACTCCATCCTGTTTGAAGGGGTTACCGTTGGCCGACACGTAAAGATCAAAAAGGCTATCATCGACAAGGGAGTGGTTATTCCTGATAACGCCGAGATCGGCTATGATCATGAAGAAGACCTCAAGAACGGCTACACCATCACTGAATCAGGAATTGTAGTGGTGCCACGGAAAGATCGGTAACTGCCTGCAAAAAGGGAGGATAGCAAAACTGTCCTCCCTTCAGATTTTATACAACAGGCGCCAGCGGGATTGAACAGAAAGGGCAACTATGGTAAAGATCTAACCAATACCTACTTTTTGTTCTTCCCGGGATAAACATGCCTTTAAATGTTGCTATCATAGGTTTTTCATTCAGACTACCGAATACAACCCAGGAAACCTTCTGGAATGATCTGCTGGAAGGTCGTAATCTGGTCACCTCAGTTCCTAAAGAGCGTTGGAGCCAGGAAACATTTACCCACCCACGGAAGGATCACCCCGGCACCAGTTATACCTTTACTGCCGGCTCAATTGGCGATGTATCGCTGTTTGATGCCGGTTTTTTCGGTATTTCTCCACGTGAAGCTGCCGTCATGGACCCTCAGCAACGTCTGTTGCTTGAGCTGGGCTGGGAGGCCTTCGAGAACGCCGGCGTTAAACCATCCTCTCTGAAAGGGAGCAACTGCGGGGTATTTGTCGGCATTTCAAACGTTGACTACGCCTATCGCCTGATTGACAACCTTGAGGCGGTTGACTCATCCGGCGGCACCGGAAACACTTCAAGTATTGCAGCCAACCGTCTCTCCTACTTTTTTGACCTGCACGGCCCCAGTATGGCCATTGACACAGCCTGTTCATCATCACTGGTTGCTTTTCACCAGGCATGTGCATCCATTGCAGCAGGAGAAAGCAGCACTGCACTGGCAGGTGGCGTCAGTCTTCACCTCCACCCCTATACCTTCATAGCCTTCTCCAAGGCATCCATGCTGTCCCGAAAAGGACACTGCAACGTATTTGATGCAGCATGCGATGGCTATGTCCGTTCCGAAGGTGCCGGTCTGTTCCTTCTGAAAGAGTACAATCAGGCTGTGGCTGATGGAGATCGTATTCTGGCTGTTGTGGCAGCATCGGCAGTCAATACCGATGGCCGGAAATCCGGTTTAACCGTACCCAGCGCATCGGCTCAGGCATCTCTGCTAAGACAGACCTACCTGCAGGCAGGAATAGCCCCGTCAGAGATTGACTACATAGAAGCACACGGCACCGGCACTGCCGTTGGTGACCCGATAGAGGTACAAGCAATCGGTGAAGCCCTGGGGAAACAACGCCCGGCCGAAAACCCACTGATCATCGGCTCCGTTAAAAGCAATCTGGGACATCTGGAATCTGCTGCAGGGGTTGCCGGCCTTACCAAGGCCCTGCTCTGCATCCAGAACCGGACCATACCTGCAACCATAGGCATTACAAAGCTTAATCCGGCAATACCGTTCAGTAACCTCAACATTGAAGTCGCCACAGAGAACAGACCGATTACCAAGACTGGAGAGATCATCGTCGGCATCAACTCCTTCGGTTTCGGTGGTGCCAATGCCCATGTTGTTCTCAAAAGTCACGAGCATCCTGTCGGCAATCCAGCAAAGGTTACTCCCTGCACACTCCCCATGGTGATTTCTGCAAAAAGCGCGGAGGCCTTGAAGAAATCTGCCAGGGATACTGCAGCATACCTGAGCAGTAATCACCATGTCCCCCTGTACGACATCACCTATAACGCCTTCTTCCGCCGCGAGCTGCTTGAATGCAAGACCGTTGTCTTCGGCAGTGTACACACGGAAATTGCAGAGCAGCTGCACACGTTCTCTGACACTGAGCCTACGCAGCCCCCTACTCCGCTGGCCATGGCAACCGGACCCGTATTTGTCTACTCCGGCAATGGTGCGCAATGGTTTGGCATGGGAAAACAGCTGATGACTGACCCCCTGTTTTTGCAAGCGGTGCAGGGGGTTGATTCGCTCTTCAGGCAGTATGCTGACTGGTCCCTGGAAAAAGAATTGTCCGGATTCTATGGCATTGACCAGTACGCAGACACCGAGATTGCCCAGCCGGCCCTGTTTGCGATTCAGGTTGGTATTACCCGCATGCTTCAAGCACGAGGTGTATCACCCATAGCTGTGGTTGGCCATAGTGTGGGAGAAGTTGCTGCTGTCTGGGCTTGCGGAGCCCTGTCTCTGGAAGATGCAGTACAGGTAATTTATCACCGCAGCCAACTTCAGGGCACCACCAAGGGAAAAGGGCAGATGACTGCGGTCGGCCTGGGTCAGTCAGACATCAAACAATTACTCACTGAGCTTGGGCTTCATGAAAACCTGACCGTTGCCGGTAGCAACAGCAGTAAAGGATCAACGGTTGCCGGAGCAGATGCTGATCTCAAAAGACTGGAAACAATCCTCTCAGACAAGAATATCTTTAATAAACGTCTTGCCCTTGATTATGCATTTCACAGCCCGGCAATGGATCCGCTTGAAACGGGCATCAGATCAGCACTGGCAACAATAACTCCTCAACAGTCGTCCATTCCGTTTTACTCAACCGTTATCGGTGGATTGGCTGCTGGCACCGGACTTGACGCAGGCTACTGGTGGCACAACCTGCGCGAACCGGTTCTGTTTGACCAGACCATCAGGCAGCTTCTCCATGACGGCAACACTGTATTTATTGAAATCGGGCCCCATGCAATCCTCCGCGGCTATCTGCATGACTGCATGGAAGAAACCGCAACAGCAGGACGTGTCATCAGCACCGGCATGCGTGGAGATGACAGCCCCGCAAAGATTTTTACTGCTGTTGGTCAGGCGATCATCAGCGGTATCCCCATTGACTGGAACTGCTTTTTCCCTGAACAGGCAGTTTTTGTTGAACTGCCCCATTATCCATGGCAACGGGAATCGCACTGGCACACCGTGACGCCGGAATCATACGGCCTGCTCAATCGCCGCAAACTACACCCTCTTTTAGGGTATAAACTTGTCCAACAGGAGCTTACCTGGGAAAATCAGCTTGATACCCAGCTTATTCCAATGCTTGCAGACCACCAGGTTGGTGATGCCATTGTATTTCCCGGCGCCGGCTTCGCTGAACTGGCACTTGCTGCTGCCCATGCCTGGCTGGCTGGAGAATTCAGCGAGATAGAAGAAATCGAGATAAAGTCACCCCTATTATTGAAAGCCGACCGTTCTAAATTGATCCGTGTGTCAATTGATCCTGCCCATGGCGGCTTGCGCATAAAAGCCAAAGAACTCACCAGCGACGATCCCTGGGAGGTCCATGTTACTGCCCGGATACTGCAGGGGCCACCTGCAACGGTGCAACCGCAACACCAGATCCCACTTCCTGCCCGGAGACCGGACTTTACCGCTACAGAGCATCATCGACTTACGGAAGCTGCCGGCCTTGGATACGGCCCGGCATTTCAGACAATTGAAGTTGGCTGGATTGAAAACAACTCAGTTGTTGCCCTGTTTTCAGATTCAACACCGGTAGACGGAACAGATGTGCAGGGTTTTCACCTCCACCCTGCACACCTTGACTGTACCTTCCAGCTAATCTTTCAGCTCCTGAAAGACCAACTGGCTGACAACGCCGGTATCGCCTACATCCCGGTATATATGGGGCGGCTAATCCTGTACAACCCGCAGCGTGCCCCCAAACGTGCCAAGGTAACATTACTACGCCGTTCCCCCCATTCCCTGACAGCAGAGTGCATTATCGCCGATGCCGAAGGTACGCCGATAGCCGCTGTACAGGAAGTCCGCTTCAAAGCCGTCCGCCTCAACATCAACCAGACTGCCACAAAGGCTGTTTTTCTGGCTTACCATAGCATCCCCTGGCCCCACCCATTAACGCCCTGCGGTATATCGCCACTCCCGTTTGACAAGCTGAAAAAAGAGATGGGTGGGGCGGTAAGTCGGGCGGTTCTTAAAGGCACCCATCGCTGCTATTCTGAAGAAGTGGATCCGCTGCTGGATGTACTGTGCAGTCGTTTTACCCTGGAAACCGTCCGGTCTCTCGCAGACGGGAATCAGGTTCTTTCCCATGCTGTTATTCAGGAAATCCAGAAAAACAAGCCAGAAACAGCCATCTACCTTAACCACCTGCTCAGTCTTTCTGTATCTGACGGTTCAATTACAGAAACCGAATCAGGCTTTACCATTCAAAGAAAAGACAACGATACAATTTCAGCCCAGGATATCTGGAACAGCCTGTTCCATGATCACCCGGAATATTTTCCGGTTATCCATAGTGTTTCACGGGTAGGACTACACCTGAAAAGCATCATAACTGAACAGGATGTGAGCAGGCTGCTGCCATCACCAGCTTCCTTGGCGCTCCTCACCCGCAACCTGCTCGGTACTGCAGCAAAAATAAAAATTGAAAATTCACTGCAGAAACTGCTCACCACAACGTTAGCGACGCTACCAGAAGGCAGCCGGTTTGGCGTTATGGAAGTCAGTGACGGTCTTCCGTTATTTGCCTCCACAATCTGCAGTAATATTGAGTTCGACCATTGTCATTACCTTTTTGCAACCGGTAATCATGACATCCTAGATGAAGCAGCTCAGCAACTTGACCACTTTCCGGCTGCCGAAGTCCGGTTGCTTGCTTCAACCGGCGAGTTTGAACAACCGGCACCGGCTTCTGCATATCATCTGGCGGTCATAATGTCAGATTTTTTGACTATTGACGCGGCCTTACATGCTGTTGACTGTGCACTTTCCCAACTTGTTCCTGACGGATTGATCCTTTTCATTGATCAACACCCTTCGCGATGGGCAGACTTTGTTTTTGGCAGTCATACAGAATGGTGGCATGCAAGTGCTTCCGGCTTGCCACTGTCGCGTCAGCAATCACCAGCTTTCTGGCAGATGAAACTGGAACAACGTGGACTGGGTGACAGTGAATGCCATGAACTTTCTCCCCGGACCTCGTCAGGCCCGTACCTTCTGCTGGCGCGGCGCGCTGAAACAGTTTGCACGTCTGCCCCGCCACTACTGCTGTCTGCAGAATCACCCTGGCTCATCATAGCGGACAAAGAGGGCTATTCTACTGAGCTGGGACAACGGTTGGACAGCAGACTGTCGAGTGTTGGAGGACAGGTACTCCATACCACCTATACGTCTGCAACTGATCTCACCGACGAGTTACAACAGATCAAAACTCTGTACGGAGGACTGCGCGGCATCATACATATAAGCGGACTTCAGCCACCTTTACCGGATAACAGCCCATCAGCATTCCTTGAAATCCAGACTGACCGCTGCGCTCTTGCAGCAGCCATTATCAAGGCAACTGAAGCAACAGAGATTTCCACCATCTGCTGGCTGGTGACCGGCAACGCTGCCTGCCACCTGATCCCTCGGCACAATCAAAAACAAACGGGCTGCTCTGCAACCGCCCTTCCTGATGCAGCTCTTTGGGGTTTTGGTCGTACGTTAATCAACGAAACGGCCAGCGGTACTGTTCGTCTGGTTGATCTTGAAACAGTCGGCAACCTTGACACGCTGGTTGAGGCGGTTGCAAAAGAGATTATCCAGCCTGACAATGAACAGGAAATCTGCATTTCATCAGAGGGGAAACGCTTTGCACCCCGCTTGCAACTGGTGCCGACATTACCAGACAGCGGTGATGCCCAACAGGCATCATCCGCCACTCCCTGTTACCGCCTGGGATTCCAGTTTCCAGGGCAACTGCGGAACCTGCGCTGGCAGTCGTGCTCATGTCCTGCGCCCCAAAGCGGTGAAATAGAGGTTGAGGTGCATGCAACCGGCCTTAATTTTCGTGACTTCATGTACACCCTGGGGCTTTTATCAGATGAAGCGGTGGAAAATGGCTTTGCAGGCCCTACACTCGGCATGGAGTTTTCCGGCACTGTTATCCGTGTTGGAGAACAGGTACAGGAATTTTCCCCCGGCGATCACCTGGTGGGATTCGGCCCTGCCTGTTTTGCTAACCGGGTAATCACCAGTCCCAACGCCGTTTCTCTTATCCCGGCAGGGCTCTCCTTTGAGGCGGCAGTAACTATTCCTGCAGCATTCTTTACCAGTTTTTATGCACTACAGTATCTGGCCAGACTTTCACCGGGTGAAAAAGTACTGATCCATGGTGCTGCCGGCGGTGTTGGCATTGCGGCAATACAGGTGGCGAGATGGTGTGGTGCTGAAATCTATGCAACCGCCGGTACCGATGAAAAACGTGATTTCCTGCGTATGCTTGGTATTGAGCATATTTTTGATTCACGTTCACTGACCTTTGCCGATGAAATTCTAGTTCAGACAGGCGGCAGCGGTGTTGATGTCGTACTGAATTCACTCTCCGGCGAGGCGATCAATCGCAACCTGCAGGTCTTGAGACCCTTTGGACGGTTTCTGGAGCTTGGCAAGCGCGACTATTACGAAAACACCCGCATCGGCCTACGCCCATTTAGAAACAACATCAGTTACTTTGGTATTGATGCAGACCAACTGATGCAGGAACGCCCTGACCTTACCCGTACCCTCTTTAAACAGATCATGGCTCTCTTTACAGAAGGAGTTTTCCATCCGCTCCCGTTCCATACCTTTGAAGCAGACGATATTGTCAACGCCTTCAGATACATGCAGCAGTCACGT
>NZ_JAOTRZ010000134.1 GCF_030247655.1 Trichlorobacter sp. | reverse complement strand
GATATTGATGGAGACGGCATCTGCTACCGGACCCTGCCCGGTACCAACCACCCAGCAGCTGCCTATTTTACCCGGGGTACCGGTCACAATCAGGCTGCAGCCTACAGTGAACGCCCTGAAGACTGGTCTGCCAATCTGGTTCGTTTGGCTAAAAAGCATGATCATGCCCGTACACTGATTCCGGCACCAATTATTGTTCATAACGGTACTGCAGAAGTCGGATTGATTGCCTATGGCACCAGTGATCCTGCCCTGCAGGAGGCGCGGGATCTGTTGCAGGCAGAGGGCATACCAAGCTCCTACCTACGGCTGCGTGCCTTACCGCTGGAGAGCCAGCTGACAGCATTCATCAAAAAACATAAGCGGTTGTATGTTGTTGAAAATAATCTGGATGGCCAGATGCGGGCATTGATCCAACTGCACGCCCCTGCGGATGCTGACCGGATCATCTCCATTGCCAAGTGTGATGGACTTCCTCTGACCGCACGCTGGATTTGTGAAGCAATTAAGGCCTATGAAGCAAAGGAGCAGCCATGATAACAACCGCCACCACTCCAACACCGGCTGTTAACCGTATCGGCCTGAGCAGGGCGGATTATACCGGTGCCAGCTCAACACTCTGCAACGGCTGCGGCCACTATGCCATTGCCAATGTCATCATTGATGCAGTCTACAGCCTTGGTCTTGATCCGACCAGGATTGCCAAGATCAGCGGTATCGGCTGTTCCAGCAAGAGCCCGGCCTACTTTTTGGGACGTTCCCACAGTATCAACAGCCTGCATGGGAGGATGCCGTCAATTGCCACCGGCGCAACCACCGTCAACAGAGAGCTGATTGCCCTTGGTGTCAGCGGCGACGGTGATACCGGCTCCATCGGTCTGGGCCAGTTCAAGCACCTGTTGCGCCGCAATGTGGATATGGTCTACCTGATCGAAAATAACGGCGTCTATGGTTTAACCAAAGGGCAGCTTTCTGCAACCGCTGATCTGGGACAGAAGCAGAAACATGGCGGTCTAAACGAAATTCCGCCGATTGATCTCTGTCTTGAAGCGATCATTGCCGGTTGCGGCTTTGTTGCTCAATCCTTTGCCGGAGATCCTAAACAGCTGCAGACGCTGATCAAGGCGGCATTTTCCCACCGTGGCACTGCGGTGCTGAATATCATCAGCCCCTGCGTCAGCTTCAACAACGGTGAAGGTTCAACCAAGAGTTATGTCTGGGGTAGGGAACATGAGCTGCCGCTGCATGAAATAAACTTTATTCCGTTGGAACATGACCAGATTCAGGCAGTGTATGAGCCTGGCACAATCAGGGATGTGACGCTGCATGACGGTTCCATCATCCGCCTGAAAAAGACTGATCAGGAGTATGACCCAACTGATCGGATGGCTGCCATCAGCTTGTTGGAGCAAGGGCGGGCCAGCCAGTTGTTTACCACCGGGCTGCTGTATATCAATGAAGAGCGAAAAACCGTTGTTGAGCGTGAAAAACTGGTTGCTACACCACTGGTGCATCTGCCCGACTCGACATTACGTCCACCGCCAGCAGCGCTGGATAAGATGATGGCTGAATATCTGTAATATAACGGTATGTAGCCGCAAAAGAACGCAAGGAAATAAAGGAAAATTGACCGGTTAACCTGGAAAAAACAGTTGTCCACGAAGGACTCGAAGAAAAACCAAGAAAAACAAATTCTTCAAGTCAAAACTGTTGCAACCTTTTGGGTGAATCATTTGTTTCTTGTTACTTATTGAATCTTAGTGCTCTTCGTGGATATGAATTGCCGTTTTTAGGGTTGATTGTTTTAGGTAAAAACTCTTTGAGATCTTTGCGTTCTCTAGCGGCCAACAGCTCTTTCTGGTTCTTATAAGCCACTATCCTAACAACTGCCGCGCAGCGGTCTGGACCGGGTCCCAGACCGGTGAAAAAGGCGGGGCATAGGACAGGTCCAGATCAACAATCTGCTGGACGGTCATGCCTGCGGTCAGTGCCGTTGCCAGTACATCTATCCGCTTGGCAGCCCCTTCCAAACCAACAATCTGGCCACCCAGCAGCCGTCCAGTCCCCAGTTCAGCCAGCAGTTTGACCATGATCCAGCCAGCACCGGGGTAGTAACCGGCCCGTGTCTTGGTCTTGGTGGTCGCTGTTTTGTACTGCAATCCGAGCCCGGTTATCTCCCGCTCCATCAGGCCGGTACGGGCCACCTCATACTTGCAGATCTTGCTGACTGCAGTACCTACCACACCGGGAAAGGTGGCATACCCGCCAGCAAGGTTAGTGCCGGCCACTGTGCCCTGCTTGTTGGCAACGGTACCCAGGGCAACATGAAACGGTTTGCGGCTGACCAGATGGAAGCTCTCGGCACAATCTCCGGCAGCCCAGATATTTGGAGCAGAGGTCTGCTGGCGTGGATTGACCCGGATGGAACCTTTTTCACCAAGCAGGATACCTGCATCTTTAGCAAGGCCGGTGTTGGGGCGGGTACCCAGTCCTACAATCACCAGGTCTGCCGGAATAGTGCGTTGATCAGTCACCACGCCGGTTACCATTCCATTACTCTGTTCGTAACCGGTCAGGGATTCATGCAGGTAGAGCGTTACCCCGATCTCCCGCAGAGCCTCGGAAACCAGTTGGCCTATATCCGGGTCCAGGGTACCCATTACCTGCTCCCCTTTTTCAATCAGGCTTACCTGCAGACCCTGCCGCACCAGTGCCTCAGCCATCTCCAGACCAATATAGCCACCGCCTACCACCACCGCCTTGCGGGGAAGATGTTTATCCATAAATTCATATACTTTTATGCCACTTGCTAAAGTGGATAGTGAGAAAATGCCATCGGCGTTACTATCTTCCAGTTGAGGGAAAATAGCCTGGGCGCCGGTGGTGATCAGCAGCTGGTCATAGGGTTCCCATGCTTCATTGTTGCTGATCAGATCTTTCACCCGTACCCGCTGTGCAGTCGGGTCAAGCTCCAGCACTTCATGTTGTACACGGACATCAATGTTGAATTTCTCACGGAATTTTTCCGGTGAACGGGCCACCAGCTTATCGGCACTGTCGATCAGACCGGCAATAAAGTAGGGCATGCCGCAGGCAGAGTAGGAGGTGTGGGGCGATCGTTCAAATACCACGATCTCCCGCTCTGGCTTCTGGCGACGTACTTTTGAAGCTGCGCTCATGCCTGCTGCATCTCCACCGATTACCATCAGACGTCCTGTTGTCATGGTTTAACTCCGTTCAAATACTGGTCTGTTCAGGTGAATACATAATCTGCGCATTTATATGCATTGCACCGCTTTTATTCTAGCAGTCTGTTTTTTAAGGGTATCCTCACTATCTAAAAAAATAAAGCATTGTTTTATATGATGAAAATGAAATCAGCTGCCTTGCTAATCATGTTTCTTGCTCTATAGTTGTGACCAAGGCGCATCCGTTTGTTTTACGAGCAAAGGAGTATGAGCATGGCTATCAAAAAAGAGCTGCTTGATGAACTGCGTCAACGGCGGGTCGAGGCGTTGGCCGGTGGTGGCGCAGAAAAGATGAAAAAGCGCCATGCTGAAGGCCGTCTGGGCGCCCGTGAGAGGGTAGAATTGCTGTTTGACCGTGATTCTTTCAGTGAGTACGGTATGCATGTTAATCATGCCTGCCATATGCCTGACTTTGTTGACAAATGTATGCCGGGTGACGGGGTTGTGACCGGTACCGGTAATGTGGATGGCCGCCCGGTGGCAATCTACAGCCAGGATTTTACCGTGGGTGGTGGCGCTCTGGGGCAGATGCATGCCAAGAAGATCAAAGATATCATGACCATTGCCTGTGAAACCGGTATCCCGGTGGTGGCGATTAATGATTCAGGCGGCGCCCGGATTCAAGAGGCGATCCATAGCCTGTCCGGTTATGGTCAGGTCTTTTACCAGAATGTAGCGGCTTCCGGGGTGGTACCGCAGATAGCTATTGTTGCCGGACCCTGCGCCGGTGGCGCTGCCTACAGTCCGGCCCTGATGGATTTTCTGATTCAGACCCGTACCCATTCCAGCATGTTCATCTGCGGGCCTGAGGTGATCAAGGCCGCCACCGGTCAGGTTGCGCCGATTGAGCAGTACGGCTCTGCCGAGGCCCATGCCAGTGTCAGTGGTAATATCCATTTTATTGCTGAAGATGACCGTCATGCCATCCAGATTGCCCAGCAGCTGATCAGCTTCCTGCCACTGAACAACCTGCAGGACCCGCCCCATGCCATCCCCACGGAAGTGGTTCTTGAACATGATGAGGGAATGAATGAACTGGTGCCTGATGATCCAAAGGTCGGCTTTGATGTCTATACCGTAATTGGCCGTCTGATGGATCCAGGGCAGTGGCTTGAGGTGCAGCGTGACTTTGCCCGCAACATAGTGATCGGTTTCGGGCGGATCAACGGTATGGTGGTGGGGATTGTTGCCAACCAGCCAGCCTACAAGGCAGGCTGTCTGGATATTGACAGTTCAGACAAGGCAGCCCGTTTTATCCGCTTTTGCAACGCCTTTAACGTGCCGCTGATCAATCTGGTGGATGTCCCCGGCTTTATGCCCGGCCTGGCCCAGGAACGGGGCGGCATTATCCGCCACGGCGCCAAGATGCTGTTCGCCTATGCCGCTGCCACGGTGCCCAAGATCACCGTGATCATGCGCAAGGCATACGGTGGTGCCTATCTGGCCATGTGTTCCAAGGATATGGGTGCTGACTTCATCTTTGCCTGGCCCTGTGCCGAGATCGCGGTAATGGGAGCTGAAAGTGCGGCACGGATCATCTACAAAAAGGAGATCGAAGCTGCGCCGGATCGAAGCAAGAAAGCGGCTGAGCTGATTCGTTTCTATCGTGAACATTTTGCCACACCGTATCAGGCAGCCTCCCGTGATATGGTGACCGACGTGATCGAACCCTCTGAAACGCGGACACGGGTTGCTCAGGCCTTGCGGATATCGCTGACCAAGCGGGTGACGAGGCCAGCCAAGAAGCACGGCCTGATACCGCTGTAACGCAGTTTTTAGCAAGGCGCTAATGGTCCTTAAAACTGTTATTACCGCAGAGGTTGCAGAGGAAAACAGAGGAAAATCAAAAAAACAATAAAATGAGTTAACCCTTTCCTTTTGGTTAAACGGAGTAGCTCTATAAATGCTTGTTTTTACCCTGCGAACCTCTGCATCCTCTGTGGTGAATTGCTTTTTGCAGGTTAATTTATCAGGAGCAATTATGTCATCACCAACAGAACAGCCCGCTACCACTGTCCTTCAAAATCCGGCAATCTTTAAGGTGCTGCCTGATGGTACGGTGCTCTACAAGACCTGGCAGCATGCTGAAGCTGCCCGGCAGCAGCAGAAGGCAGGCAGTCAACCGGGAGCAACTGTTAAAAAACTATCTCAGGTAAAGTATGGTGAAAGTTACCTGTCCAAGGATGGTCAGGCTGTTCCCTACACCCTGGGGGGGCTGGTTGAATTTCAGTTTACCGGCTTGATTGTGGTGATTGTGGTGCTGGCAGGCTTAAGCCTGATCTGTTCGGCCATTGGACGGCTGCTTAAAAAGCTGGAGGGCGATGCAACAGTTCCTGCTTCGACACCGGTGGCGTCATCGCAGGCTGCTCCTGTCATATCCGGGATGCACCCGGGCTTGACTGATCAGCAACTGGTGGTTCTGCTGACAGCCGCAGCCAGCGAGAAGCTGGGTGGCCCGGTTCGGGTGGAGAAGTTTAAACCGCTGACCGCAAAAGATCTGAACTGGGCAGCACAAGGGCGCAGTGTTCTACAGTCGCATCGTCTGAAATAGACTTTCTGAAAGGAAGCATGTCACCATGAAAAAACTGAGGATTACCCTGGAAGGCAAGGCCTACGAAGTGACGGTGGAGCTGTTGGAAGATACCGGCCCTGCGCCTATAGTCCGTAGCTCCTCTGTTCAAGCTCCGTTGGTGCAGCCAGTTGCAACAGTGCCGGTGGCTGAGGGCTGCACTACGGTTATCTGCCCCATGGTCGGGCTGGTCTTTAAATGTCTGGTCAAGCCGGGTGACGTGGTATCAGCTAATCAGACAGTGATTGTACTGGATGCCATGAAGATGGAGACCCCGGTTGTTTCACCAACAAGTGGCACCGTGCTAACCGTGCTGGTCAAAGAAGGCGATGCGGTGGATGAAGGACAGTGCCTGATGCAGATTGAGGGGTAACCTGCAATGTCAAACGTCCTGAATGAAGTCATGCAGATGTTTATCCATGACACCGGGTTCCAGTATATTACCGGACCGATGCTGATCATGTGGGCCATCTGCGGGTTGTTGTTGTATCTGGCTATTAAAAAACAGTATGAACCCTTACTGCTATTGCCAATCGCCTTTGGTGCATTAATGGCCAACCTGCCTACACGCGCCCTGTATGATGGGGGCTGGACCATTGACGGCATGTTCTATCCCACAGCAGGTCTGTATTACTACATCAGCCAGGGGATCCATCTTGAGCTTTTTCCGCCAATCATCTTTCTGGGGGTAGGGGCCTTGACTGACTTTGGTCCGCTGATCGCCAACCCGCGTACCCTGCTACTGGGGGGGGCTGCTCAGATCGGGGTCTTTGCAACCATGTTCTGTGCGGTGGCATTTGGTATTTTTACGCTGGGCGAAGCAGCCTCCATCGGTATTATCGGGGGCGCTGACGGCCCCACCTCGATCTTTCTGGCAAACAAGCTGGCGCCGCACCTGATCGGACCGATTGCCGTGGCAGCGTACACCTATATGAGTCTGGTGCCTTTGATTCAGCCGCCGATCATGAGGGCCTTGACCACCGATGCAGAGCGCAGGATCAGGATGAAGAGCCTGCGCAGGGTCAGCAAGCTGGAACGACTGGTGTTTCCGCTGGTGGTAATGGTGCTCTGCATTATGGTGGTGCCGGATGCCTCGGCCCTGGTGGCCATGCTGATGCTGGGTAATGTGCTGCGGGAATCAGGGGTGGTGGATCGTCTGGTCAAGACCTGTCAGAACGAGATCATCAATGTCACCACCATCTTCCTTGGTACGGCGGTGGGAATGACCATGCAGGCCGAGATATTTCTACGCTCAACCACGCTGGTAATCATCGCCATGGGTGTGATTGCATTCGGTGTTTCAACGGCTGGCGGGGTGGTGATGGCAAAGATCATGAACAAGTTATCGCCCAGCAATCCGGTAAATCCGTTGATCGGTTCTGCCGGGGTATCTGCCGTACCGATGGCAGCCAGGGTAAGCCAGACTGTGGGGAGTGAGTATGATCCTCAGAACTATCTGCTGATGCATGCCATGGGGCCCAATGTGGCAGGGGTGATTGGCACTGCTGTTGCCGCCGGTTACATGATCAGCCGCTTGTCGGGACACTGAAACGTGAGGAGTTTACTGTGATGCTTTCCCTGTTGGTGCTTGTCTTTGTTGTTGCCTATGCCGCCATTGCCCTTGAACATCCCTTAAAGGTTAATAAATCAGCATCTGCCCTACTTGGTGCAGGTCTGCTCTGGACCATCTACGCCGTGGCCAGTGGTGACCATGTTTTGGTGGGGAACCAGTTAAACGAATCCCTGGCAGCTACGGCCCAGATTGTTTTTTTTCTGATGGGGGCTATGACCATTGTTGAGGTGGTGGATGCCCATAACGGGTTTGAGGTGATTACCGCCCGCATCCGCACCACCAAGCTCTCATCACTGCTTTGGCTGGTGGGTTTTGTCACTTTTTTTCTCAGTTCAGTACTGGACAATT
>NZ_JAOTRZ010000133.1 GCF_030247655.1 Trichlorobacter sp. | reverse complement strand
GCCGGGGGGTTGGTACCGGGCAGGGGCCGGTAGCAGATGCGGTCTGCATCAATATCAGCATAGCGTTTCCACTCGCCCTGCAGACGGATAAGGTCGTCAGCAGAAAGCACCTTGCCCCGATCAAGTGGTCTCTCAGAATACGCAAACGGCTTTGTGGGCCAGAGATTCAGGCCCAGGTCAAGGTCACTCAGCACGATCACCAGGGTTTGCAACCGCTCAGCCAGATCAAGGGCTGTAAAGCCAAACTCGAAACATTCAGCCACGGAACCGGGGATCAGGCAGACATGCCTGCCATCACCATGTCCCAGGGTGTAGGCAGCCAGAATATCATCCTGGGCCGTACGTGTCGGCAGGCCGGTTGATGGTCCCATCCGCTGCACATCCCAGACCACTGCCGGTATTTCTGCAAAATAGGCATAGCCTGCGAATTCAGCCATCAGCGACAGCCCCGGCCCGGACGTTGCCGTCATGGCGCGGGCGCCTGCCCACCCTGCCCCAACCACCATCCCGATTACCGCCAGTTCATCCTCTGCCTGTATAATCGCATAGCTGGCGTTACCCTCAGCATCGCAACGCAGCTTTGGCAGATACTCGCTTACGTGATCTACAATGGATGTCGATGGGGTAATCGGATACCAGGCCACAAACTGTACCCCACCAAAGACCGCACCCAGCGCAGCAGCACTGTTGCCGTCAATCAAAAACGTCCCTTCAGTCCTGTTCATCGGCTCAATCTGAAACGGATCTGTTTTGGCAAGATGGAGCTTTGCCCAGTCATAGGAAGCTTTGGCTGTGGCAAAGTTCAGATCCATAGCTTTCTGCTTGCCCTGAAAATGGTATGACAACGCCGACTCAATCTCCTGCAGATCAATAGCCAGCAGACAGGCCAGTACGCCGACATAAACCATATTGGCAACATAGGCTTTCAGTCTGGCCTCTGCTCCAGACTGTTTCACCAGCTCATTGACCGGCATCGGATAAAAGGTCACATCGTCACGGCTAATCGGTAGTTGCAGATCATCCGGGTAGAGGCAGATACCACCTGATGCCAGGGTCTGAATATCTTCCTTGATCGAGTCCTTGTTAATTGCCACCACCACTTCGGCCTGTTCGCGCCGGCTGAGGTAGCTATCCTTGCTTACCCGAATGGTGAACCAGGTGGGCAGCCCCTGGATATTGGAAGGGAATATGTTTTTACCGCTGACCGGCACCCCCATCTTATGGATGGCCCGTAGCAGCGTATTGTTGGCGGTCTGGCTGCCAGCGCCATTGACGGTGGCTATTGTGATGGAAAAATCGTTAATGATCATGCCGGTACCTTTCTCGAATGTACTCACGATATGCTGCATAGCATAGCTTAAAACAAGAATAAATCCAGATGGCTTTGAATCAGGTATTCTAAACAGCCAGACAACCAGGCGAAACACTACGACCCAAAAGCACGTGTTAATGGGTAGCCTTTCTTACGAAAATGTCAGAATTCAGTCAGTTGCATTGTTGCCGTCTGCCTGCTACAAATGACACATTAAGGAGAATGCCATGCGCGTCCTGATTGTGGAAGACGAACGCAAAATTGCCGACGCTCTCAAGCGTGGCCTGGAGACTGAAGGCTATGAGGTTATCGCCGTTTCCAGCGGTGAAGAAGGATTCTTCTGTCTGAACAGTGAGTCATTTGATCTGATGCTGCTGGACCTGATGCTGCCAGGCCGTGACGGCCTTGAAGTGCTTAAAACCATACGGAATAAAGGCTTCTCCCTGCCGGTGCTGGTACTGACCGGGCGTGATACGGTAGAAGACCGGGTGCTGGGACTGGACAACGGAGCGGATGACTACCTGGTTAAACCGTTTGCTTTTCCAGAACTGCTTGCCCGGATGCGCCTGTTGCTTCGTCGAGGTAAACATGAAACAGAAAAACCACTGGCTCTTGCCGATCTTCAACTGCACCTGCCGACCCATCAGGCACTACGTAATGAGCAACTACTGGATCTAACCAGCCGTGAATTTGAACTGCTGGCCTATCTTCTGAAACACCAGGGCCATGTTGTTTCCCGAGAGATGCTGGCCCATGATGTCTGGAAGGTACGTGAACGCTCCACGCCACTGGACAATGTGATTGACGTCAACATTGCCCGCCTGCGTCGCAAGGTTGACGACCCTTTTCCCCTTAAGCTGATTCGCACCATCCGCGGTGTCGGCTTCATGGCAACTGCCAGTGACGATCATGCTGCGACTCAGTAACCTCCGCATTCGTTTTACACTGCTGTACGGTACCGCCTTGATCGCAACCGTACTGATCTTCTCTATCGGTATCTATGTTTTTGTGCAGAGGATGCTGATCAGCCAGATTAACAACCATCTGCATAAAGATCTGGCAACGGTGTCTGGCTATCTGCTCCACGACCAGGCCGGCCTGTTTAAACTGGCCAGCATGGGGCCGGTACATATATTCCGGGTACGAGACGGCAACCGTGACCTGGTTGTTTCAGAGGAGTGGAAAAACTCTGAACTTACCGGCCTGCTTGATGGGGGGGATCTTGCTGCACAGCCCAAATCAATCACAACACCGTCCAGACACCAGTATAGAATTCAGAGCCGATTGTTTCCCCTTGGCGAAAAACTGTATCAGGTGGTGGTGGCCCATGAAGAGAGCAACTACCAACGCACACTCAATACCCTGGCGTTGATAATCCTTTTGGCCTTTCCGGTATCTGTGGCGCTCTCACTGGTTGTCGGCTATCTGATTGCGGGACGGGTGCTTTCACCGATAACCACGATCACCGCAAAGGCGCAGGAGATAAGCGCTGAAAATCTCTCAGCTCGACTACCGGTAAATAACGAAGAAAACGAGTTTGCGACCCTGGCAACCGTCTTCAACCTGACCTTTAGCCGACTTGAAGAATCATTTGAGCGATTACGGTGCTTTACTGCCGACGCCTCCCATGAGCTACGTACACCTTTGACTGCCATCCGCAGCATTGGCGAAACCGCCTTGCAACAGCAGGATATCACCCCTGAATGCCGTGAAACCATTGGAAGTATGCTTGAGGAAACTGACCGTCTGGCGCAAACGGTTGAGTCACTATTATTGTTAAGCCGTGCTGACGGTAGCGCTCTTCACAAAGAGCCGGCTGAGCTTGGCAATCTTTTAGCAGATGTCATTGAATTTCTTTCTGTTCTGGCAGAAGAAAAACAACAGGAGATCAACTTTGAACGCCTGACGAGCCTTCACCTTTCAGCCGATGCCTGCATGCTGCGAAGGGCCTTTTTAAACCTGGTGGATAATGCAATTAAGTATTCGCCTGAACAGACTATCATCACGGTAAAACTGTTCAGAGAAGCTGATGGAAGCACGGCTGTAGAAGTTGGAGACAATGGCTCCGGCATCCCTGACACTGAAAAGGAAAAGGTTTTTAACCGGTTTTACCGTCTGGATAACGGCAGATCCCGGGAAAAGGGGGGCGCCGGGCTTGGATTATCCATCACCAAGGCCGCTATTGAGGCCCATGATGGCCTGGTAACAATTCTTGATAATCCTGTTGGCGGTGCCCTGTTCAGGGTTGTTTTCCCTTCTCCAAAACAAGACAGTTGATTCTGCTGCCAATGATCATGGTATAACAGCGCCATGGCACCTTCTCTCTCCACTCCACTACTTCAACTGCAGCAGCTGACAACAGCCAGAAATTTTCTGACTGACATCACCTGGTCATGTCAGGCCGGTGAATTAACAGCGGTTATCGGCCCGTCCGGTGGCGGCAAAAGCTCTTTGATCCGGTTGATCAACCGGCTGGAAGATCCGTCAGACGGCCAGATTCTTCTGGCAGGTCAGGACATCCGTGAACTGCCCCCTCCCCTGTTACGGCAACGGGTGGGTATGATGCTGCAAAAGGCCTTTATGTTTGAAGGTACGGTACTGGATAACCTGCAACAACCGTTCAGATACCGCAAAGAAGCGTTGCCCGGAGCAGAGCATCCGAATCTACTACGCAGTATCGGTCTTGCCCGCCTTTCACCTGACTATCTGCAGCGGGATGCCCGCACCCTTTCCGGCGGTGAACAGCAGCGGGTCAACCTGGCCCGGGCCCTGATCAACCGGCCGGAACTGCTGTTGCTGGATGAACCGACCAGCGCCCTTGACCGTCCCACCACCGACAGCCTGGGACAGACCCTGCTGGAAATCTGCCGATCTGAAGGACTGGCCGTGATCATGGTCACCCACGACCTGCGACTGGCACGGCGTATCAGCGACCAGACCATCTATCTTGAAGCAGGACGGATTGTGGAGGCAGGTAAAACAGCTGAGCTGTTTGCACGGCCGCAGAGTGAAGATCTGCGGACATTTCTTGCCGAACCGGAAGAGCAAGAAGCATGACTCACGCAACGGCGCAACGACGCTACGGAAAACCAAAACAAAGAGACATAATTCAGAAAACAGAAAACACTCACGAAGGCAAGCAAATATAACTTATAAATTCATACAGTTTATAGAACTCATTCTTAGCATTTTTTATTGCGTTGCATCGTTGCGCCGTTGCGTGAAATCTAATTTTAAGGGCTAATCGATATGCATGAAAATGAACTTGCCGCACAAGTCATGGATGCCTCTTTTCTGATCCACCGTGAACTTGGCCCAGGTCTGCTGGAAAGTGTTTATGAAGCCGTGTTGGCAAAGCTGTTGTCTGACAAGGGACTGTTTGTTGAGCGGCAGATAGCGGTACCGGTCATGTTTCAGGGACTTACTTTTGATGAAGGGTTCCGTGCAGATCTGATTGTGGAAAACAAACTGATCCTCGAATTAAAATCTGTCGAACGGTTGCAACCAGTCCATAGCAAACAGCTCCTGACCTATCTTCGTCTAACAGGCTGCAAACTGGGATTACTGATCAATTTCGGCGACAATCTTCTGAAGGATGGCATCAAACGGGTAGCAAACGGTATGCCTGCAATATAGCCTTTCGTCGCGTCGTTGCGCCGTTGCGTGAAACCTGATTTTCAAGGACTATTCAGATGTCAGACAAAACCTTGCTACACCTTAACCTGATCCAGCTGGTCTACGCCTATGCCCTGATCCTGCTTTCGGTCAGTCTGGCCCGTTTCAGACAGATCGGCCAGGAGCGTCAGATGCTCTGGGCCTCAATCCGGATGGTGGTGCAGCTGCTGGCTGTCGGCTACCTGCTGCAGCTGGTATTTACAGTCCGTTCGCCTCTGATGGTAATCCTGATTCTGCTGACCATGACCGGGTTTTCTCTGCAGGTAATGGGCTCACGCATCAAACGCCGCATGCCCCATTTTTACCGGATCATGGGCAGCTCCATCATGATCGGCTGCGGCGGGGTTACCTTCTACTTCTGCCTGCTGGTGGTGGGCTATACCCCCTGGTACGACCCGCGCTACCTGATCCCCCTGGCCGGTATGATTATCGGCAACTCCATGAACGGCGCCAGTCTGGCAGCAGAACGACTGACTTCCGAGATGCGGGAACGTCACGATGAGCTGGAAACCGCCCTCTGCCTGGGGGCAACCGCCCGTCAGGCGGCTGAACCGGCCCTGCGCACCGCCTACCGGGCCGCCCTGATCCCCACCATGAACACTATGGCTGCCACCGGCATTGTGGCCCTGCCCGGTATGATGACCGGCCAGATCCTGTCCGGCACCGAACCGATGCTGGCAGTGCGCTACCAGATCGCCATCATGTGCGCTATTACCGCCAGCGTGGCCATCACCGCCTTCCTGATCCTGCTGCAGGGCTACCGTGGTTACTTTACCCAGGCTGACCAGCTTCGTAACACACCATAATTCTTACAACATTTCCTCTTCTATTTTCTGACAAACTTGTCAGGAAAGCGTCAGTTGCCCTTTGCCAACCTTACCGGTAATCATAACGTTACAATAACGTACCATCAGATGTTTATCCGGCATACATCATCAGGCAAAGGAGGAAGCACTAATGTACAGAACCGTATTGGCATCAGTTGCAACCCTGCTGCTGGCAGCTTTACCGGCCATTGCAGCGGACTACCCGGACAAGAAGCAGGCAGATATTGCCAAGAATGGCACCTATGTCGGTAGTGACAGCTGTGTGACCTGCCATGGCGATATCCACGCCAACTGGGAAAAAACCCGACACACCCAAAAGGCCCGCAAAGGACCTGCCATGGGCAAAGACTTCTCCAGCAGTGTCTACAAATGGGTACAACGTGACTGGGACAAACTGGATAGTCACATGATTCTTGACCAAAAAGACAAGACCACCAACTACGTTACGGTTCGCAAATACAAACTGGAGGAAGTCGGTTATGTAGTTGGCCAGATTCGCAAGCAACGCTATGCAGTGTACTATGACGGCTCCCCCATGGAGGCCTACCTGCAGACTACCAAAGATGGCGGTATTTCCTGGACGATTGACAAGAGCAAAACTGTTCAGTATTCCGGCAACAAGGAACGGGCTGGCTGGAAATTCCTGACCCTTGAGATGAAGCCTAAGGATGGCGAATTTAACAAGAACAGCTATGGTGAGTTTTATTCATGGCAGGAACGCTGTATCGGCTGCCACACTACCGGTTTTGATGTCAAGGCCTGGACCAAGGCCAAGGCAGACTTTGTGGCTGGTAAACGTGCTGACCTGAAGGATATTTTTGTGGCAGACACCCGCGTAGGCTGCGAATCCTGCCACGGACCAGGTGCCGTACATGCCAAGGATCCATCAAAAGCCAATATTATCAATCCGACCAAGATCACAGATGTTGAAGCCCGCAAGATGGTCTGTGAACAGTGCCACACCCGTACCGCCAAAAACCTGCACCATAAGGGAGCCAACGACCTGCGCGGTTACCGGATTGGTGATAAGTACAGCGACCATGCAGAGTATACCCGTCCTGCCTGGGGCAAAGGCAATCGTCAGACATCCATTGACGGCAAAGGCCGCCGTGACCACCAGATGGATATGGATATTCGGCTTTCAGCAACCATTAAAGGTGCCCACAGTGCTCACGCAAAGATGGCCTGCTTTGACTGCCACGACTCCCACAACATCGGAACCGGCAAGGCCAGCAAAGTGCTGAAGCTGTCTGCCAAGGACACCTGCGCCAAGTGCCATGGTGACAAGGCTGAAGCATACCTGAAAGTACTGGATGGTAGTAAGGGCTGGGCCAAGTACGGCTACGGTGACTGGGCCAACGAAGGTGGACGCGCCTATCCCCGCCAACATATGTTTAACAAGGATGCACAAGGCCGTTCCTATGGAGTGACACCGGACAAGTACCACTGGGCGCTTAAGGAGGCCGGCGACACCAAGAAGCAGGATGACTGGTCAGCCATCTGGCCCTGGGAAAAGGAAGCCTTTGAGAAGAAGGGGATGAAGGTTGCCATCGGCGCAACTCCCTGGAAGTAGCTTAATCCCTTAAGTTTACACAAAACAGCCGCCCCTGGTTTCCGGGAGCGGCTGTTTTGTGTGTTCTTTATAATTTCATCACAGCCTCTTTAATCAATCCGCAAAGGTGAGCTGCTCCAAAGCTTGCGCTGAAAAGTCCAAAAGTCCCAGGTCCACTCTGCGTGAACGTTGGTCTCGAGGGTAAAATGCCGAGCTTTCCGGTTTGCCATCAGACTTGATTGGTACGGTCAAAACCTTGCCTGATTTAGTGGAACATGGCTCCGGGTAAGGATCAACCCCAATGGCGATAACTGGCCCCAGCACCGTAAAAGCATGTTGCTAATAGTCACAAATTCCAGACAAAAAAAAGGTTACAGACATAATCTGCAA
>NZ_JAOTRZ010000132.1 GCF_030247655.1 Trichlorobacter sp. | reverse complement strand
ATGATGCAGGCAGAAATGCATTGATGCCGCCGATAGCAACGGTAAAACCACCATTGGTCTTGGCAATGATCGTACCTTCAAGAACAGCACCCTCGCCGCCAGCTTCATGGATTGTTTCCCAGGCTGCCATCTGGTCAGCACGCTTCTTGGAAAACTTGTTACCGCCATCACGGCTGGACACCACTTTAACTTTATCGCCAACACAGACCGACACGTTGCCTTCTGCATCCCGGAACTCACTGATGGGAACAAAGCCTTCAGACTTACGGCCCACGTCAACCAGTACCGTATCAGGATCAACACGAACAACGGTCCCTTCAAGTATTTTATCCCGCTCAGGCCGCTCCTGCTCTTTCAAGCTGGCGCTGAACAGTTCTGCAAATTCATTACTTTGGTGCTCAACGTCCATATCATCCATATCTACGTTGAGTCGTTTAACTTCAGTCATGTGACCAATACCCCCTGGTTAATTTTCGCCGCCGACTACCGCCGACCGATAGCAGACGCGAGTTGGCTACTTTTACACACTTTTGTATTTAATTCAATGTGAATTGTTTACCTGATCAAGTCGATCCATCACTTCGTCAATGATCCATTTCGGTGTTGATGCGCCAGCGGTCACACCTACGGTTTCAACCCCCTGAAACCATGAGCAATCGATCTCAGCAGCAGTTTCGATATGGTAGGTTCTGGGCTGAATTTCGGTGCAGATCTCCGCAAGACGGCGGGTATTTGCACTGTTAAAGCCACCGATCACAATCATGCAATCAACCTGCTGGGCCAGTTCTGTGGCCTCCTGCTGACGCACGGCGGTTGCATCACAGATGGTGTTGTAAACCCGCACCTCGCCGCCACGACGCAAACATGCGGTAACGACACTCTTCAGGTTGTCAAAGGACTGGGTGGTCTGAGCAACAACCCCCATTTTACCCATTTTAGGCAGTTGCTTAACCTGATCTCCCGAGGCAACCACATAGACCTTTTCTTTCCCGTAAGAAACAATCCCCTGTACTTCAGGATGGTCTGCATCTCCCACCACCAGCACGTCATAACCAGCCTCAGACAGATACTGCACATGCTCTTGAGCCTTTTTGACAAAGGGACAGGTGGCATCCACCACCTCCAGCTGTTTTTGGTTGGCCTCATCCATCTCGCTTGCCAGCACCCCGTGGGAACGGATGATAACGGTGCCATTACTGACGCCGGAGAGATCCTTGACCACCCCGACACCCATCTCCTCCAGCTTGTTCACAACCTGTGGCGAGTGAATAATCGGCCCCAGGGTAAAGGTTTTTTGATCTTTACCAGCAGCCTCAAAGGCCATCTGGGTGGCACGCTTGACACCGAAACAGAATCCGGCCCGTTTTGCCAGCATCACCTTCATTGTTCTCTATCCTTTCCTGCTGTTCGTTCACGATAGACCTGTTCCATCAGAGCAATTACCTGCTCAATGGACAGTCCGGTAGAATCAATCGGGATCGCGTCATCAGCCTGACGCAGGGGGGCAAGCTCCCGATCTGAATCCTGCTGATCACGCTGGGCAACGTTATCAATTGTTTCCTGCAGGGTGGTCTGAACACCTTTAGCTTGCAGTTCAAGAAACCGACGACGCCCTCGCTCTTCAGCAGATGCAGACAGAAAGAATTTAATTTCTGCATCGGGGAACACCACGGTGCCAATGTCGCGACCATCCAGCACAACACCACCCTTGGCACCCATTTTCCGCTGCAGGTTCATCATCGCCTCGCGCACTGGCGCAAGGGTTGAAATCCTTGAGGTAAGCATGGAGATTTCAGGGGTACGGATCTCGCTGGTTACATCCTGGCCATTGGCCAGCACCCGTGTTGTCCCATTATGCAGCAGAAGTTCCACCTCAGCATGGTCACTGAACGTCTTGACGGCCTGATGATTTTCAAAATCGAGTCCAGCTTCACGGGCCAGCCAAGCCATTGCCCGGTACATGGCACCGGTATCGATTTCAAGATATCCAAGCCGTTTTGACAACGCCCTGCTGATCGTGCTTTTACCAGCACCGGAAGGCCCATCAACTGCAATGACAACACCACGCTCACGCCTCATCGTACTGCCACCTTAGCTAATAGCTCATAAAACCCAGGAAAAGAAGTGGCAACACAGGAAATATCATCAATCTGTATTTCATTCTTGCAGACCAGTGCTGCTACCGACAGTGACATGGCGATCCGGTGATCACCACAACTGGTTACCGTACCACCAGAGAGCGATTCAACCCCCTGGATGATCATGCCATCCTCAGTTTCATCAATCTGCCCTGCACCGACAGTACGCAGATTACTGGCCATGGCGGCAATCCGGTCTGTTTCCTTAACCCGTAGCTCTTTGGCATCTTTGATTGTGGTGGTACCTTCAGCCACTGCTGCGGCCACACAGATGGCTGGAAATTCATCAATGGCACGGGGCACAACATCGCCACCGATCTCAATCCCTTTTAGACGCGAAGAACGGACCATCAGATCAGCCACCGGTTCACCTGAGACCTCTCGTTGATTCTGCAAGGTGATATCTCCGCCCATTGCCTGCAGGATATCAATCACACCGGTACGGGTAGGGTTTACCCCCACATTGCGGATTAACAGTTCTGAGCCAGGCGTAATCAGGGCAGCCACCAGAAAGAAGGCTGCGGAGGAGATATCGCCAGGCACCACAATGTCTTGCCCCTTCAACTCCCTGCTGCCGCGCACGGCAACACCATTATCAAAAGTATCAAGGTCTGCGCCAAAGAAACGAAACATCCGCTCGGAATGATCACGGGAAAGTGAGGGTTCTGTAACTTTTGTCTCTCCAGCAGCGTACAGACCAGCCAACATAAGGGCAGACTTCACCTGAGCACTGGCAATCGGTGACTGGTAGTCAATACCGGACAAACTGGCGCCGGTAATGGCCAAAGGGGCGAGGGTTCCACCCCCGCGACCGGCAATCTGTGCCCCCATCCGGACTAACGGCTCCACCACCCGCTTCATGGGACGTTTACGCAGATACTGATCACCGGTAAGCACCGAGAAGAAGCTTTGACCAGACAAAAGGCCGGTCATCAAACGAATAGTTGTGCCGGAATTCCCGCAATCCAGCAGATCACCCGGTTCTTTCAGACCATGCAGACCAACCCCATGAACCGTGACGGTCTGACCATCATCTTCAATCGGCACCCCCATACTACGAAAAGCCTTCATGGTTGAGAAGTTATCCTCACCTCTCAAAAAGTTACTGATACGGGTCGTCCCCTGGGCCAGAGAACCCAGCATGATGGCACGGTGGGAGATGGACTTATCACCAGGGACAGCAAGCTCTCCCTGCAGTTTTTGGACAGGTGCAACGGTTATCGGTTGTGCATGTTCGTGCATAGTCACCTCAAGGGGCACCATCCCCCGGTAATAATCAGATTATTTCATCTCTCAGGCGTTTGGATGTTGTGAAATAGTTCTCAAGCCAGACACCATCACCAGCAGCAACCTTTTCCTTCAGGGCAGCAAACTCTTGCTGGTAGCGATCAAGTACTGACAGAAGCGGCAGACGATTCATCAGGGCTATATCGCGCCACATGGAAGGATCAGAGGAGGCTATCCGCGTAAAATCACGAAACCCGCCAGCAGAAAAGGCCAGAATATTCTCCTCCTCTTCAGCTGATCGATCAACCGCATGTACCAGCGCATAGGCAACCATATGCGGCAGGTGGGATACCGCAGCAAAGACCCGATCATGGGTCAACGGTTCCATGCATTCAACCCGACTACCAGCTGCCTCCCAGAGACGTTGTACCAACTCAAGGGCCTGTTGGTTAGTACGACCGGTAGGAGTCAAAATACAGCGACGCCCCTGAAACAGTGTGGCAAATGAGGCCTTTGCACCTGAATGCTCTGTGCCGGAAATCGGATGTCCACCAACAAAGTGACAACCTTCAGGCATCAACGGCTCGCAGGCAGCTACCAGATCTTCCTTAACACTGCCGCCATCAGTTACCACACAACCAGCAGGCAGATACGGAGCACAAGCGGTTACCGCAGCTGTCATTGCCCGCACCGGTACTGCCAGAAACACCAGATCAGCAGCGGATACAGCTGCTGCATAGTCAGCAGCAACCTCATCAACCACACCCAACTGTAGCGCCTCAGCCAAATTGTCCGGGTCAAGGTCAAAACCAATCACCCGCTGTACAACCCCTGCAGCTTTCAAAGCCCTGCTAAAGGAACCGCCGATCAAACCTACTCCAATGACAGCAAGCGTCTTAATCATCAACGTGCCTTTGGATAAGAACCGAGAATCTTTAAAAATTGACAGAAACTCCGTAACTCTTCAATGGCCTCGCCAACCGGTGCCTCAGAAACATGACCCGACATATCCAGAAAAAAGATATATTCCCAGGCCTTGGTCTTGACTGGACGGGATTCAATCTTGGAAAGGTTGACCCCACGTCGGGCAAACGGTTCAAGCATCCGGTAGAGGATACCTGGTTCATCCTTAACCGAAAACAGAATCGACGTTTTGTCATTACCGGAAGGCTCTGCCAGCTTGCTCGATACCACAATAAACGGGTAAAGTTGTTAACCTGATCCTCTATGCGGGAACGGACCACCTTCAGACCGTAATGCTCAGCAGCAGAACAACCGGCAATGGCGGCAGCACTTAAATCTTCAGACACAATCTGGGCTGCAAGGGCAGTTGATGCTACGTCCACCAGTGGCACATTTGGAAGGTTTTCCTCAAGCCAATGACGGCACTGCGCCAATGCCTGCGGGTGGGAATAGACCTTACGCACATCCTCCATACGACCGGTGCGGGACAGCAGATCATGGGAGACTTCAAGCAGCACCTCAGCAGTGATCTTGAGGTCACTTTCAACAAACATATCAAGGGTATGGGACACCATCCCCTCGGTAGAATTTTCAACCGGCACCACGCCATACAGCGCCCTGCCCTTTTCAACCTCTTCAAAAACCGTTGGAATTGATTTCTGAGGAACCAATTGAGCTGATAAACCGAACTGCTGCATGGCCGCCATATGGGTAAAGGTTGCCATTGGCCCAAGAAAAGCCACCTTTACCGGGGATTCCAATGCCAAACAGGCAGACATGATCTCACGGAAAATGCTGCGAAAGGCTTCTTCAGGCAAAGGCCCCTGATTCAAACGGGCAACCCGCTCATGAACCTCCCGCTCACGGCTGGGCACATGAAAATCACGATCCTGCCCTGCTTTTAGCCTGCCTACATCTGAAGCCACTCTGGCACGCTGATTCAATAGCTCAACCAGATTACTATCAATCTGGTCTATTTCGCCACGTAACTGTTCAAGGCTTTGTGTCTTTGACATGGGAACTCTTCCGAAACCGGCAGGATATATGAATTTGGGATTGTCAACATAGTAGATAGGCTGGCAAAAGGCAACTTTTTTTGCCCGTACGTCCCCCCCAAACAGGGCATGTAATGCCGAAGCTGATTATCTCCAAAGTCATTTAGCTCCTTGCATAAGTTTTGAGGCCAGCTATACTTTTTATGCAGACCTCATATCTCTACACACAATTAGCGAGGCCATCCATGCAACCTGCATTTCACGATCAGAGTGACGAGAGGATTTCCCGCTCCATTGAAGGCTCTTTAAGCTTGATGTCCCTTGCTGATCTTATTCAGTGGATAGAGAACTCAAAAAAATCAGGATCACTGGTTGTCACCCATGAAGAGTATGTACGCCGTTTTTTCTTTCAAAACGGCAGATTAATCTTTGTCTGGTGTGACCAAGAGGGCGAACTGCTTTATGATTCTATCCATGAGCAGTTTGGACTTTCAACAGAGCGGATCATGGATACGCTCAAACAAGCAGAGCAGTTGGGAATATCATTTATGGGCATGTTATCAAGCGAAGAAGGAATACCACTGGAACAACTGGGGGGGATCATAACCACACTGGCAGAGCAATCATTAACCACCTCACTTGCCTGGCGTGCAGGTCGTTTTCGCTTTAACGATTTTCTACCTGCCTCAGTTCTCTGCAGCCCGGTTAACATTAAACCTACCCAGGTTTTACTTGACTCCACCGTCCTGATAGACGAAGCCAGACTGAGTGGACAGTCCAGCCTTGATCCTGTATTGAATGAAGTCTATGACCTGATTCGGAAAGGTGCGATTGACATCCCCCCACTGCCGGCTGAAATGCAGCTATTGATGGACAAGATCAACAACCCAAGTCTTACGATTGATCAGGTTGTTGAATGCCTGACCGATCCCCTGCTGGTTTCAAAAGTGCTGCAGGTCTGCAACTCGCCTTTCTATGGCAGGCGCAGTAAAGTTGATACCCTGCGGGATGCCGTGGTCTATATGGGGCTCAAGTCGTTGATGAGTATTGTTACGGTCAATGCTCTCAGCGGTTTTTCTCCCCTCCATGCCGAACAGATTGAACAGATTCTACACCATTCAATGATGGTGGGGATGATTGCAAAACAACTTGCACGGGATATGGGTGAAAACCATGACCAAGCCTTTGTTTGCGGCTTACTGCATGATCTTGGCTGGATCGTCATGCTTGAAATGTTGTCCAAGTATGATCTGGACAAAGAAAAACGGGACCAGCTAATACGGGAACACCATGAAACATTAGGAGCTTTGGTCGCAAAAAAATGGAATTTTTCAGAGGAAATTCAGGAAGTAATCAAACATCACCACACACTGGAAAAAGCCCAGAACTACAAAAATATGGTACAAATAATCTTTTTGTCGAATCAGTTGGCCAAGAATGAAACACCACTACCAGATGACGTTGTTTCAGCACTCTCACTCAATGACAGAGACTGGACTGCACCGTTTGCTGACCACCTTGAAGAACTTGACCGGGAAATTGACAGCATTCTGTCTCCCCAGTAAGCCGTTTTACTACATGAGACCTATCTATGCAATCAGCCATAAATTGAGTCAACAGTCTGCTTCACCTGCTGAACCAGCTCTGCCAGTGAAGAACGGAAATCTGACAGACGCTTTACGCCAAGCCCGGCTAGCTGCCGTTCAAGTTCAAGCATATCTACACCATATACCTCGCCTTCACGCTGCTCTGCACTTTCATATTTACAGCAAAACCCGACATTCAGACATACTTTGTCTGCAATATAAATCAGGTGCGTTAATGGAGACATTGCATCAGTACTTGTTCCGTGATGATTTTTTATCACATCAATATAGACCTCAGGAAAACGCCATTGTTCAGCCAGCAACCCACCCACTTCGGCATGGCTGGTACCAAACACCTCCATTTCAGCCTGATGGAGATCAATCTCCCGCTCTCTGGCAAGTACCAGCACGCGGGTAAACTCATCCCTGCGTTGCTGACTGAGGATTACCTCACCAATATCATGCAGAATACCGGCAATGTAGGCCTGATCCAGGGGAATAGTATCACTGAAAGACGCCAGTTTTTTCGCAACCAGGCCAACACCAAAGGCATGTTCCCAACAATGCTGCATGTTAAGCGGGCTGCGACTTTGAGAATCAGTAAGTTCCAGAAAGCAGGAGGTCAGAATAATTTCAAATACCCGTTGAGGACCAAGATAGATAAGGGCCTGACGAACAGAGTCAATCTCCTGGAGCAGTTTATAGAGGGGGGAATTGACAATCCGGATAACACGAGCGGCCATAACCTGATCAGACAAAAGAATATCCGCCACCTCTCCCATATCAACATCTGACTCATTCAGGAGCTGTATGGCGCGTGAGGCTGCGGCCGGAACAGTAGGAAGGACCTTAAAGGTCTTCATGATAGTTTGTGCAGTAGCAAGCGGGGATACGGACATATCTTTATAACTCCTGAAGCC
>NZ_JAOTRZ010000131.1 GCF_030247655.1 Trichlorobacter sp. | reverse complement strand
ATGTTCCACCTTTCTGGAGGCCGAAGATCTGGCCCTGAAAAGCCTGTACTGCGGAATTCTGGTTGACCTTCCCTCCATCGTCAAGGCAAAGGGAGAAGAAAAGATTGTTGCCTGTTCATTGACCGGTTTTTTCCCTACCCTGCGGGTACGGGTGATGGGAACTATGCTGATCCCGATGACCATGCCTGGCGCAGCAAAGCAGGAAAACAGTCTCAACGACTTTATCAACCGCGCCTGCTACAACTTTACCGCTCGCCAGCTGCGCGTCCACCATCGCCATGTTATCGGCATCTCAGTCGCCACACGTTTTGCAGAATCGGAAACCCGCGCCTTTACCCTGGACATCTCCTGGGGCGGCGCCTTTATTGTTGATTTTAACCCGGAACGGTTCGCTATCGGTGACGAACTGATCGTTTTTTTTCAGGAACCTGGCTGTGAGATCAAGGCAACGGTTCGCTGGAAGCAGTCCTGGGGCCTGCGTCATGCCCCCGGCATCGGAGTTCATTTTCAGGACTTAACGCCCTGTCTCAGCGATTTTCTACTGCGCCTGCTCAAACATGCCAAAGATCATGACCGCGACCGACTGGTTGCATAAATTCTACACATCCCCCTCTTCCTGCTGTTTATAGAAGATCAAACTCACAAAGGATTTTTTCTATGACAATAACGTTCGATCAACAATCACCTATTGTTGACCTAGGTGGTGAACCTGACTGGACCCCCTTTGATGCCCCCTCACTGGTGGGCGACTCACTGCGCTTTGTATCCGGCGAACCAGACGGCAACCGTTTTCGCACCCGCTACTACCGTGACGCTGAAAATCACCTGCATGCCCGGATCTGGTTTGGCCCTGAGACCGAGGGCCCCCCTGGGCATGCCCATGGCGGATCCATTGCAGCGGTGATGGACGAAGCCCTGGGACTGGCAGCCTGGGCAGCGGGCTACCCGATTGTGGTGGGCAATCTGAATGTCAGCTTCCGTAACATGCTACCGATAAAAAAGGTCGTCACCCTTGAAAGCCAGGTGGTATCGGTTGAAGGTCGCAAGGTAATGGTGCACGGCAAACTTTTTTGCGATGAGGAAACTGTTTACGCAGAAGGGCAGTGCCTCTGTATCACTATCCCCGACCGACAGCACTGACCAGCAGTACCAAATCATCCCAATCAAATCATGTAAAGGAGTGCTTCAACCATGACCAGTTGTCCCTGCGGCAGCACAAAAAACTACAGCGACTGCTGCGAGCCGATCATCAAAGGCAGCTTGCCTGCTCAAACCGCTGAGCAGCTCATGCGAGCCCGCTACAGCGCCTACACCAAAACCGAGATGGACTTTATTTTTTCCAGTACCCACCCTGATGGACGTGAGGGATACGATCACGATGGCACCAGAACCTGGGCAGAAAATTCTGAATGGCTGGGGCTGAAAATCATCGGCAGCAAAAAGGGAAGCAAAGATGACGCCACCGGAGAGGTGGAGTTTATTGCCCGCTTCAAAGAGAACGGAGCGCTGCGAGAACACCATGAAAATGCGCTTTTCAAAAGGGTTGAGGGGGTTTGGCACTTTAGTGATGGTGTCATGGTCAAACCCAAACCGATTACCGTTACCAAGGTAGGCCGTAACGATCCCTGCCCCTGTGGCAGTGGACAGAAATACAAGAAGTGCTGCGGCAAATGAGTTTTCTTTACAGCCTTGATCTGCTGGGGACTGCCGCCTTTGCCGCTTCCGGGGCACTGGCGGCTATCCGGCGGGAAATGAATCTGTTTGGCGTATTAATGCTGGGGCTGGTTACCGCCTGCGGTGGCGGCACCCTGCGTGACCTGTTGTTGGGGGACACGCCGCCGTTCATTTTTAAAGATGAGACCTACCTCTACCTCTCGGTTGCGGTTGCGCTGTTCGTCTTTATCTTCCGCCACCACCTGGAATTTCTGCACCATCCCCTGCCCTACTTTGATGCCGTTGGACTGGGTACCTTTGTGGTAATCGGCACCGGCAAGGCACTAGAGTTCAAGCTTGGGCTGTTCGGTTCGGTCATGATGGGAGTCATGACCGCCACTGCCGGTGGCATGATCCGTGATCTACTGTCTGCCCAGGTACCGATGGTACTGCAGCGTGAAGTTTACGCTTCAGCCTGCCTGGCGGGCGGCACCCTGCTGTATCTGCTGCACCGCTACACCGACATCCCCCATACCTGGTCCCTGCTTGCTGCAGCAATGCTGGTGATCATCATGCGGTTGCTGGCCATCCGCTATAACTGGGCCCTCCCCCGCGCTAACGACTTCTACCGGGACTGACAACTGCAGCTCCCTTCCCGCAGCCTAACCAGAAACAGCTTCTTCAGATAATCTTCAGCCTGCTGCCGTTCAACGCTGGAGAGCGCCATCTCCGCCTTGGGCCTGATAAAGCGGCGCAAAAAGCGCCGCACGCCCCAGTTCAATGCGGGGTTGTCATGCCCCAGCCGATCAATCGGCACCGGTGCTCTAAGATGAAACAGGGAAACCGCCTCCCGCAAAGCCGGATTCAACATCAGCTGCGAACCTGCTGTTGGGCTGGCAGCACCCTTGCAGTCTCTGCCCAGGTAGCAGATGATATTGGCACGGGTTTCACGACGCCGGTCACACTCACGCAGACGGCTGATCTCCTGTTCAGGATCAGCCAGGGCATCCAGATGGGTAAACAGCAGCGGCTTCAAGCCGCTCTGCCCCACCAGCTCCATGAACTCGTCAATACGGTAGGTCTTGACATTGGGGTGCAGGAACAGGTCTGCCAGCCCGGAATCATTTTTCGCCTCCCAGGCAGCATCAACATAGCGTTTCAACCTGCTGGCCGGCGCAGCCTTTTTAAGCATCCGCTTGATGGCAGCCACATCCCGCACCTGCAACAACCGCATCGCCCGCCGGACCGATTCAGGCTCCTGCCGCGCATAGCGCCCATAAACCATCACCCTCAGGATGCCACCCGGCAGCAGCCGTTGCTCCAGCGCCCGCATACCGGCTGCCGGGTCATCCAGATGGTGCAGCACCCTGACAGCCTCCATAAAGTGGTACGGCCCCGGTGTAACTGTCGGATCGAGAAAATCCCCTTGCAGTAATCTGACATTAAAACGACGATGCAGCAGACAATGCAATCGTGCCCGCTGCAGGTTATGCTGGGCCAGATCAACCCCGGTAATCTCTGCCTTGGGGTTTGCAAGCGCCATCGGATACGGGGCAAAGGCACCGCAGCCGGAAAGCAGAATCTTCCCCTCCTGTTCCGACAGCAGTTCTCCGTTAAACCTCGCCCAGAGGGCTGTCAGGTTCATGGCATAGGTATCATAGCGCCTCACCGAAGCCAGGAGCGGATAGTGGGGATACGGATGACGCTCATAGTGGCCGGTAACTTCATGAAACGGCATGACTACTCCTGATTGCGGTAAAACGTTGATTGGCGTATGCTAGTTAGAACACAGCAAAAGGGGGATATGACATGAAAAAACTGGCTCTTGTTTTTGTTTCAACGCTGTTTTTATCACTGCTGGGCTTGCCTGCCATCATACACGCCGACAACACTGTACCAGACGACCGGTTTGCCCTCAAGGGATTGAAGCAGACTCGAGCCATCTTTGATGTGCGCCTGGCAGAACTGGACAAATTGCTGTTCAATCTGGGGTTGATCAAGGAAACCTATGAAGGAATTAGCAACCAAAAGGTAAAGCCTACCATAATTGTTTCCCTGCGGGGACCGGCGGTCAAGCTGTTTACAAAGGATCAGGCGCCGCCAGAGCTGAAAGAACTGCTGGCAGACCTAAAGAAAAAAGGAATCCGTGTAGAGATCTGCAGCGTGGCCACCCGGGTCTTTAAGGTCGATAACACCCAACTGCTGCCTGATCTGTTTCTGGTGGGCAACGTCCTGACCTCTCAGATCGCCTGGCAGAACAAAGGGTATGCATTGATCACCCTAAATTAGATTGTTCTTCATTACTGTTTCCAGAGGATGTCATAACGATTATGGCGAACCTTTGCATATTGCAGTTGATCCGCTGCAAGTGGTGTACGTTTTTCAGCCGGGTAACCGACTCCAATAATCGCCTCAACCCTGATTTGGGACGGTATCCCCAACAGATCCTGCACAAATTGTTCTGCTGTAATCTGAGTATCATGCTGCCGTTGTCGAACCTGAGCCCAGCAACTGCCCAATCCAAGTGATTGGGCAGCCATCTGCAACAGGATGGCTGCAATCGAACAATCCTCCACCCACACATCTGACTTGGTCTCATCGGCACAGACGACAACCGCCAGGGCAGCCCCCTTCAAAAAACCGGAGCCATGTAATTTGGCTGTTGAAAGTTTTGACAACAGCTCTGCATCATCCACCAGCACAAACTCCCACGGATTTATATTTCTGGATGTCGGCGCTCGCAGCAAGGTTTCCACCAGCAGCGCAACCTGCTCCTTTTCAAGCGGTTGCCCGGTAAAGCTGCGGACACTACGACGTTTTCGAATCAGTTCAATCATGCTCACCCTCCATTGATCAAAGCACTCAGAAGTTCTTTCATCTGTACTACTACCTTTTCATCCTCTTTTTGCAGCAAGTCTAATCAGTGCCATTAACAAAGTCAAACTGGCCAGGATCATGTTTCAAAAAATAAAAATTATTTTCACTCAAACACAAACAAACCATGAAAAGCCAGACCAAATTGTACGATATTTATGTCGGAATATTAATCTTTGTATACACCACAAGTTGTTGCAACAACGCCACAATTCAATATTCTATATATTTAAGTTATTGAATTTCAAGCATTTTTTTATTGACTTAGGTCAAAAATAGGACTAATTCCCGCACAAAAAGACATGAAATATCTTTTTTGACTTTTACCGAGAAGCATTGCTTCTCTACACCCCACGAAAGGCAGGGAATACTGATGAAAAAATGGTGTGGAATCGCAGCAGCAGCTGCAGTGTTGGCAGTAGGCGCAGGACAGGTGGCACAGGCAGCCGATGATTACAAATCATTCGGTGTCAGACTAAGAGCCATATATGTAAAACCAGCAGAATCTTTTGACAGTCAACTTAGCGGTCTTTCCCCCTCACTCACCGATAACATCATTCCTGAACTTGACCTGGAATACTTTGTCACTAAAAATTTCTCAGCAGAACTTATTGCAGGCGTAACCAAGCATGACATTAAACTCGGTGCCAATGCTGCTGGTTCCACCTACCTATTACCCCCGACGATAACTCTAAAGTATCACCCACTCGCTGGATCCATAGTCAGCCCGTATATCGGTTTCGGTGTAAACGTTATTTTCCCGTTTGACTCCAAAATGAACGGCTTTGACTGCAAAATAGATAATAGTATCGGTTGGGCCGCCCAGGCAGGCACGGACTTCAAAGTTACTGACAACCTGTATTTCAACATAGATTACAAGTATCTGAATGCTGACACCAAGGTTGCCTTAAACGGCACCAAGTTCAAGCTGGATCTAAACCCCCACCTGTTTGGTATTGGGGTTGGCTACCGCTTCTAGGTTGCCAACATCCAACAAAGAGGCCAAAGGGCACTTCTCCACCCTTTGGCCTCTTCCCGGCAATAGCTGTATAGTAGCGAGGTGTCGTCATGGGCAATCAAAACAATCTGGATGAGGCGATTGAAATCTCCGCAGGTGTCTATTGGGTTGGTGCAGGTACCAAGACCTTTCTGAGTAGAAACAGCTTCCTCAGAATTTTTGAGGGCAACAAGACATCCGGCAGCTTGTTAATTGACCCCGGTCCGACCAGTGATTTTATCAGCCTTTCACGCAAAGTTTCCTCGGTACTGCCTGGTGGCTTGTCAAGTATCAATCTGGCCTTTATTAACCATCAAGATCCTGATGTTGTTGGTGTGCTACCAAAGATGTACGCCATGAATAGAAGGCTGAACATTATTGCCACCGAAGACACCTGGCGATTGGTCAGTCTCAACGGTCTAACCTCTGTCCGCTTCCGCTCCATTGATCAGGTGCAGGATCAGCGTCTGGTACTCCCAACCGGCCACAAACTTCAGTTCATCCCGACCCCCTACTGTCACTTCAGGGGCGCCAGCATGATTTATGATCTTGAATCGCGCATACTGTTCACAGGAGATTTTTTAGGTGGTGTTGAGGCTTCAGGTCTGATTGCAACGGAAGAAAACTGGGCCGGTGTTAAGGCTTTCCATCAGATCTATATGCCTTCAAATGAAGCAATGAAGCTGGCCGTTAAAAAGATCAGGGCGCTTGAGCCAACACCATTGGCGTTGGCACCTCAGCATGGCGGGCTTATAAAGGGTGACCTGATCGAATTTTTCTTGGAACGAATAGCTGAATTACCGGTAGGCCTGGATATTGTTACCACCGTCAATGATCGGCTACCAGCCATGATTGCCGGGCTGAATGAAGTTCTTGGTGCAGTCAAAGAGACCATGGGAGAGTACAAAGTAGAAAGGATTTTGAAGCTTTTCAAGCCGGAAGGTGAGTATCCATCTCTGATCACCCTGGGGCGCGATGGTCTGGTCAAAGATATCAAAGGCGATCCGTTTGAGGCGATCAATGCATTGCTGAATGCCTTTATGGACTCTGCCACAGAACAGCAACAAAAGCTGTTACGACCGATGTTCAATTTGATGATGCTATAAAGGCAAGCCAGTTTCAGACAGCTGTTGTCGTCTTCTGACAGCCGTTTCCGGCCGCATATTGGCCAGAAAGCATTCCTCCAGTTGATCTGCCTTTGCAGCATAGCCGGTTGCCCGAAGAAGCTCAATCACACATTCAGCCGTACACAAGCCAGACTCCTTTTGATTTTTTCTCAGGTTGTAGCGTGACTTTCCTGCAGGCTTAAGGCTTACGCGACGCACCTGTTGCAGATACGGACTACGCTGGTGTATCTTGCGGGCCTCATGCCAGGTGCTATCAATAACGACAAACTGTTTGATACCAGACAGATCCACCTCATCTTCATCAGCAGCACCAGGATAGACCAAGGCAACACTACCTGATGCGATCTCCTCCAAAAGTTCCGCAGGTGGATTCAAGCGATCCCACCGAATCTGTTCTGCAGCCTCCCCCAACACCTCCAACACCAAACGACCAGTATTTGACTTTTTAGGAATTTCTTTAAAGTGCGTCAACAGGGTGATTTTCAACGTCATCGGCTCATGCTTCCCTTTGTTCTATTTTTCAGTATACTAACATGCTAATCATCAGATCTAACACCAAGAAGGTATCATGCATGGCCAGATGCTCAAACTGTAATGCCCCCCTTGCGCCAGGATCGCTGCTTTGTGGCTATTGCGGAAACCGTACCGACATCGACCTGAAAGGGATTCATTACTACACAACCCATGAAAATGACACCCCAAGAATCTGTCCTCGCTGTAATATCAAGCTCAAAACTCTTGATTTGAAGTTACATGGTCGGTTTCTGATTGATCGTTGTGAAACATGCCTCGGCATTTTCTTTGATCCCGGTGAGCTTGAGGCACTACTTGAGGCCACCGTTAAAAATATTTCCGGTGTTGACCGGGCCGGACTTGAAGCAATTAACGAAAAACGGGACCCAAACCAGTACCCGATCGCCTATATCAAATGCCCGGCCTGTGAGCAACTGATGCACCGGGTAAACTTTGGTGCAAAAAGCGGTGTGATTATTGATCGCTGCAAAGAACACGGCGTCTGGCTTGACGGGGGAGAGCTGCGCCAGCTGTTTGAATGGATGAAGCTGGGTGGACAACTGCTCGACCAGGAACGCCAGGAACAGCAACGCAAGGAAGCAGAACAACGGGAAAAGGAACAGCGCATGAAACTGAAAGGATATGATGAAGAGCCTTCAGCCTTCGGCAGCTTCAGCGATCCACTACGCAGGTCTGATC
>NZ_JAOTRZ010000130.1 GCF_030247655.1 Trichlorobacter sp. | reverse complement strand
AAGGTGGTTGTGGGGGCGACCTCAGTCACCACTGAACGCTGATAGCGTCCTGAAAGATCAAGAGCTTCACGAGATGCCTCGGACATACCTCTTTGTTCTTCAGTATGGTAGAATATGGCTGAACGGTACTGACTGCCGACATCCGGCCCCTGCCGGTTCAGCTGGGTTGGATCATGGCACTGCCAGAAGATCTTCAGCAACTGTTCATAGCTGATCCGCTCGGGATCAAAGGTCACCTCAACCGCCTCAGCATGGCCGGAGCTACCACTACAGACCTGCTGATAGGTCGGATTTTCAAGCGTACCGCCGGTATAGCCCACCCTGGTAGCAACAACGCCAGGTTCATCGTAAAACGATTCTTCCACGCCCCAGAAACAGCCCGCTGCAAAGGTAGCCTTTTCCATATCGCCTCCATGCAAAAAAGGGGGCCTAAAGCCCCCTTCCGGTTACATCATCTTTTCCATTTCATCCGCTGATATATCAAAGTTTGCATACACGTTCTGGACATCATCACAATCTTCAAGTCGATCCATCATCTTCAGCATGCTTTCTGCCTGCTTACCCTCAAGCGCCACCTGGGTTTGCGGGATCATGGTAACCTCAGCATTCTGAAATTTGAAACCTTTTGCCTCAAGGGCATCCTTCACTTCGATGAAGCTGGACGGCTCCGTGTACACCTCAATCTGTTCATCTTCTTCAACCACATCATCGGCACCTGCATCAAGGGCAGCCTCAAACAGCTGATCGAAATCAACCGATTTGTCATAGCTGATCAACCCTTTTTTATCAAACATCCAGGCCACACAGCCGGCCTCTCCCATGTTACCGTTACACTTGGTAAAGATACTGCGCACTTCAGAGACGGTACGGTTACGGTTATCGGTCATAACCTCAACCAGTACAGCTACACCGGCTGGGCCGTAGCCCTCATAGATGATCTCTTCGTAGACAACCCCTTCCATACCGCCGGTGCCTTTTTTGATGGCCCGTTCAATATTATCCTTGGGCATGTTTTCGCCCTTGGCTTTATCAATAGCTGTTCTCAGGCGAGGGTTAGCTGCCGGATCACCACCACCCAATTTTGCTGCAACCGATATTTCCTTGATAATCTTGGTAAAGATCTTACCACGCTTGGCATCTGCGGCACCTTTTTTGTGCTTGATGGTACTCCATTTATTATGGCCCGACATATTCCTACTCCTTCACCATAAAATCTGTATCTGCTCCATGACGGAACTTGTTTTTTTAACATGGCGTATACCACCTGTCCAGAGTGAAAATGCTGTGCTGTATGCTGGACAGCCGTCAAGCATCCTGTTACTCTCAAACCTCGAATCACACTTAATGGAGGAATCAAGCAATGGCACCTGCCTGCTCACTGCGAACCTTTAGTTTAGTGCTTCTGCTTGCGCTACTCGTTGGTTGTTCTGCTATACCAGCAACCAAGCCCTATAACAAAGACCTACCGCCTGTTCTTGCTCAGGATGAGCTGCTACGTCCTTACGAAAAGCTAGGCAGAATCCAGATTTCCAGAGAGGTCTACTTCACTGATTATGATTTGAAGCTCGATCCAAAACTGCAGGAATGGGGCATAACGTCGCTCCGCGAAGAGGCGCAGAAAATGGGCGCTGACGCCCTTATATTTCCCGAGGTCACCAGTCGCCAAATCACCATCGTCATGTTTCCCGCTTTTCCCGCCACAGAATATCGTGCTGCCGGCGTAGCGATTAAATTCAAATAATCTTGACAGACACCTGATAAGTTAGATATAAATGCAATTCTTCAAAGTTTATCGGCGACGTAGCCAAGTGGTAAGGCAGAGGTCTGCAAAACCTTTATTCAGCGGTTCAAATCCGCTCGTCGCCTCCAATAAAACAAGGGGTTAGCCAATATGGCTAGCCCCTTTTGTTTTGCTATGGGAACGTTTATGGGAACACTTTCTATTTATACCCCCAAATCCACCTACACAACCAACACTCTGATATTTTGCAATACAACCAAGCTGTCCTCCAATTCCCCCAAGAGACTCACCAATTAATGCTTTCTGTTATTTCATGGTGTTTTCTGCTATGTAAACACAATCGTTGTGCCCGCCTACATGTGCTCTCTGCTCAAGGCAGCCAGACCGACGAACAAATTACTGTGGTGGAGGGTGGAGCGTGAGCCAGGCTAAAACATCACATTTCAATGTTTACTGCGACGAAAGCAGACATACATCCAACCCCGAAGACCCGTTCATGGTGATTGGTGCTTTGGCCTGCCCGCGTGACAAGAAAGATGAGATTACCCGGCGCATAAATGCGATAAGAAAGCAGCACGACACCTGGCGTGAATTTGGCTGGAAAACCTTATCTCCCAATCGTCGTGATTTTTACTGGTCACTGCTTAACTTGTTTGCAACGGAATCTTGCCTTTCCTTCCGCTGTATTGTGGCAGACCGTAGCGCCCTGGATCACGATCAGTTTAATGATGGTGACAATGAGCTTGGCTTTTACAAATTGTATTACCAGATGCTGGTTCACTGGCTAAAACGTGACCACGCCTACCATATCTTTCTTGATGGCCAGCAAAACAGAACGCAGCGGCGTTTTATAGACCTGCGGGATATCCTCCGGCGCAGGCTGACCGGCAAGGCCAAGGTTGAATGCCTGGAACCGGTAAGCTCTCACAGTATTCCACTGATACAGCTTGTTGATCTTCTAATCGGTGCAGTCGGTTATGCCTGGAATGAGCGGCAAGGAAGCGAGATTAAACTGTCATTTTGTGCAGATGTTGCCAAAGCAGCCGGTCTACGTACACTGAAGACCACAACAACTCTCTCTGCCGAAAAATTCAACATCTTCCACTTCACGGGGCGCTGAAATGTCGGAACACCTTTGGCCACTTGTCCGACTGGAAGCAGACACGGAAGAAGAACTTATAGCAGCATACCGAAAACTGTATCTTGAAACCTACGTAATCTCTGGCGGTAAAAAGCTGGAGCATTTTGACTGGCATGGTTTTCGGGTCTATTTTTCTGCCGGTGCATTTGACCACGCCTTTTCGGAAAGTACGGATTATCGTTTTGGCTCTGGCGTCCATACTGTGCCATTGTCACAGAGAAGGGCACGCTGCATCCTCTGGATCAAGGAGGTTCTGGCCGCCAGCAAGGGAACCATCGAGGTTTTACAGCAATTTCGTAAAGACAGCCGTAACCGACAGAAAAAGAGAAGGGTGCTGCTTGTTGTTGAAGAGAAATATGTTGTGGTGCTGGAGGCACGCGCAAATTACCAGGAATTTGACTTTATCTCAGCATTCCTGGCAGATGAAGTATATTTGAAGAAAATGCGGAAGGACAGCCTGCTATTAGAAACAAAAAAACCCCAGTCTTAACGGCGACTGAGGCACTGCCACGGTCCTAAACCTTAGGTAAAGGGCCACCAGCCTTTCGGCTTGTATCTAGTATACAATTTGCCGCGATGATTGCAACCACTTTTTGCATAAAAACAAAGAAAGCTGTTCACCCACTCATTTGCCCTGTCACTTCAGATAATGCTCCGTAATATCTCCGCGCTCGTGCCCCATTTCGCGGGACACCTCGGTCAAGCTCTGATCATAGGTCATACCAAGCTGCTGTAACTCCGTGTGCCGCTCCTGCGCCCATGACCAGCGCAAACCATGCGACCCCTCATAATTCTGTCCTGTTCGGACAGCAGCCTCTTTCAGATCAGAGCGATAAGCGTTCTTGTCGAACTCGAACCGTGTGCCACCAGCGACCTCAGCCGACAAGCGAGCATATGTTCCAGGCGAGACACCAACCTCCCGCTCTTTACCGCCCTTCCCTTCAACATGAATCCAGCCTTTCACAACCCCACTATGCGGATCAGCCCGCAAGCCCCGCAGTTGATCTTTCGTGACGTGATTAATCTCTGAAATTCGCGCCCCGCCCTCACAGCCTCGATGCTGAACACCAGCCTGTCTACGGTCCAGAAATGGGAGATTGGCGAGAAACATCCTGGCGGCCCTTCGCTGAAGCTTCTGAATATCCTTGATCGCAAAGGCCTTGAGGTGATGATTTAACCTTCATCTATCAACCAAAAGTTATTTACATTCACAAACACCGCATCCTTGCAATTCGAGTAACAATAGTCCATAATTGCAAACATGATACAGCGATATCTCACATCACACCTTAAAGACGCCCTTGCCCATGCTCCAGCTGTCGCCCTGCTTGGCCCCAGACAGGTTGGCAAAACAACCCTGGCTCTTGAGGTCGGTAGACAACTCAACGCCCACTACCTTGACCTTGAGTCGGAGCAGGATCGCGCAAAACTGGTTCAACCGGAACTGTATCTCACAGACCATCAGGACCGACTGGTCATCATTGACGAAATCCACCGGGCACCCGGCCTGTTCCCTGTCCTGCGTGGACTGATTGATAAGGGCCGCCGGGCTGGACGCAGATCCGGCCAATATCTGCTGCTAGGATCAGCATCACTGGATCTGTTAAGGCAATCTGGCGAGACCCTGGCAGGCCGGATCGCTTATCTTGAGCTGTCTCCCTTGCACCTGCTTGAGGTCGGCGCGCCATCTATTGACCAACTATGGGTGCGGGGCGGATACCCTGACAGCCTTTTGGCAGCCGATGACAACCGCAGCTTGCGTTGGCGTCAGGATTTTATCAGGACCTATCTGGAGCGAGACATACCACAGTTCGGGCCACGCATAGCGGCTGAGACCATGCGCCGATTCTGGGGCATGCTGGCCCATCACCAGGGAGGTCTTCTCAATACTGCCCAGTTTGCCCGAAACCTGGGAGTTGATGCCAAAACAGCTGCCAGCTATCTTGATCTGCTGGTTGATCTGTTACTGGTGCGACGCCTTCAGCCTTGGCACGCCAATCTGGGTAAGCGGCTTGTCAAGACGCCAAAGGTCTATGTCAGAGACAGCGGTCTGGTTCACGCATTACTGGCTATCCCCGACAAAGAGTCACTGCTGTCACATCCGGTTGTGGGGCAAAGCTGGGAATGTTTTGTAATAGAAACCATACTGACCTTCGTTCCGCGTGAGGTTCAGGGCTACTTCTATAGGACCAGTGGAGGTGCCGAGATTGATCTGCTGCTGGTCTGGCCGAACGGCAGTAAATGGGCAATAGAGGTCAAACGCAGCCTGGCACCAAAAGTTGAGAGAGGATTCCACGCAGCCTGCCTTGATTTAGAACCAGAACGAAAGTTTCTCGTTTATCCAGGCACAGAGCGATATCGGTTCTCGACCGACATCGAAGCAATATCGATATTCGAGCTGGCTGGATTGCTACAAAGCCCATAGAATCTAACTGAGGTGTTGCAACAACCAACAGCTATCTATAGACGGTTGTTTTATGCTACAAACTGCTACAAGATTTGCTACAAGCGACAGACGACGTCGGACGCATTACGAACACTAAAAACTGTATAATCAGCCACTTGAGCATCCAATTGGAGGCGACGGTTCAAATCCGCTCGTCGCCTCCAAAGAAAACAACGGGTTAGCTTACAAGGCTAACCCGTTTTTTTACTTCCGTGAGCGTTTCTAAAATCGCCATTCACCTCTCCCTTCCCTCGTCTTCGCAACTGTAATATTATTTCTAGGTATTAGACAACTATACCTGTATAAGCCATACATCTAATGTCATTTCGTGCAGATGGAGCCTCCATGCCTATTACCAAAACGCTGCAAGAACTGGCTGAACATCTCGGTGGACGAACCATGGGGGACCCTTCCCTCATCATTACAGGCCTTGGCACCCTTGATAATGCCCAAAAGGGCCAAATAACCTTTCTAGCCAACCCAAAATATGCAGCAAAAGTCGAAACCACCAGTGCCTCGGCAATAGTCATGACTGCTGCAGCCAATGGATTTGGTCGCAACGGAATTGTCGTAACAAACCCGCATCTCGCTTTTGCCAAACTACTGGCCCTATTTACGCACCGGAAGCGAACCACCAAAGGTATTATGACCGGAGCCTTTATCGGTGAGGGGGTCACTATGGGTGCAGAGGTATCCATCTACCCCGGTGCATACATCGGCGACGGGGTAAGCATCGGTGATCGGGCAACGATTCATGCTAACGTCACCCTATATGAAGGGGTGTCCCTGGGTGATGATGTCACATTGCACGCAAGCGTATCAGTGCGGGAAGGTAGTCGGATTGGTAATCGAGTTACTATTCACAATGGTTCGGTCATAGGCGGTGACGGTTTCGGCTATGCACCGGATGGTGATGGCTGGTTCAAGATCCCACAAGTTGGGATTGTTATTATTGAAGATGATGTAGAAATCGGAGCAAACAGCACCATTGACCGGGCAGCACTTGAAACAACCCACATCGGCCAAGGCACCAAAATCGACAATCTGGTACAGATTGCCCACAACTGCCAGATTGGCGATAACTGCATCATCGTGGCCCAGGCTGGCATCGCAGGCAGCACCAAACTAGGAAAACATGTCACCCTTGGTGGCCAGGTGGCCATTGTAGACCACTTGGTAATCGGTGATAATGCCATGATCTCCGGTCAGTCCGGAGTATTTAATAACGTTGCTAGCGGTGCCGTGATGAGCGGCACACCGGCCATCCAGCATCAATCACGTCTCAAGTCAGCTGCCGTGTTTCCCCACCTGCCTGAAATGCGCAAGACCCTTTTAAAGCTGAGAAATCGTATGACACAAGTTGAAGAACGCCTGGATACTCAGGGCAACTAAACCCAATATGCCTGGTGCGGTATTACATTTGCTCAGTCCACCAAGCCAAGCAACACACTGCAGTCTGATAAACTGTTCTAGGACACGACCAGCCAGAGAACTACCCCCTCTGTGGCACTAACCACGCGCATAAAATTCACCAGAAATTGCCCCACCACAATTTTTCTCCACAACCAGTTCACTGTTTGCCTTTCCACACCATTCACTTCTATAATGTCCGCACAATCATACGGCACACGTAACGATGAAAGGCACAGATACAATGCTCCTGCATAAAAAAGAGATTCTGAACCTGTTGGCAGAAGAGACCGAAGCGCTGCACTTCGCCTCTTTACTCCGCGCCTTTGGTGGCCGCCATATAAAAAACGAGCTCAAGCAGATAGTGGATGATCTGGTGCGTAGTGGTGAAGTTCTGCGTCTGCGCGGCAACCGCTACACCCTGCCGGGTGCAGAGAACAGTGGTACCGTACAGGGCAGCATTTCGATTCACCGTGATGGCTACGGTTTTGTTAAACCGGAGAGTGGTGGCGAGGACATCTTTATTCCGGGCAAGAACATTAACAACGCCCTGCATGGTGACAAGGTCTCGGTCAGAGCCGAAAAGAGCCGTTCCCAGCGGGGCAAGCTGGAAGGTCGGGTAATTGCCATCCTTGAACGGGCCAACAGCCGGATCGTGGGGAGACTGCAGCAGAGCAAGCGCGGCGCCACACTGGTGCCGGAAGAGTTACGGATCGGCACATTCTTTACCGTACCGGGCAATGCGGTCAACGGAGCGGTTGATGGGCAGCAGGTGGTGATTGAAGTCACTGCCTGGCCGGTGGGCGGACGGCCGCCAGAGGGTAAGGTGGTTGAAATTCTGGGCTGGCCCGATGATCCGGATGTTGAGGTACAGACCGTTATCCGCAAGTTTGCCCTGCCCCACACCTTTGAACCGGAAATCCTGGCAGAGGCGCAGGCTGCACCAGCCCAGGTCAGTAAAGATGACCTGAAAGACCGGGTTGACCTGCGCAAGATTCCCACCGTGACCATTGACGGTGAAACAGCCAAGGATTTTGATGATGCCGTTGCTATCCGTCCTGAAGGCCAGAATTTTCGCCTCTGGGTCTCCATTGCCGATGTCTCACACTACGTCAAACCTGGCAGTCTGCTTGACCGCGAGGCCTACCC
>NZ_JAOTRZ010000129.1 GCF_030247655.1 Trichlorobacter sp. | reverse complement strand
CAGGGAACCAGTGCATGAAACAGACACGAGCAATTGTTATAACCGGTAACGGCACCAACTGTGAAACGGAAGCGGCCCACGCCTGCAGGCTGGGTGGCTTTGACGAGGCAAAAATCGCCCATATTGCCGAAATCCTGTCCGGCGAGGTCCGCCTTGACGATTACCACTTTCTGAACCTGACCGGCGGTTTTCTGGATGGTGACGACCTGGGCAGCGCCAAGGCACAGGCCAACCGGCTAAAGAATGCCACCGTCAGCGGCAGCAATGAAAAGCTGGTGGAGCAGTTTACCCGCTTCATCAATGCCGGCAAGCTGGTGCTGGGGGTCTGCAACGGCTTTCAGTTGATGGTCAAGATGGGGATGCTGCCTGCTCTGGATGGCAATACGTTGACCCAAACCGTCACCCTCTGCCACAACGACTGCGGACGTTTTCAGGACCGCTGGTGCTACCTGAAGGCCGATCCTGCCTCCCCTTGCATCTTCACCAAAGGGATTGAGAAAGGGATCTACCTGCCGGTACGTCACGGCGAAGGCAAGTTCCTGACCGATACGCCGCAAACCCTGGAACGGATTGAAAACGGTCATCTTGCAGTATTCAAGTACACAGATGCCGATTATGCCGAAGCAACCATGGAGTTTCCCGCCAACCCCAACGGATCAACCAACGCCATTGCCGGTCTGTGTGACCCCACCGGCAGACTGATGGGACTGATGCCCCACCCGGAGGCCTTTGTGCATTACACCCAGCATCCACGCTGGACCCGCGAGCAGTTGCCGGAAAACGGTGACGGACTGATCCTGTATAAAAACGCAGCCGACTTTGTGAGGGAAAACCTGTTATAGACAGGGAGGCGAGTTATGTCCCCAATTGCTCAAGACATACTGGAAGATGCCCTGGCGCTCCCCCCTCTCGAACGGGCGGGTTTGATTGAGAAACTGCTCGCAAGTTTTGATCATCAGTCCAGAATAGCAGTAGACACTGCCTGGGCCATTGTGGCAGAAGGCCGTATTGATGCCTATGAAGCAGGAGCGACAGAGACGCTCTCACTAGCGGAGTCAAAGGAGCGGATCAACAGCCGATGAAGATCCGGATTCTGCTGGAAGCACAACAGGAGCTTGAATCCGGTGTTGATTACTACAACACCGAGTGTCCTGGACTTGGCTACGAGTTTGCCGACGAAATATACCAAACCCTGGACAGAATTTTAGATTCCCCTGATGCCTGGCATCCGCTTTCCGCCAGAACCAGACGTTGTCTGACCCATCGTTTTCCTTATGCCGTGATCTACCAGAACCGTTCAGACATGGTACTGGTAATTGCGGTGATGCACCTGCACCGTCATCCAGACAGCTGGAAAGGCCGCACTGATGAATAACTTTGCTGAATCGGAGCTTAAAGATATGAAACTTTTCCGCCCAGAAGAAGAATGCGGCGTATTTGGCATCTATGGCCACCCTGAAGCAGCCAACCTGACCTATCTCGGGCTGTACGCCCTGCAGCATCGCGGCCAGGAAAGCTGCGGCATTGTCTCCTCCGATGGTAGCGGGCTGCATGCCCACAAACGGATGGGGCTGGTGGCCGATGTGTTCGGTAATCAGAAGGTGTTTGAGAAGCTGCCCGGCAAGTCAGCCATCGGCCATGTGCGCTACTCCACTGCCGGTGCCTCGGTGGAAAAAAACGTCCAGCCGATCATGGTGGATTACTCCCGTGGTTCCATTGCGGTTGCCCACAACGGCAACCTGGTCAACGCCAATCTGTTAAAGGCAGAGCTGGAGGCTTACGGTTCCATCTTTCAGACCACCATGGATACTGAAATCATCATTCACCTGCTGGCTATTTCCCGCACCCACTCGCTGGTTGAGCGGATCGGTGATGCCCTGAACCGGGTCAAAGGGGCTTACTGCCTGCTGTTCCTGACCGAATCCCGTATGATCGCGGTGCGCGACCCCCACGGTTTCCGCCCGCTGTGTCTGGGCAAACTGGGAGACGGCTGGGTAGTCGCTTCTGAGAGTTGCGCCCTGGATCTGATAGAGGCGACCTTTGTGCGTGAAGTGGAGCCCGGGGAGATGCTGGTCTTTACCAAGGATGGCCAGATGCAGTCCCTGTTCCCGTTCAAGAAGATCGAGCCGACCCCCTGCATCTTTGAGTTCGTCTACTTTGCCCGGCCGGATTCAAATATCTTTGGCAGAAACGTCTATCAGGTGCGTAAAGAACTGGGACGCCAACTGGCCCGTGAATATCAGGTGGATGCCGATGTGGTGATCGCTGTGCCGGATTCCGGTGTACCGGCAGCCATGGGCTACGCCGAGCAGGCAGGCATCCCCTTTGAACTGGGGCTGATCCGCAACCACTATGTGGGACGTACCTTTATTGAGCCAGCCCAGTCAATCCGTCACTTCGGGGTTAAAATCAAGCTGAACCCGGTACGGGAGCTGCTGGAAGGAAAGCGGGTAGTGGTAATCGACGACTCCATAGTGCGGGGCACCACCTCTCGCAAGATCGTCAAGATGGTGCGCAATGCCGGGGCCAAAGAGGTCCATATGCGGATCTCCTCCCCCCCCACCAGCTATCCCTGTTTCTACGGTATTGACACCCCCAACCGCAAAGAGCTGATCTCTTCCTCCCATACACTGGATGAAATCAGACGTTATATTACCGCAGACTCTCTGGGCTACCTTTCAGAGGAAGGGTTGATCAAGGCCACCGGCCTCAAGCACAGCTTCTGCACAGCCTGCTTTACCGGCGAATATCCGATCAATTTCCCCATGCCATCACAGGTTCCCCAAATGGGTCTATTTTCCAAAGACGAGGAGTACACCGAACAATGACTGACCGCGAAAAACTGAAGGCAATTATTCTTGAGCTGTCTTACGAAAAACGCCTGGTAACCTTGGCTTCCGGCCGCCAGAGCGATTTCTACTTTGATGGCAAACAGACCACCCTGCATGCTGAAGGTGGCCTGCTGGTGGGCAAACTGTTCTACGAAGCGATCAAGGATGTACCGGGTGTACAGGCCGTGGGTGGCATCACCCTGGGTGCTGACCCGATCGCCACTGCCACCTCCATTGCTGCCTGCCTGGATGGCAATCCGCTGCATGCCTTTATCATCCGCAAAGAGCCCAAGGGACACGGTACCGGTCAGTGGCTGGAAGGTCGCAAAAACCTGCCCCCCGGCACCAAGGTGGTGATCGTTGAAGACGTGGTCACCACCGGCGGTTCCTCCATGAAGGCGGTCAACCGCGCCAAGGAAGAAGGACTGGATGTATTGGGAATCGTATCCCTGGTGGACCGCGAAGAGGGTGGCCGCGAGAACATTGAGGCTGAAGGCTACTGGCTGAAGGCGATCTTTACCAAATCTCAATTAGTCGGTGCATGAGCATAAAGCAACGACTTGATAAGCTGATGGTTGAAAAAGGCCTGGCCCCTTCCCGCGAGAAGGCCCAGGCCTTGATTATGGCTGGTCAGGTGGTGGTGGGTGATCATGCCGCCCAGAAGGCCGGGCAACAGGTAACGCCAGAGGTTGAGATCAGGATTAAGGGTGAGGTGATGCCCTATGTCAGTCGTGGCGGGTTGAAGCTTGCACAAGGTCTGGATACCTTTGGGATTGAAACAGCAGACAGGATTGCCATCGACGTCGGTGCCTCCACCGGCGGCTTTACCGACTGCCTGCTGCAGCGGGGAGCCAGCCGGGTTTATGCGGTTGATGTGGGCTATGGCCAACTGGCCTGGAAGCTTCGTGAAGACCCGCGGGTGGTGGTGATGGAAAAGACCAACATCCGCCATCTGCAACCGGAGCAGTTTAATCCGCTGCCGAATCTGGCGGTGATCGACGCCTCGTTCATCTCGCTGAATCTGGTGTTGCCCCCCACCCTGGCGCTGCTGACAAGACCTGCTGAGGTGGTGGCATTGGTGAAACCCCAGTTTGAGGTGGGTAAAGGTGCTGTCGGTAAAGGTGGCATTGTACGGGACCCGAAGCTACATGAAGAGGTACTGGCCAGCATGGAACGCCTTGCTGCTGAACTGGGAGCAGAACTGCTCGGGATCTGTGATTCGCCGATTACCGGCGCTGATGGCAACCATGAATTTTTGATGGGATTGCGATTGTAATAGCACGCGGATGACGCGGATCAAGCGGATTAACGCCGATTTTAAAACAATTTTAAGATTCGTGAAAATCCGCCAAAATCAGACTTGATCCGCATGCCATTGTTTTGACTTTGCTTTCTGAAAGGTTAACATATGGAAAACTGCTTATTTTGCAAGATCATCGCCGGTGAGATTCCGGCTAAAAAGGTCTTTGAAGATGATCTGATGGTGGCGATTGAGGATATCGCCCCCAAGGCTCCGCTGCACCTGCTCCTGATACCCAAACGGCACTTCAGCAACTGCCTGGATATGTCAGCACAGGATGAAACAGTTGTCGGACACCTATTCCGTGTAGCTGGCCAACTGGCCCGAGAGCGTGGGCTGTCTGAAGGCGGCTTCCGTCTGGTACAAAACAACGGTGCCGATGCCGGCCAGACGGTTTTCCACCTACATATCCACCTGCTGGCTGGGAGAGACCTCCAGTGGCCCCCAGGGTAACTAAGAAAAACAAGACAACAGATCCATCCAACAAACTCTGTATTCGCTGCAGACGAAAGTGCAAACAGCCAGAGTTTGCCGTGGTCTCCTCCTGTCCCCGGTACTACCCTCTGCACAAAAAACAACAGGTGATCAAGGAGTGGAAGCAGCAGGATCTTTTTGATGCCTGAGTCGGTGATTCCAACCATCACCACCCAACGCTGCTCCGGCTGCGGGCGATGCGTGGCCGCCTGCCCGGAACAGATCATCACTCTGCAGACCGTACTGTACCGCAAACATGCCGTCATCACCGAACCAGAACGTTGCACCGGCTGCGGTGCCTGCATCACCGCCTGCCCGATTGAAGCCATCTCCAGCAGACCTTTTTCCCCTTGATTTCCCTACAAAAGTTGTGATAAAAAGTAACGCTTTTCAATTCACACGCCCTTTAAGTAAACCGGCGGTGTCCCTTTTTGCGGCTTGCAGGGATTCAAACGGGGCGGAGGAAAAACCAAAGGAGAAACAGAATGTCAAGTATCAGCATGAAGGAACTGTTGGAAGCTGGCGTCCATTTCGGTCACCAGACCAAGCGTTGGAACCCGAAGATGAAACCCTACATCTTTGGTGCGCGTAACGGCATCTACATCATCGACCTGCAGAAAACCGTCCGCTACTTCAAATCCGCTTACAATTTTGTTAAGGAATCTGCCGAGCAGGGCAACACCGTTCTGTTCGTTGGCACCAAGAAGCAGGCCCAGGATTCAGTTGCTGAAGAAGCAACCCGTTGTGGGCAGTACTACGTTAACCAGCGTTGGCTGGGCGGCATGCTGACCAACTTCTCCACCGTCAAGCAGAGCATTGAGCGCCTGAAGAAGCTGGACGCCATGTTTGAAGACGGTACCATTGAGGCCTACACCAAGAAGGAAGCGCTCAAAATGGATAAAGAGCGTGAAAAACTTGAAAAAGTTCTGGGCGGCATCAAGAATATGCATAAACTGCCCGGTATGATGTTCGTGATTGACCCCAAGAACGAGGAAATTGCTGTTCAGGAAGCCCAGAAGCTGGGAATTCCGGTTGTTGCCATCGTTGACACCAACTGTGATCCGGATGTAATTGACTATGTCATCCCCGGTAACGACGACGCCATCCGTGCCATCCGTCTGCTGACTGCCAAGATCGCTGATGCCATTCAGGAAGGCAATGACGCACGTAATGCCAGCCTGCAGAGCGATGCTGAAGGCTCCGACGAACTTGAAGCCGCTATGGGTGATGACGTTGCCTGCGAAGCTTCCGCTGACTAGTTTCAAATTCAGCATTACTTAAAAAACAACAAAAGACCACGCGGATGTGGTCCGGAGGATAGAAATAATGGCTATTACCGCAGCACAGATCAATGAACTGAGAAAAGCCACCGGCGCCGGGATGCTGGATTGCAAAAAAGCCCTGGAAGAGGTTGGCGGCGAGATGGAGCAGGCTGTTGATTACCTGCGCAAGAAGGGACTGGCTGCTGCTTCCAAAAAGGCTGGTCGTGCCGCAACTGAAGGTATGGTTACAGCAGCAGTAACCGCCAACGGCAACGCCGGTGTCCTGGTTGAAATCAACAGCGAAACCGACTTTGTTGCCAAAAACGACAAGTTTCAGGACTTTGTCAAGCAGGTTGCTGATCATGTCCTGCAGAAAAATCCTGCCAACATCGAAGAACTGATGGCACAGCCGTTTGTTGGTGATGCATCCAAGACCGTACAGACGCTGCTGAATGAGGCGATTTCGGTGATCGGCGAGAATATGCAGATCCGTCGTTTTGTCTGCTTTAACGCAGATGGCGGCGCAGTTGGTACCTATATTCACGCTGGTGGCAAGATCGGCGTACTGGTGGAAGCAAGCTGTGATAAGGCAGATATCTGCAGCAGCGAGGCGTTTGCCACGGTACTGAAGGATGTAGCCATGCATACCGCAGCAGCCTCCCCTCTTTTCCTCTGCCGTGAAGATGTTGCCGCTGATGTGCTGGAACGTGAGAAAGAGATCTATCGTGCAAAGGCACGGGAAACCGGCAAGCCGGACAACATCATCGAGAAGATCATCGGTGGTCAGGTCAACAAGTTTTACGGCGACATCTGCCTGCTGGAGCAGGTCTATGTCAAGGACACCGACAAGACCGTGCAGCAGTATATTGATGCCAGCGCCAAGCAACTGGGCTGTTCAATCACCCTGAAACGCTTTGCCAAGTTTGTGCTGGGCGAAGGGCTTGAAAAGAAGGAATCGGACTTTGCCGCCGAGGTGGCGGCAGCGGCCGGACTGAAATAGGACTGAAAGCGCCGGCCTTCACAGCCGGCGTTTTCGTATCAACTCAAACCAACTCTTGACCAGGGAAACAATCAGCTGACACAGTGATTGCCTCAAGCAAACAGAAACCAGGAGGAAACATGCCACGTAAATCCTTCAAACGGGTACTACTGAAGCTTTCCGGAGAATCGCTGGCCGGAGATCAGGGCTACGGCATTGACCCATGTACCATCAATACCATTGCTGCCGAGATCAAAGAGGTGGTTGAGGATGGCGTTGAACTGGCGCTGGTGATCGGTGGCGGCAACATCTTCCGTGGCCTGGCTGCCTCCTCAAAGGGGATGGACCGCGCCAGTGCTGATTATATGGGGATGCTGGCCACGGTGATCAACTCGCTGGCCATGCAGGATGCCCTGGAAAAAGTCGGCGTTTCAACCCGTGTACAGTCTGCCATTGCCATGCAGGAGGTTGCTGAACCGTACATCCGTCGCAAGGCGGTCCGTCACCTGGAAAAAGGACGGGTGGTAATCTTCGGTGCCGGTACCGGCAACCCCTACTTTACCACTGACACCGCTGCCAGCCTGCGGGCTATGGAGATCAATGCCCAGGTTATCCTGAAGGGGACCAAGGTGGACGGTGTCTACACAGCAGACCCCAAGAAAGACCCTACTGCAACCCGCTACAATGAGTTGTCCTATATTGAGGTACTGCAAAAGGGGCTGCAGGTGATGGATGCAACCGCCACCTCGCTCTGCATGGACAACAACCTGCCGATCATTGTGTTTGACCTGACAACACCGGGAAATATTAAAAAGGTTATCAGCGGCGAAGCCATTGGAACCATCGTACAAGGAGCGTAACCATGTACAAATCCGTTATAGCAGAGATGAAAACCCACATGGAGAAGAGCGTCGAAGACCTGCGCAAGGAATATCAGCGCATCCGTACCGGCCGCGCCAGCACATCACTCCTTGACGAGGTAAAAGTAGACTATTACGGCAATCCCTCTTCCCTGTCCCAGGTGGCGACCCTGGCTGTGCCGGAGCCTCGCACCATTACC
>NZ_JAOTRZ010000128.1 GCF_030247655.1 Trichlorobacter sp. | reverse complement strand
CTATTAAATCGTCTTTAAACATACACATGCTCGACTCTGATCCTGACCGTCACTTGCGGACACTTTGTTAAGCGGCTTGCTAAACCTCAAACGTTCTAGACTGATGCAACCATTCGCACTGTGGCGCTAATCGCGCTTGGAGTGGCAGCTTGCGTATAAGAATTCTGCGGATGTTATAAATAATGGAAGCATCATCAGGCAATTTACACTGCTCGATGGCCAAGCACTATTCTGCAAACTGTCTCACTCACATTTTCAGCCAGGTATTCAACCGGCGCCTTCCAGCCAGATTTCATCCTCAATACAGAACGGACACAAGAGAGTATTGATCCACCACCTGCACCGCTCAGCATATTACTGCCACACTCCTGAGTTTCAGGCCGCTCTGTCACATCCCGTAACGTAACGTTGGGTACCCCGAAGATGGCGCACTCCTCTTGAACCGTACCGCTGTCGCTCAGTACGCACAGTGCATTACGCTCCAAGGTGATAAAATCAAACAAACCGAATGGAGGCAGGAATCGCAACTGCGGATTAGCAGTTAAAAGCCCGAATTGCTCCATCTTGGCTTTGGTACGTGGATGAGTACTGATGATGCAGGGCAATCCGTATTCTTTTTGAAGCTGATCAAATGCAGCATTAAAGCTCTCCAGCCGCTCTCGATTGTCGACATTTTCTGCCCGATGTAAGGTGATCAGGAAGAAGTTCCCATTTGCAATACCAAGCTCTGCGAGAATCCGTGAACAGCTTATCTGGGGCTCATACTGCTTGATTACTTCATTAATCGGGTTGCCAGTGACATAAATTCGTTCTGCGGCAATCCCCTCCTGCAACAAGTTCTGACGGCTGCGTTCAGTATAGGGCAGCAGGACATCGCTTGAGTGATCAATAAGCCTGCGATTAACCTCTTCTGGAACCCGGTCATCGTAACAGCGGTTACCAGCCTCCATGTGATAAACAGGGATACCCATACGTTTTGCTGGAATTGCAGCCAGCGCACTGTTGGTATCTCCCAGAATCAGCAGCCGGTCGGGACGTTCCGCCATCAAAAGCTGTTCACACTTTTCCAGGATCTGCCCAACTTGCGCCATTGGTGTCGCACCGCAGCATCCCAGCATATGGTCGAGTTGGCGTAACCCCAGTTCTTCAAAAAACAGACCACTCAAGTTCCGGTCAAAGTTCTGGCCGGTATGCACCAGGACATGCTCAGACAGTTCATCCAGCAGAGGGATAATACAACTCAACCGGATGATCTCAGGCCGCGTGCCCAGGATGGTCATGATCTTCATCGCAGCAGTTCTCCGTCTTCATGCAGTTCGTTACTGAGCAGCAGATTGTGCGTTGTAAGCAGCTGACAGGCCTCTTGAAGAGTCAGCAGATTGCTGGCTGAGCTGTATTCAACCATCAACGGATTTTCAGTTTCCACACCGGTGATCAACTCAGGAAGCATCGGCCGAATAGCATAATAATCGCCACGAGAATAGGTTCGCCACGCTTCTTCATCAGACACCATGATTTCATGTACCTTTTCACCGGGGCGGATCCCGGTAATGGCAATTTCCACCGGCAACCGGCCGATCAGCGCCCGGGCCACGTCAATAATACGAGCTGCTGGGACACGAGGCACAAAGGTTTCGCCTGGTCTTGCCTGCTCAAGGGCCGCAATTATGGTGTCTACAGCCCGTTCCAGTGGCAGCAGAAAACGGGTCATCTCTTCAGTAGTAATAGTAACCGGCCCGCCGTTTTTAATCTGCTCGTGAAAAAGAGGTATCACCGACCCTCGTGAAGCAAGAACATTGCCGTAGCGAACGCAAATAAAGCGTGTTGTCGCAGCAGTGATATTACCAGCTATTAAAACCCGCTCCTGAAGGGCCTTGGTCATCCCCATCACATTAACAGGTTTGCAGGCTTTGTCGGTCGACACACCGACCACCGTATGAACCGGCAGATTAAGTTCCCGTATGGCTCGGACAATATTCTCCGCACCCAATATGTTGGTTTGTACTGCTTCATGGGGAAAGTATTCGCAGGACGGCACCTGTTTGAGTGCAGCGGCATTGATAACAATATCCGCAGTTTTAATAGCTGCTGAAACCGAGGGATATGAGCGCACATCGCCAATTCTGAACTCAAGCCGCTGTGCAAAATTGTTATAAATGACCTCGTCGGTCACCTTGGTTTTCTGTTGGTATTCAACCCGCATGAAGTGCTGTTTCGCCTCGTCACGAGAGAAAATTATAACTTTTTTCGGCGTACCTTCTGAACCGGAAAGCAGCCTCCGCGTAAGAACCTTGCCGAGCGAGCCGGTTCCGCCCGTAATAACAACTGTTTTACCTTCAAAAAACCTGTTAGACATGCTGATGCCTCTCTCGGTAATGCCAGGAACTCATGAAATCAGCATACATCCGTTCAACAAGCTGTGGCCATCCCGGTGAAGTATAACCGGTTGCCTCCTTGAAACGGGTAGAATCCAGTGAGCGATCTGCAGCAAAGCTCTCGCAAGCATGAATTGGTGTTGTTATGCCATATTGACGAGCAATCAAACCAAGCAGATCATACTTGCTGACAGGATCGCTAGAGACCTGGTACAGGCCGGAAAGCTCAGTGTCAGGCAAAACTTTGTCCGCAATGATGGCGGCCAATTCAATGGTTGGAAAACCAGAAAATATGGCTCTGGTAAATCCGTTTACCGTTCCTGCCTGAGACAGGAACCACTCAACAAGCCCATAACGGGATGACAGCTCATGGCCGATGATTGAGGTGCGCAAGGTAAGACAGTGGGATTGGGTTACTTCGCCAAGATATTTAGTCCGGCCATACAAATCTGCAGCATTTGAAGTATTATCTTCACTGTACATCCCTGTTTTTCCGTCAAAAACACAGTCAGTACTGATCTGGACCAAGCGGGCACCGATAGCCTTGCAAAGTGCAGCAAGCCGGTGTGGTAAAATGGAGTTAATCATCAGGGCGGGAATATACTCAGTTGCAGCAGCCTGTTGTTTAATAATGCCAACGCAGTTGATAATACAGTCCGGCTTGAATTCGCCGACCACCTTGATTATTGAATCAAAGTTATCTACATCAACACCACTGACCAGATGCTGACATAACTCTTCAGGCATAAAAGGCGAAAGAGAGTCTACCTTTCTAACGGTCCCACACACAGAATATCTGTTTGTACTTACAAGATGCGCAAAAAGGGTGTGACCAAGCATTCCTGATGCGCCAAGCACTAAAACATTCATCATTCCTCGCTTACACTGTGCCATTCACCCGCTGAGGTCAACTGAACCCATTAATACGAACGCCATTACTACGTTATTCTGATGACTTCTGCAGAGCCTCCCGCGCTTCTCGATTCCAGGGTTCAATCTCAAGGGCTCGCCGATAAAACTGTTTCGCCTCCTGCTCATGACCAACAGCTCTGGTTATATGCCCAAGTCCAAGCAGCACCTCTACATCACGAGGAAACTTTTTATGCAGATCCAGATAGATATTGATCGCTTCGTCAGTCTTGCCCAACTCGACAAAACAGAGGTCAGCCAGATTCTTCCTGAAATTTGCCGTAGCCGGCTCAAGTTCTATTGCCTTGCGATAATGCAGCTCCGCTGCCGCGTGGTCACCCAATTTACTGCAGACCACTCCAAGATCGTTATGGGCAAGCGCCTTTGCAGGCGCCTGAAGGATGAGAATTTCCAGCATTTTTTGGGCTTCAGACAAGCGGTCTGCCTTAACCAGAGCTAACGCTTCTTGATAGAGCTCGTCATCCCCTTTGGTTGCTGCTACAGAAACCATCCGGGGCGCCTCCTTCAATTTCTGAAGCATATCCCTCAAGTCACGGTTCCACGGTTCAACGGCAAGCGCCCGCTCGATGAAATAACACGCGTCTTCGTGATTATCTAAAGAAAGGCAGACATGTGCCAGAGCCTGCAGCAACTCTTTATCACGTGGTGTTTTTGCAAGCAGCTGATTATAAATGATCAGTGCCCCCTCATAGTCCTGCATACATACGAGCAGAAAATCAGCCATATTTTTAGCAAATACCGGGTTTTCAGGCTGCAGCTCAGCTGCCTTGCGATGATGCAGCAATGCCTGTTGATTATTACCGTCCTCTTGCAGCAGAACACCTATATCATTATGTGCAGGGGCAAAATCAGGGTAGTCTGCAAGCACTCCCTGTAACTCCATAATAGCGGTTTTTTTCTGTCCAGCCGCTGCCATGGCAACTGCATTTTGGTATCGTTCTGCCACACTCAATTGGGGAGTTACCGGTTGAGGCTTTACCACCATTGCAGGAGCTTGAGACAATATTGTTTCTGGGCCAGAAGATGGCAGTTGATCCTGATGCTGAGGTTCCGGCAAGGTACCGCCGGCATCCATAAGCTGCCCTATTTTGCCCAATGCGCAGAGAGCTTCAGTATCACGCGGATTCCGTTTCAGCACATCAAGATAGATCTCTACCGCATCTTCAAGCCAGCCCAACTCAACGGCATAAAAATCAGCCAGATTTTTCCTTACGATAAGGTTTTCAGGTTGCAGCCTGACTGCCTTCTCATAGTGGGCGAGTGCAAGAGTTGGATTCCCTTGTCGATGATACAAAACGCCAAGGTCATTATGTGCAAGCCCAAACGAAGGATAGGTCATCAGAAACTGCCTGACGCGCACAATCATTTGCTCAGGCTGCATACCCGCCATCTCAACAACCAGTTGATCATAACTGCTTAAGCCATCATGGGAAAGCTGGCCTGGAAGATAGGCATTATTCATCAGACACTACTCCTTGAGTCATTTTTATTGGGTGCTGACGCAATGAAAATAATTACATCAAAAACCTTTAAGCGCATATCCATCAATCTGATCAGCTTCTGGGTCCATCTTACGGCCTGCTGCGTCTACGCCGTTAAAACCAAACACAAGGTGTCTGGGGTCTATGGTGGCATTACCTTCAGCATTTTGGCTTAAGGTAAAATTTACTGTCGCCTCTCTGGTAACAGAGTTATAGGAAACAGTCAGCGGATTTTTCGGAAGTTTTACCTCTTTGGCATAATCAGTGGGAAGCGTATTGTTGTAGTAGCCTCCAACAGCGCTATTTGCCCTGCCTATAGTCCAGTTTTGCGGATTCATAACAGAAGCGATATCCATATCAGTGTCAAAACCGATTGTAACTGAAAAGGTTTTACTGGTATCGGGCTGTGCCAGCTCTGTCGGAGCCAACATCCAGAGCGGTGTACCCGGCCCAAAAATACTGGAAAAGCTGTCACTTGAGTTGCTGTTCATATAAAGCAGACCTGGTTTGCCAATTGCCATCTCCAGATCTGAAGCCAAGCTTTTGTCTTTATTATTTAGTATACTTAACTGTGCCTGCGCTTTATCCTTTTCCCCCAGATTATGGTACGCAACACCGAGTTCATAGTTGGCTGCAGCAAAACCAGATTTCAATGATAATGCCTTCTCAAGATTAGTGGCGGCCTCACCATACTTACCCTGCTTGTTATAAGCCATACCAAGGCTGTAAAAAACGTTGGCATCCCTCGGGGAAACCCTCTGTACTTTTTTGAATTGGGCCTCTGCCTCATTCAGACGATCCGTTTGAATGTATAGATGGCCCAACGTGTAATCAGGAAGCGGGTTGAGAGGATCCATCCGAGCGGCATTTTTAAGACTTTTTTCCGCATCAGTATAGTTTTTATCCTGAATCTGGGCATTGCCAAGATTGACCAGGGCAGTAACCGAAAGAGGCTGCAGCCTTACGGTCTCTTTAAACTCCTTGATGGCGTCTTTGGTTTTATTCTGAGACAGATATATTTTGCCCAGATACGTATGGGCAGTATCATTTTGAGCATCAAACGCCAACGCCTTTTTAAACTCTTTAGCTGCGGCATCATAGTTACTATCTTGCATAAATCTGGCAGCCTGCTGGATAGCATATTGGGCAAGGTTGGCCCTCTGACTTTGTGCAGCCAGTGCTCCTGAAAATATGGCATCTGAGGATTGGTCAAAGAATGAACTCATGGCTATACCCTCCTTCCAATAGGGTGCACTATACTTTTCGGCAGAATAGACGGATAGTTTGAGCCCTACTTACCACGTTTTTCCGGCTTCTCAATCCCATGCTTGTCAATTCTATACTGCAGTGTCTTATAGGAAAGCCCCAGAATCGGTGCGGCCTTGCCAATCACCCAATCAGCCCGTTCCATCGCTTTTATAATCAGGGCCTTCTCCATTTCTTCAAAGTTTATCCCCTCCGGCGGCAGCTCAAAGGGAACCATAGCCCCTTCGGCCAGGCTGCTGATCTCGGCAGGCAGATCCTCCGGCTGGATAATACTGCCCTCTGCCATCAGCACCGCTCGCTCAATGACTGATTCCAGCTGGCGCACATTGCCCGGCCAGATATAGTTCATCAGAAGTTTAAGTGCCGCCTTGGAGATCCCTTCAACGGCTATCCCCGATGCCTCGCGGTATTTTATGACAAAGAAGTTTGCCAAAGTGGCGATATCGCTGCCCCGCTCCCGCAACGGTGGCAGATTAATCCGAATCACATTCAGGCGGTAGTAGAGGTCTTCGCGAAAGGCACCTTTTTTTATCTCCTGTTCCAGGTCGCGGTTGGTGGCCAAGATAATCCGCACATCCAGCGGCAGATTAATTTTACCCCCTACCCGGCGAATCTCTTTTTCCTGGATGGCCCGTAATAGCTTGGCCTGCATGGAGACGTTCATCTCACCAATTTCGTCCAGAAAAACAGTGCCGCCATTGGCAGCCTCCAAAATACCGATTTCACGGGCATTGGCTCCGGTAAAACTACCCTTTTCATGGCCAAACAGCTCGCTTTCGATCAGGGTTTCCGGGATGGCTGCACAGTTGATTGCCATAAACGGATTATCTTTGCGTGGCGAGCGATCATGTACCGCCCTAGCCACTAGCTCTTTACCGGTTCCGGATTCTCCATAGACCAAGACCGTTGATGACGTGGCGGCAATCTTGGAAACAACCCGATAGACCTCTTTCATTTTAGGATGTTCGCCAATAATGGAAGGGATCCGCTCAATCTCTGCCACCCGTTTTTGCAGCACCCGGTTTTCACGCACCAGGGTAATCCGTTCAAAGGCCCGCTTCAGGGTCAGCAGCAGATTTTCCCGCTCCAGCGGTTTTTCAAGGTAATCAAAGGCACCACGCTTCATGGCGCCCACTGCAGAATCAACCGTACCGTGAGCGGTCATCATGATCACGCACTGTTGTGGGTCATCAGCCATGACCTGCTCCAGCAGATCCAATCCAGTCTGTCCCTGCATCTTCAGGTCGGTCAGAATCAGGTCAAACTCACGCTTTCCCAGCAAAGCCAGGGCCTCCTGTACACCTGAAGCTTCGGCAGTATCATAGCCAACCCCCTGCAGAATCATGGTCAGAATTTCGCGCTGGCCTTTTTCATCATCGACAATCAGAATGCTTCCGTTCATCCCTTTGCGTCCTCCATCGGCAACCGTACGGTAAACGTGGTTCCTTCACCGGGACTGCTGGCCACCAGTATCTCACCACCATGTGCTTTAACAATCCGTTCCGTAATGGCCAACCCCAGACCGATCCCCACATCCTTGGTGGTAAAATAGGGTTGGAACACCTTTTCCAGATCTTCTGCAACGATACCGCAGCCCTGATCTTTGAAACTGAGCCGCACCCAGCCAGGCTCATCATCAAGCTCTGCTGCAAGCACAATAATGCCGCCGTGGGGCATGGCCTGAGCCGCATTGGTGATAAAATTGGTGATACAGTTGCGCATCAGCTCAGGATCAAGCGACAATGCCGGCAAATCAGCAGCAATCTTCTCCTCAACAGTCACCTTCTGTTCAGTCAAACGTTCATATAATACCGAAAGGGTCCGTTCCAGCAGCTGTTCGTACGTTATCTCACACTTACGCAGCTTCAGAGGCCGACCGTAATTCATGAAGTTAACCACCATATAATC
>NZ_JAOTRZ010000127.1 GCF_030247655.1 Trichlorobacter sp. | reverse complement strand
ATCCAAGACCTGCAGGAGGCCCGGATAATCGCGGTCCCCGTCCAGCAGGTGCCCCTGGTGGTGATCGTGGTCCCCGTCCAGCAGGTGCCCAGGACAACCGTGGTCCAAGACCTGCAGGAAGTCAGGATAACCGTGGTCCCCGTCCAGCCGGTGCTCCGGGTGGCGCTCGTCCTGTCCAGCTGACGCAGGTTGATATGCCGCTTCAGTCAGATGAACGCCGTAAAGCCCCAGGCCCGAATCGGAAGCCCGGCGGACCTGGTAAGGACACTGCGGCAGAAAAAGCGAAAAAGACTGCAGCAGCAGGTAAGGGTAAGGGACGTGAACAACTCAGCAAGCAGGCCTTGCTTTCGAGAGAAGAGCGTCAGTTTGATCCGTTCCATAAATCCCGCAAAAAAGGTAAAGAGCGTGAGGAGCCGGGTAGAACAGAACTGACTACCCCCAAGGCGATCAAGCGGATTATCAAGATATCAGAAACCATCACCATTGGTGAACTTGCCAAGCGGATGGGGATTAAGGCAACTGACCTGATCAAGGCCATGATGAAGATGGGTTCAATGGTTACCATCAACCATGTGCTTGACCATGATGCTGCAGTGCTGCTTGCTTCCGATTATGGCTATGAAGTGGAAAACGTGGCGGTTGACCTGGATGAGATCCTGGAATTTACCCCGGATGCCCCTGAGTTGCTGCAGGAACGTCCTCCAGTGGTAACCATCATGGGTCACGTTGACCATGGTAAGACCTCGCTGCTGGATGCCATCCGCGAGGCCAACGTAATTTCAGGTGAGGCTGGTGGTATTACCCAGCATATTGGAGCCTACGATGTTGAGCTGCATGGTCGCAAGATCACCTTCCTGGATACCCCTGGTCATGAGGCGTTTACTGCCATGCGTGCCCGTGGTGCCAAGGTAACTGATATTGTTATCCTGGTGGTGGCCGCTGACGACGGTGTCATGCCCCAGACCAGGGAGGCGATCAACCACTCCAAGGCTGCTGGCGTACCGATTATTGTTGCCATCAACAAGATCGATAAGCCGGATGCCCGTCCGGAAAAGGTCAAGCAGGAACTGACCGAGCATGGCATTGTCTCCTCTGAATGGGGTGGTGATGTGACCATGGTTGAAGTGTCCGCCAAGAAGCGCTTAAACCTGGAAGAACTGCTGGAGATGATTCTGCTGCAGGCCGACCTGATGGATCTGAAGGCCAATCCGGAAAAGGCTGCCAAAGGTACCATTGTTGAAGGCAAGCTGGACAAGGGACGTGGCCCGGTTGCCACTGTGCTGGTGCAGGAAGGCACACTGCGTACCGGTGATTATTGTGTGGTTGGTGTTCACTCCGGTCGTGTACGGGCTATGCAGAATGACCGTGGTGAGCGGGTGCTTACAGCCGGTCCTGCCATGCCGGTTGAGGTGGTTGGTCTGCCAGGTGTGCCGGATGCCGGTGATATCTTTGTGGCCATGAAGGATGAGAAGCAGGCCAAAGAGATCGCAACCCTGCGTCAGATAAAGCAGCGTGAGCTGGAACTGGCCAAGCATGCCAAGATGTCTCTTGAGCAGTTGTACGAGAAGATCCAGAAGGGCGAAGTCAAGGATCTTAACGTCATTGTCAAGGCTGACGTACAGGGCTCGGTTGAAGCTGTGGCTGAAACGCTGCGGAAGCTTTCTACTGAAGCGGTTCGTCTGAATGTTATCCATACTGCCGTTGGTGCCATCACCGAAACAGACGTCAACCTGGCTACAGCCTCCAATGCAATTATCATTGGTTTCAGTATCCGTCCTGAAGTCAAGGCACAGGCCATGGCTGAGAAGGAAGGGGTGGATATCCGCCTCTACAACGTGATTTATGACGCGGTTGATGATATCCGCAAGGCAATGGAAGGTCTGCTTGAGCCGGTATTCAAGGAGAAGTATCTTGGCCGTGCCGAGATCCGTGAGATCTTCTCCGTACCTAAGATCGGTAATGTTGCCGGCTGTTATATTCAGGATGGCAAGATCCTGCGTAACTCCCAGGTTCGTCTGCTGCGTGACAACGTCGTGGTCTATCAGGGAAAACTGGGCACCCTGCGTCGTTTCAAAGATGACGTCAAGGAAGTTGCAAGCGGCTATGAGTGCGGTATGGGGCTGGAGAACTACAATGACATCAAGGTTGGCGATATCATAGAGTCGTTTGAGATGGAAAAGGTAGCTGCCAAGCTATAGAAAAGGTCTGCATTTTTTGAGAAAGTAACGATTGATGAAACACAAACGTTCCGACAAGGTCGCTGAGACCATCCATACCACCATTTCCACCATCCTCTCCCGGGGGTTGAACGACCCCCGGATAGGATTTGTCACCATTACCGAGGTGGAGGTGACTGATGACCTGCATCTGGCACGGATCTTCTTTACCGTAATCGGCGATGAAGCTGCTAAAAAGAGTACAGAGGCTGGTCTGAATAGTGCTGCCCGTTTTATTCGTCACGAATTGGGCAAGGTGCTGAAGATGCGTTATACCCCTGATATTCTGTTTAAATATGACCATTCCCAGGAGTATGGTCAGCGGATTGATTGTTTACTGCGGGAAGTGGGAACAAACAATGACGGAAACGATACAGAAGGTAATTAGTGCTATCCGGCAGAGCCGGACCGTGCTGATTACCAGCCATGAAGGCCCTGATGGTGATGCCATTGGCTCGTCATTGGGGCTTGCTGCGTTTTTGAAGGCGATCGGCAAGCAGGTGGTGGTGCATCTGGCTGATCCTGTGCCTGAGCTGTACCGCTTTTTGCCCGGTGCTGATCAGGTCTGCAGCGATATTCCTGATCAGGATTTTGACCTTGCCTTTGTGCTGGATGTTGGCGAGTTCCGGCGTGCAGGTAAACAATTTGGCGCCTTTGCCCGGATCGGTCAGACCATCAACCTTGACCATCACCTGACCTGCGAAAATTTTGGCAACCTCAACCTGATTGATGAGCAGGCAGCAGCAACCGGTCTGCTGGTCTGGCGGGTAGCCAAGGCCTACGGCTTTACTGCAGACTATGCAACAGCGCTTTGCCTCTATGTGGCGGTGCTGACAGATACCGGTTCATTCCGTTATTCGAATTCCAATCAGGAAGCCTTCTGTGCTGCAGGTGAACTGGTCCAGCAGGGCGGCTTGAATGCCTGGCATGTGGCAGAGAAGCTGTATGAAAGTCAGCCCCGCAAGCGGATTGAACTGCTGGCGCAGGCGCTGCCTACTCTTGAATTTGTGAAAAATGGTCAGGTGGCGTCAATTACCGTGACACTGGATATGTATGCTGCAACAGGTGCTACCGCAGAACTGACCGATGGTTTTGTCAATTATCCCCGCTCGGTGGCTGGAGTTGAGGTGTCAGTGTTTTTCCGACAGCTTGATGAGCAAAAGTATAAGGTCGGCTTCCGTTCCAAGGGGACCGTTAATGTGGCCTTGCTGGCCCAGGCTTTTGGAGGTGGCGGTCACCATAACGCTGCCGGAGGCACGGTTGAAGGAAGCCTGGACGAGGTCAAGCGGATCGTCTATGGAGCGGTTGAAGCAGCACAGTGGTAGACGGTTTTCTGGTCATTGATAAACCTGCCGGTATCAGCTCCCACGATGTTGTTAACCGGGTGCGGCGCATCCTTGGCACCAAAAAGGTCGGCCATACCGGCACCCTGGATCCTTTTGCCACCGGCGTACTGCCGATTGCCGTAGGTGAGGGCACCAAGGCAATCCAGTTTCTGGATGAAGGCGAAAAGGCCTATGACGCGGTCATTCGGCTCGGTCTGGTAACCGATACCCTCGACATCACCGGTTCTGTCTTACAGGAACGTGATTCTAGGGGGGTAGGGCAAGAACAGCTTTTAAGCGCCATGGCTGCCCTGACCGGTGAGATCAGTCAGCTTCCTCCCATGTATTCAGCCATCAAGCAGGGTGGGCAGCCGTTGTACAAGCTGGCCCGCAAGGGGATTGAGGTAGAGCGAACCTCCCGTCAGGTCACCATCCACCGTTTTGACCTGCTTGGGTTTGAATCGCCCCTTGCAACGGTTCGGGTACACTGTTCCCGTGGTACCTATGTGCGCACCCTGGCCGATGACCTGGGAAAAATGCTTGGCTGCGGTGCCTGCCTGACCGAATTGCGGCGCACCATGAGCGGCCCGTTCCGGCTGGCTGATGCCATGACACTGGAACAGTTGGCTGGCTATGTTGAAGAAGGTACAGCGCAACAGCATGTGATAGATCTGCCGACTGCACTTTCCCATCTGGCGCAGATTGACCTGACTGAAGCTGAACTGCAGAAGCTTAAAAACGGTATTCCGCCCCGGGACAGGCTGCTTGAAATGTCTTCCGGCCTGTTCAGTCTCATGTATGATCAGCAGGTAATTGCGGTTGCAGAACAGACCCCTGAAAGGGCCATCAGCCTGAAAAGGGTCTTCAACTGATGGAAATGCTTTACAGGTTCAGGTAAGGTGTGATAGAGATATATCCCTTTTAGTGTTTGACAGTGTTTCGACACATATATCCCCATGCTGTACAGGAGGAGCCCACAGGTGCTGGCTACAGAAAAAAAGCAGGAAATCATTAACAACTTTAAGAAGCATGAAGGCGATACCGGATCCCCAGAGGTCCAGATTGCAATCCTGACCGCACGTATTGTGTATCTGACTGATCACTTCAAGATCCACAAGAAGGATCACCACAGCCGTCGTGGTCTGCTGAAGCTGGTTGGCCAGCGTCGTCGCATGCTTGACTATCTCAAGTCCCGTGATCTTGATCGCTACAAGAAGGTGATTGAGCAACTCGGCATCCGTAGGTAGGAAGCGGGCAGGTATCCCGGCACAGTCCAGGGAACTGCCCGCCTCTTTTATTGTTTCGCAAAAGGGCTGTTAAGGCCCTTTTATTTTTTTGTCAACCGTGTTGGGGGCGTGGATAGAAAAACTCTGGTTTCAGGGAGTTTCTATCGACGGCCCCAGCGTACATTTCATGTGAGGAGAAAAACATGACGTTTAACGAAAAGTGCGTAGAAGCGCAAGTGGGCAACATGAATGTAAAGATCTCCACCGGCAAGATGGCCAAGCAGGCCAGTGGTGCGGTGGTGATTCAGAGTGGTGATACCATGGTGCTGGTCACCGTAGTTGGTACCAAAGAGGCAAAACCGGGCCAGGATTTCTTCCCCCTGACCGTCAACTACACCGAGAAGACCTATGCCGGCGGCAAGATTCCCGGCAGCTTTTTCAAGCGCGAAGGCCGTCCTTCTGAGGATGAGACCCTGATCTGCCGTCTGATTGACCGTCCGATCCGCCCCCTGTTTCCTGAATCCTATCTGTGTGATACCCAGGTTATGGCAACCGTTATTTCTGCTGAAGAAGACCATGATCCTGCTATTCTGTCCATGATCGGCGCATCCGCAGCCCTGATGATCTCTGACATTCCGTTTGAAGGTCCGATTGCCGGTGTCAAGGTTGGTCGTGTTGATGGCAAGCTGATCGCCAACCCCAGTGCAGAGCAGCTTAAGCTGAGTGATCTTGAGATCGTTGTTGCAGCCGGTAAGGATGCGATCTTCATGGTTGAGGGTGAGGCTGACTTTGTCTCTGAAGAAGATCTGCTTGAGGCGGTCTTCTTTGCCAAGGACGCTGTGCAGGGAATCCTGGCTGCCCAGGAAGAGCTGGCCAAGCAGGTTGCTACTGCCAAGCGTGAAGTTGCACCGCTGGTTGTTGATGAAGCACTGAAGGCGAAAGTACAGGAACTGGCCTTTGACCGTATTGCTCAAGCGTTCAAGATCAAGGCCAAGCAGGAGCGTTATGCTGCTGTGGCACTGATCAAGGAAGAGGTGGTTGCTGCCCTGGCAGAAGAGTTTGAGGGCCGTGGTAAAGAGATCAAAGGTTTTATCGGCGATATCGAATACGATCGTATGCGTAACGATGTGCTGGAAACCGGCATCCGTATTGATGGTCGTGACACCAGGACCGTTCGTCCGATTGCCATTGAGGCCGGCCTGCTGCCCCGTGCACACGGTTCCACCCTGTTTACCCGTGGTGAAACCCAGGTGTTGGCTGCGGCTACGCTGGGTACCTCACAGGATGAACAACGGATGGATTCCCTTTACGGTGAATTCCGTAAAAAATTCATGCTGCACTATAACTTTCCTCCGTTCTCGGTTGGCGAAACCAGCTTCCGTCTGGCTCCGGGCCGTCGTGAGATCGGTCACGGCATGCTGGCAGAGCGGGCTATCTCCGCTATCCTGCCCAGCCATGATGACTTCCCCTACACCATCCGGATCGTGGCAGAGACCCTGGAGAGCAACGGTTCCTCCTCCATGGCTACGGTTTGCGGCGGCTGTCTCTCCCTGATGGATGCCGGTGTGCCGGTTAAGGCTCCGGTGGCTGGTATTGCCATGGGTCTGATCAAGGAAGGTAATAAAGTTGCCATCCTGACTGATATCCTGGGTGATGAAGACCACCTGGGCGACATGGACTTCAAGGTGGCCGGTTCAGCAGACGGCGTAACTGCCCTGCAGATGGATATCAAGATCGGCGGCGTCAGCAAAGAGATCATGCAGCAGGCCCTGAAGCAGGCCAAAGAAGGCCGTCTGCATATCCTGGGCAAGATGGCTCAGTGCCTTACCGCTCCCCGTGAGGAAATGTCTTCCTTCGCACCACGTATCACTACTATCTATATCAAGCCTGACCGTATCCGCGACGTGATCGGTTCCGGCGGCAAGACCATCCGCAGCATTACCGAGGCCACCGGTGTCATGATTGATATCGATTCTGACAACAGCGGCAAGATCAATATTGCCAGCTCCGACAAGGCAGCCTGCGATGCAGCGATTGAGATGATCCGTGGCCTGACTGACGAGGTTGAAGAAGGTAAGCTCTATATGGGTACCGTGAAGAAGATTATGGAATTCGGTGCCTTTGTTGAAGTTCTGCCCGGTACCGATGGTCTGGTACATATCTCAGAACTGGATGAGACCCGCGTTAAGAACGTTACCGATATCCTCAATGAGGGTGACAAGGTGCTGGTCAAGTGTATCGGCGTAGATAAACAGGGCAAAATCAAGCTTTCGCGCAAGGCCGCTCTTGGCCAGTCGCTGGAAGAAAAAGACTAATCCTGTTACAGGTGAGTTACAAAGGGGACGGGGCTGCGGTCCCGCCCCCTTTTTTGTTGACGGTACACACTCAAATCCTGCATAAGTCCCAGATTGAGGAGGGTTGTCTATGGAGCGCTGGTCAATCAATGAGTCTGCCAAGGTGTATAACCTGGATAACTGGGGAGCAGACCTGTTTTCAATCAACAAAAAAGGGAACGTCTGCGTTCACCCCTCATCAAATTCAAAGAACGCCATTGATCTGCGCGCCCTGGTTGACGACCTGATCAAACGTAAAATCAAGCCGCCGATCCTGCTCCGTTTTATGGATGTGCTGCAGGGGCGGATCGCCTCCATCAACCGGGTCTTTCGTAACGCCATTGCTGAAAACGATTATCCTGCCAAATACCAGACCTTCTATCCGATCAAGGTAAACCAGCAGCGCCAGGTGGTTGAGGCGATTGCCAGTTACGGCAAGCGCTACAATATCGGTCTTGAAGTCGGTTCAAAGCCGGAACTGGTGGCCGGTATTGCCATCTCAACCGGCAATGGCCTGCCGATCATCTGCAACGGTTACAAGGATGCCGAGTATATCGAGACCGTGCTGTTTGCCACCCGGGTCGGCTACAACATCACCATCGTGGTTGAGAAGCTGTTCGAGCTGGAAAAGATCATTGAACTTGTCAAAAAGACCGGCATCAGGCCCACTCTGGGTATTCGGGTCAAGCTTTCCTCCAAAGGGACCGGCAAGTGGGCCACCTCGGGCGGTGAAGATGCCAAGTTTGGTCTGCGGATGTCTGAGATCATGGCTGCCATCAAGATGCTGCAAGAGGCCGATCTGCTGGATTGTGTCAACCTGCTGCACTCCCATATCGGCAGTCAGGTCACCAAGATCGACAAGATCAAGATCGCTATGAT
>NZ_JAOTRZ010000126.1 GCF_030247655.1 Trichlorobacter sp. | reverse complement strand
GATATCACCGGAGGCTTCGCCGGCCACAATCATGACACGACGCTGCGGACTGCCTGTCATCTTACTTGATCGCCCCTCGAATTGCCTCAATCACCTGATCAACCTGTTGATTGGTCATCTCAGGATAGATCGGTAACGACATGCAGCGGGCTGCGATTGATTCAGTCACCGGCAGGGAAAGACCTTGGCACTGTTCAGCAAAGACGTTCTGATGGTGCAACGGAATCGGGTAATAGACCGCGCTTGCAATCTGCTGTTCAGACAATGCAGCCATAATCTGATCCCGTTTATCGGTCAAAACTGTGTACTGATGGTAGACATGTACACCCTTACCATCCTCAAACGGTACCGTGACAACATCCTTAAGCCCTTCAGAATAACGGTGTGCGACCCTACGTCGTTCCTGGTTGAAACGATCAATGTGGCGCAGCTTAACCCTCAGAATAGCGGCCTGCAGATCATCAAGACGGCTGTTAAAGCCGATTACATCGTGGTGGTAGCGCACCTTGCTGCCATGATTACGCAGCATCTTGAGCGTTTCTGTTCCTTCAGTTGTAGCGCTGGTTACCAGCCCGCCATCACCATATCCCCCCAGGTTTTTGCTGGGGAAGAAACTGAAACAGCCAAAAGCACCAATTGAGCCGGTCATACGGCCAGCAATGGCTGCGCCGAAGGATTGGGCGCAATCCTCGATCAGCACCAGATTGTGGCGCTCACAGATGGCACTGATGGCAGCCATGTCAGCTGGCTGGCCAAAGAGATGGACAGGAATCACCGCCTTGGTACGGGGGGTAATGGCCTTCTCAATCAGTTCCGGCACAATATTGAAGGTTTGAGGATCCACATCCACAAAGACCGGTACAGCACCGGCATAGCAAATCGCCTCAGCCGTAGCGATGAAAGTAAACGATGTGGTGATCACCTCATCACCCGGCTTGATTCCGGCAGCCAGCACAGCCAGATGCAGGGCATCGGTTCCAGAGGCACAGCCAACAGCACTGGGACAGCCCAAATAGGTTGCAGTTTCCTTTTCAAGGCCGGTAACGTTGGGGCCCAGGATAAACTGGGTACTTTCCAGCGCATCCAGTACTGCAGCATCAATCTCGCTCTTCAACTGGTGATACTGGGTCTTAAGGTCTACCATCGGTATCATGGGCGTATCCTGTTCAGTGCTTCGTTGATTTTCAACGCTGTTTCAAGCGCCATCCGGCCGTCCCGGCCACTTACCTGAGGTTGCTTTCCTTCACGAATCGCCTCAACAAAAGAACTGATCTCCGACAGCAGCGGATCAGACTGCCCCAGTTCATGTTCTTTAACCTGTATATTGGGGATACCGGGTAATAACTCGCCTTCCCCTTTTTTCGCAACCAGCACCTTCTTGTTCTGAAAATCCAGCGTCAGGTAGGCGTCACGTTGGAAGATCCGCATCTTACGCTCGCTTTTGAGACTGATCCGGCTGGCCGTGACGTTTGCCACGCAGCCGTTTTCAAAGGCGATTCTCGCGTTGGCGATATCTTCTTCGCCGGTAAAGACCGGCGCACCAATGGCATCAATTTTTGCCACCGGCGACTTGACCAGATGCTGAATGATCTCGATGTCGTGGATCATCAGATCAAGTACCACGTTTACATCAGTACCCCGTGGTTTAAACGGTGCAATTCGTACTGATTCCACAAACAGCGGTTCGATCAACACCTCTTCCACCGCCATCAGCACCGGGTTAAACCGCTCCAGGTGTCCCACCTGAAAAACCAGCTTACCACTATCAGCCAGACTGATCAGCTCATCAGCCTGTTCAATGGTCACGGTAATTGGCTTTTCAATCAGTACATGTACGCCCGCAGCCAGAAACTCCTTTGCCACCTGGTGATGGTATTGAGTTGGCACCACCACACTGACCGCATCCACCTGACCGATCAGCTCACGGTAGTCAGTAAAAGCCTTACATCCGCAGGCAGCCGCCACCTCAGCACCACGGGCCGCATCGGCATCCACCACCCCGACCAGCTCGACCCTTTCCAGGGCAGCGTACTTCTGGGCATGGTAGTTACCAAGGTAGCCGACTCCGATGACTGCTGCACGAAGTCTGCTCATCCGCGACAGATCCCGCGTTTTGAACCCTCAATAAAGGCCAGCAGGTTATCTACTTCAACACAACCAACAATCTCAGCCCGGATCTTTGCGATGGCGTCAGTCTGCTTCAGATGGGCCATAAAGAGCGTCTTATATGCTTTTTTCAACCCACTGATCGCTTCATCACTAAAACCGCGACGCTTCAGGCCGATCAGGTTCAGACCGCGCAGTTGCGCCTCCCGCTTGCCTCCTGAGGTTGCAATCATGTACGGCGGGATATCCATACCCACCAGTGTACCGCCGCCCAACATGGAATAGGCGCCGATGGTGACAAATTGATGTATCGCAACCAAGCCGCCCAAGATGACATTATCCTGCACCGTGACATGGCCGGCCAGCGTGGCGGCATTGGCCATGACCACCCCGTTACCCACCACACAGTCATGGGCCACATGGGAATAGGCCATCATCAAGTTATTATTACCCATTACGGTCTCGGCATGACCGGTTACCGTACCGCGATGAATGGTGGCAAACTCACGGATCACGTTACCGTTACCCAGCCGGGTCCAGCACTCTTCACCCCTGTATTTCAGATCCTGTGGAGCTGCGCCAACAGAAGCCATGTGATAAATCTGGTTATTCTCTCCCAGCTCGGTCCACTTGCCGATCACCGAATGGGCGCCGATACTGGTACCTTTACCGATAATGGCATGCTCTTCAATAATAGCATAAGGACCGATCTCGACCCCTTCAGCCAGCTGTGCAGAGGGATGGACTATTGCGCTTGCATGTATGCTCATGGTCTCTCCCTATCTATTCTGCTGCCGGAGCAAAGGTGGCCTTGAGTGAGGCCTCGGTCACCAGTTTGCCGTCCACAAACGCCTTACCATCAACACCCCAGATGCCGCGACGATTCATGGTTGTGGTAATCTCTATCCGCAGTTGATCACCAGGCACTACCGGCTTACGGAACTTGGCGCTGTCAATGGCCATAAAATAACTTACCTTTTTCTTGGTTTCGTCGTCAGAAGCCAGATAAGCCATGATACCGGCCACTTGAGCCATCGCCTCAACAATCAACACACCGGGCATGACCGGATGGCCGGGGAAATGACCGGGAAAGAACGGCTCATTAATACTGACGTTCTTGATACCGACACAGCGTTTACCGTGTTCAAGCTCCACAATACGGTCCACCAACAAAAACGGATAACGGTGAGGCAAAATCTTCATGATGGCGTTCACATCCATCGGCATAGTCGGTTCCATCGCTTACTCCTTTGCCAGCCGGGCCTCAAGGGCGGCCAAGCGCTTTTCGTACTCATTCATCTTCTTTCTCATCTCAGGCAGCTTGGGCAAGGTTCCCATGGTTTTCAACCATTCCTTGTGCGGCATGGCTGGAGAACCACTGTAATAGGCATTGCCCTCCAGAGAGCCAGGCACACCGGCCTGTGCACCAACGATCACGTTATCGCCAATGCTGACATGCCCCACCACCCCCACCTGACCAGCCAGGGTGACATGATTGCCAATCTTGCTGCTGCCGGCAATCCCCACCTGTGATACGATCATGCAGTCTTCACCGACCTGGCAGTTGTGGGCCACCTGCACCAGGTTATCCAGTTTGGTGCCGCGCCTGATCAGGGTCACCTCAAGGGCAGCCCGGTCAACGGTGGCATTGGCACCGATCTCAACATCATCTTCCAGTACCACAATACCGATCTGGGGAATCGGATAATAGGAAGCCCCATCCGGCGCATAGCCAAAGCCGTCACTGCCGACCACCGCACCGGGCTGCAGCTTGCAACGTTTGCCCAGGCGGCAGCGCTCACGCACAACTGCATTGGCATGAATCACACAGTCGTCGCCGATGACAACGCCATCATACATCACTGCACCGGGGTGAATCACCACCCGGTCTCCGATACAGACATTGTTGCCGACCACGGCACCGGGATAGATGCTGATACCCTCACCCAAAGTGACATTGGTACCGATCACCGCTTCAGACATCACGCCAAGAGCAGGATGCGGTTGGGTATAAAACAGGGTCAAGAGCTTGGCAAACCCCAAATACGGGTTAGCCAGCTCAATGACATTACGACCATAGGATTCACCACCGGGCGCCATCAAAACGCCGCCAGCGTTGGTCTCTGCTACCTTGGCAGCGTATTTGGGATTGGCCAGAAAAGTAACCTTATCAGAAGCAGCCCCTTCAAGGGGAGCAAGGCCGTTAATCTTTACTGTGCTATCACCACGGACCGTACCGCCCAGATGGTCAGCCAACTCCTGCAGTGTCTTGGTCAGCATGGTTGCCACCCTGCCTATTTCTTGCTTTGCGCTGCGTTAAGGGCCTTCAGTATCTCTTCAGTCAGATCCACACCGGGATCAGCATAAAGCATACCAGCGCTACGGGCATCAAAGATCATGGAATAACCATGTTTTTTGCCATATTCCTGGACAATCTTTTCAAGATTCTCAAGGATTTTTTTAGTGAACTCACCATCACGGGCCTGCAGATCTTCTTCCGCATCTTTCGTAAAACGCTGGAAATCCTTCAGTTTCTGCTGATAGTCTTTTTCCTTGGCAGCACGCGCGGCTTCGGTCAGCGTCATACCCTGTTTTTCAAGATCATTCTTCAGCTTCTGTAACTCTTCCTGCTTGATGTTAACCTGCTCTTGATATTTTTTCAGTTTTTCCTGCAGTTGCGCCTTGGCAGCCTTACCAGCCTCCGAGGTATTCAGGGTGCGCTGCATATCGAGATAGCCGAGCTTTATATCAGCTGCCCAGGCAGAACCTGTCATTACAACCAACATCAGTGCCATCAGTACCAAACGCTTCATTAAGTCTCTCCTTACGTAGTATAAAGGTTAAAACAAACTGCCGATTGCAAACTCAAAACGGCCAGACTTGCTGTCTTCAGGACGCGGGTTGATCGGAATACCATACTCCAGTCGCAGAGGCCCCATCGGTGACGCCCAGCGGATACCGCCTCCATAGCTCATATAGATAGTGGGTGGTTTAAATCCACCGGTCCAGGCATTACCGTAATCAAAGAAACCAACCCCCTTGATGCCAAATTCAGGAAGCAAAGGGAATTTTACCTCTACATTGCCAAACAGCTCTTTTTCACCACCTACATCAACTTTAAGCTGGCTGGTAGCACCTGTTAGCGGATCCGTGTATGTTGCATACTGATGAGGAGAAATTGAACGCGCTGAGTAGCCCCTTACGGTCCCAATCCCTCCAAGATAAAATTTTTCATCCATCGGGATCGGAGCACCTGCCTCCTGAATAGCACCAACAACCACTTTAGTAGAAATTACAAATTTCCACCAAAGTGGATAGTAAAAAGTATTGTCTAAAACTTCACGAACATACTTGTTGTTCCCGCCCACGCCGGCATACTCCACCGAAAAGGTATTGACCATGCCACTAGAGGGATCGAAACGAAAGTCTGTAGTATTATTGGTGATGCTTCCATAGATTGAGCTGGTTGTAGTCTGACCGGGCTGAATTGAAGGGTAGATCAAAGGATTTTGAGTAATAGCCGGATTTATAACGTCATAAATATCTTTAATTTCATACTTATACATCCAGAAGGTGCCGATAAAATCGGTAATCGGGTAGCCGGCCTTGATATCACCACCGGTCAGACGACGGCTATAATCGGTGTAATCCCGTTCTGAACGGTAGATATCCATCCCCAGGGTCCACTTGGAGTCAAGGAAGTAGGGATCTGTCAGACCGACTGAATAGGTGTTTGACTTGCCGCCAATGGCAGCCGAAGCATTAGCCTTAAGCCCCAGCCCCAGGAAGTTTGACTGGGAAACCGAGCCCTGAAAGATCAGGCCATCAAGTGAGCTGTAACCACCACCAATGGTAAAGGCTCCAGTGGCTTTTTCCTTCAGATCCACATTAACATTGAGTTTGTCGCTAGCACTCCCTTTGGCTGTGGCCACATTGGCCTCTTCAAAGTAACCAGTGTTCATCAGATTCTGCTTGCTGCGTTTGAAACCGGTGGCGCTGTACAGCTCCCCTTCCATCAGACGCAGTTCACGGCGGGCAACCTTGTCACGGGTCTTGGAGTTACCAGCGATCGAAATCCGCTCAATCCTGACCAGTTCCCCCTTCTCCACCTCAAACACCAGATCAACAAGCTTCTTTTCCGGGTCAGGCTTGCTTTGCGGGTTAACGTTATTGAAGGCGTACCCCTTATCTGCGGTCATATCGGTCAGTGTACCGATGTCAGCCCTCAGATTTGCCCGGCTGAACACCTCGCCAGGCTCAGTTTTAAACTTTTGACGAATCTCTTTTTCCGGGTAGAGGATATCACCCTTAAAGGTAATTTCGCCAATCCTGAACTGGTCTCCTTCGGTAATGCTGATATCCACCAGCAGGGATTCCTGGTCCTCTGCCAGCTTCATCGTCGGCTCACCAACTTTAACGTTGATATAACCGTTATTCATATAGTGGTCGGCAATAAGCAGGGCATCATTCCGTAATACCTCTTCCTTGTAGGTACCGGCGCCGGTTAACCAGGACATGAACCACTCTTCCTTGGTTTCCATTACGCCCCGTAATTTGCGAGGACTAAAGGCTGTGTTGCCTTCAAAAGTGATGCTGCTTATTCTGATTTTATTTCCCTCAACCACCTTGAATACCACCTGATATTCTGTGGGAGAACGCTGCTCAATCTGCGCTTCTACGGCAACCAGATAGTACCCCTCATCCTGATACTGCTTCTTCAGCTTGGCAACGGCTTTATCAAGATCTTTTTGCGAGAAGATGGCATTACGACGAACCGGCAACCCTTCCAGCAGTTTTTCCTGCTTGAGTTCCTTGTTTCCTTCAAACCGGATATCCCTGACAATCGGCTTTTCAATCACCGAATAGACCACTATCACACCGTTTTTACCTGGCTCACTGGAGACCTGAACTTCCTGAAACTGCCCCAGCTTGAAGATGGATCGGATATCAGCATCAGTACGGTCGCCATCAAGCGTATCACCCGCCTTGATCGCGGTAGCACCCAAAATGGCTGACGCCTCTACCCGCCGGTTGCCGCGCACAATGACCTCGGTTATTTTTTCACCATCAGCATGGGCTGGTTGATCGGCAAGCACCAATGCAATCAGCAGTGCTGTTGTCAGGCTGGGGTAATAATTCACACTTCCTCCATAGTACAAGGCACAACAAGTCCGTCCAGAAGCCGGACCACTCGTTCCATCCTTGCAGCAATTCGCTCGTTATGGGTAACAACAATCATACTTATACCGGTCTGCTTCTGGATTTTCACCAGCAGCTCGTGAATTGCTTCACTTGTTTTTGCATCCAGATTGCCGGTCGGTTCATCAGCCAGCAGCAGTTCTGGTTCCATTATTAATGCTCTGGCTATGGCAACCCGCTGCTGCTCTCCGCCAGACAGTTCTCCTGGCCGGTGTAACAAACGGTGCTCCAACCCGACATCGCCCAGGATCGCCCGTGCCTGCAGCTCTGCCTGACGTCGCTCTTTACGGGCAATTAAAGCCGGCATCATCACGTTTTCCAGTGCCGTAAATTCAGGCAGCAGATGATGAAACTGGAACACAAAACCGATGGTGCAGCTTCTGAAATCTGCCAGCTCCCGGTCAGACCGGGCAAATAGATCCTGACCTTTATAGATCACTCTACCGCTGCTCGGACGATCGAGAGCTCCCAGAATATGGAGCAATGTACTCTTACCGGCACCTGAAGCGCCTATCAGGGCGGTTGTGGTTCCAGGAGCGATTTCAAGGTCAATCCCCTTCAGGACCTGTACCGTATCAGCGCCCATCCGGTAGTCCTTGCAGAGCCCAGTCACCTCCAGCAGACTACTCATACCGCAGAGCCTCTGCCGGCAGCATCCGTGATGCCTGCCAAGCTGGATAGAGGGTAGCCAAAAAGGAAATCAGGATTGCAGTAACTGAAATAACC
>NZ_JAOTRZ010000125.1 GCF_030247655.1 Trichlorobacter sp. | reverse complement strand
AGGCCTGGGCATCCAAAGCTCCGGTATTGATCGCCCGCAAGACCGGTGTGACGATTGTTCCGGCCTTTATTCATAGGGAAGATGATCATCATGTTATTGATATCTACCCGGCACTGCTGTTTAACGGCGAGGGCGATGAGCAAGGCTGGCAGGATGACGTTAAAATCTATTCCCGCATGATTGAGAAGTTTATTGTGGCCCATCCAACGCAGTGGTACTGGGTGCATCGCCGCTGGAAGAGAACCGAAGGGCTATGAGCAACGGACGCTTCTGGGCGGAACTCTGGATGGTGCTGGTTTTACTGGTGATTGCCACCGGTCTGCTGGTCCATAATGGTGTTGATCAGCTGCTTTCCGGGCTGTTTTTCCAGGAAGGACACTGGCCGATTGGTGAGCAGTTTCCCTGGAAGCTGCTCTACCGGATTGACAGGACCCCTGCGGTGCTGCTGGCATTGGGTTGGCTGTCGGTACTGGCTTGGAGCTATTACAGCCCCGCTCTGATCTCCTGGCGGAAGGCAGCAATTTTCATGGTGCTGCTACTGATTATGGGGCCTGGATTGCTGGTGAACAGCGTATTCAAGGAGCATTGGGGGCGTCCCCGTCCCCGTGAGGTGACGGTATTCAACGGCAATAAGTCGTTTCTGCAACCGTGGCAACCGGGAATTAGCGGAAAAGGACGCTCATTTCCATCCGGTCACTCTTCCGCTGCTTTTTATCTGGCCACTCCCTGGTTTGTGTATCGGCGCCGGAAACCAACTGCTGCAGTTTTCTGGCTCTGGGGCGGGATCGGCTTTGGTGTTTTGATGAGTGTGGCACGAATTGCCCAAGGAGGGCATTTTCTAACCGATTGTCTCTGGGCCTTTGGCATGGTCTGGCTGACCGGGCAGATACTGGCCGCCTTGCTGTTGCCAGAACAGGAGAACAGCGAGGACGTATTGTCATGAACTGGTCGATACTGTACCGTTTACTGACGCTGCTTGCTCTGCCCTTTGCCCTGCTGTACCACTGGTATCGCTCAATCAGCAGAGGGCGTAAAAGCGCCTTTGGTGAGCGGTTCGGTTTTCTGCCCAGCCACAGCCAGCAGCTCCTTGCCGGACAATCGGTCATCTGGCTGCATGCTGTTTCCGTGGGGGAGGTTATTGCTGCCCGTCCGCTGCTGAAAGGTCTGCGGCAGCGTTACCCCCAATTCCGGTTGCTGCTTTCGGTCACCACCGAAACCGGGCGCAGTGTGGCTGAACAGGACCAACTGGCTGATCTGATCACCTACTTTCCGTTTGATATTCATTTTGCGGTCTGTCGCCTGCTTGATGCCGTAAACCCGCAGGCGATTATTATTATGGAGACTGAAATCTGGCCGGTCTTTACCCATGAGGCACAACGCCGCGATATACCGCTTGTACTGGCCAATGGTCGGATCTCAGCACGTTCCTTCCCGCGTTATCTGCGCTTTGACTGGTTCTTTAAGCCGGTGTTGCAGCGTTTTAGCGGCTTGGGGATGCAGAGTACGGCAGATCTTGAGCGGATACTGGCCATTGGTGCACCGCAGTCTCGCAGTAAAGTTCTCGGTAATCTTAAGTACGACATACCGTTCAGCCCGGTTACTGGTGATGAGCGACGACAGTTGCGCCAGAAGTATCAGATCTCGGCAGATCTGGCAGTTTTCTGCATTGGTAGCACCCATCCCGGCGAAGATGAGCAGGTGCTGGCAGTCTATCAGGAACTGCTCAAGCAGTTTGATCACCTGTTACTGGTATTGGTGCCACGTCATCCAGAACGGACCGTAGAGGTGGAGACACTGATTAGTGGTCTTGGTTTGCCGGTTCTGCGCAGATCCGCACTGGAACAGCTTTCTTCAGGTTGCCATGCTGGTATGGTCCTGTTGGTTGATACGGTAGGAGAGTTGATGCAGCTGTACGCCCTGTCTGATCTGGCCTATGTGGGTGGCAGTCTGGTCCCCACCGGTGGCCATAATCTGCTGGAGCCTGCCTCACGGGGGATCCCGATCATCTTTGGCCCCCATATGGATAATTTTCAGGAAATTACCGCTCTCACCCTTGAGTATGGCGCCGGGGTACAGGTGGCGGGTCAACAGGAGCTGCTGGATGCAGCAGCAGACTTTCTGGCAACTCCTGAACTGCGGCATGTTGTGGGCAGCAACGGCCTTAAGCTGCTGCGTGACAGTGGTGGTGCAGTGGAGCGGCATCTCGCCATGCTGGAAGAGGTGATGGCTCAATGAGTCGTGGAGTCTGGTGGCGGGGAGTCGCTGAAGGAAGTAACAGCGGAATGGTCAGCCTGGCTATGAAACTGCTCCTGGCTCCATTTGCAGCACTGTATGCTATGGCGCTGAGGGTCAGGGCTCTGCTCTACCAGGGTGGTCTCCTGTCCACCCACAAACTACCCTGTCCGGTCATTTCCATCGGAAATATCACCGTGGGTGGAACCGGTAAAACTCCCGCAACCATGCTGATTGCACGGGAGTTGCAGAAACGTGGGTACCGGATAGCGGTCCTTTCCCGTGGTTATGGTGGCTCCCTTGAGGGGCAGGTCGCTATCGTAAGTGACGGCAACTCATTACTGCTGGGGCCTGATCAGGCCGGTGACGAACCTTGCCTGCTTGCTCGGAGTCTGCCGGGGCTGATGGTCGTAATCGGCGCTGACCGGTATCAGGCCGGTCTGGTGGCGTTGGAACAGCTCAAACCGGATGTTATGCTGCTTGACGATGGTTTCCAACATATCCGGCTGCATCGGGACTTAAATATTTTGTTGTTAGACGGGACACGACCCTTTGGTAATGGATGGACTCTGCCACTTGGGTTGCTTCGTGAACCACGCACTGCTGTGAAACGGGCTGATCTGGCACTGTTTACCCGGTGTCGTCCCGGGCAGGTCATTCCTGACCTCGGTTTGCCCAGCTGTTGTTCAGAGCATTGTTTGACTGGCTTTAATTACCTGAAAACCGGTGAGGAACTGTCGCTTGAAAAGTTACAGCAGGGGCGGGTGGCTGCCTTTGCCGGCATTGCAGACCCATCTGCGTTTTTTAATGGATTGCAAGCACTGGGGATTCAGTTGGTGGCAACCCTTGCCCTGCCGGACCATGCATTCTATGCTGATGACCGCTTGATACTCATTGACCGGCTTGCTGCCGACTCTGCAGTAGACTGGCTGGTAACTACCGCTAAGGATGGAGTCAAGCTGGCTGGCTGTAATCAGGCATGGAGTAACAAACTGGTTACAGCACGATTGGAACTGAAGCTTGATGATCCTGATCAGCTGTTACAGAGTGCCTTAGATAAACTACTTTCAAGCTTGCGCTGATTCCGGCATACTATTCCCGTTTGTTACAGGTTAGGCATAATGCAGCAGGATTACCATAGCATACTGGTGAGAGCAGTTAATTGGATCGGTGATGCGGTTATGGCAACTCCGGCCCTGATGGCTGTTCGGGAAGCCTATCCCAAAGCCAGGATCACACTGCTTGCCAATCCATTAGTCGGGCAACTGCTGCAGGGACATCCGGCTATTGACCAGGTGCTGTTCTTTGATCGAAAAGGTGAACACAACGGCCTTGCCGGTCGTCTGCGTCTGGCACACCAACTGAAGCATGAACAGTTTGATCTGGCAATTATTCTGCCTAATTCATTTGATTCTGCTCTGATTCCCTGGCTGGCAAGGATTCCGCACCGGTGGGGCAAGGCATCGGATAGGCGCAGTCTGTTGTTAACCAGACGCTTTTACGAGCAGAATCCACCGCAGGATCGCCATGAGGTACAGTACTACTGCGATCTGGTGCGGTCATTTGGAATCTCTGCCAGTCAATCTGAGCCATTTCTTGCCACGACACTGCAAGAAGATGATGAGGCTGCGGCTCTGCTTGCGATACATGGCATACCTGCTGAAGCGATGTTGCTTGGCATTAATGCCGGTGCCAGTTTCGGTTCAGCCAAACGCTGGTATCCAGAGCGGTTTGGCGAGGTGGCCAGACGTCTGGCTGACAAATGGAATGCCCGGATTATCCTGTTTGGTGGGCCGGATGAAGTGGGGATTGTCAATGAGATTGAACAGACACTACAGGCGCAGTGTCTTAATACAGCTGGTAAAACTTCGGTGCGGCAGCTGATGGCACTGATCAAACGCTGCAATTTTTTTGTGACCAATGATTCCGGTCCGATGCATATTGCAGCAGCGTTTGGAGTCCCGCTGGTGGCGGTCTTTGGCCCCACTGACCATGTTGGTACGGCCCCCTGTTCTGATAAGGCGGCTATTGTGCGCCAAAGTGTTGATTGCGCCCCCTGTAAGCTGCGGGTCTGCCCTACTGATCATCGTTGTATGACAGCTGTTTCGACCGACGATGTAGTACAGGCAGCACAGTTGCTCTATGAAGCAAATATTCCTGGAGAACCATGAATCCTGTCTTGATACGAACCCTTGCCTATCTCAAGCCCTACTGGGGGCTGCTGGTGATCTCTGCCCTCTGCTCAATGGTTGTGGGAGCCATGGATGGCGCCTTTGCCTATCTGGTGGAGCCGGTATTGAAAAAGATCTTTGCTGGCAAAGATACCGGCATCTTTTTGCTGGTGCCGGTCGGCATCATAGCGCTCTTTGTTCTGCGGGGGATCTGTCGTTTTACTTACGATACCACCATTAAGCTGGCCGGCCAGAAGGCGATCCAGGATATCCGCAACGACCTGTACAGCAATACTATCCGCAAGGACATGGCCTTTTACAACAAACAGGCCACCGGCGAATTGATGTCGAGAATGACCAACGACATCGGTATGATGCAGGATGGCATGGCTAACGTGGTCTGTGGTCTGTTCCGGGATATGATTTCTTTCATTTCTCTGCTGAGCGTGATCTTTTATCGTAACTGGCAGCTGGCTATCCTCTGTTTTGTGGTACTGCCAATAACTATCTATCCTGCTCAGTTGATCGGCAAAAAGATCAAAAACTCTGCCCGGCGTAGCCTGGATGTGATGGGTGGGATCGGCACTATCCTGCAGGAGACCTTTTCCGGCATCAAGGTGATCAAGGCTTTTGGTCTGGAGGGAACGGTTATCGAGCGCTTCCGGTCTGAAAATCTTGCCTTTCTGGGGCAGTACAAGAAGTTTATCAAGTATGAATCGCTGGCCATGCCGGTATCTGAGATGATCATCTCGCTGGGGATTGCAGCGGTGGTCTGGCTGGGTGGCAGTCAGGTCATGTCTGGCAGGATGACCGCCTCTGAGCTGTTTTCTTTTATCGCCGCCATGATCATGCTGTTTAATCCGGTCAAAAAACTGCAGGGCTCCTACAATACCATTCAGCGTTCTGCCGGTGCGGCAGAACGTGTTTTTCAGCAGATGGATGCCCAGCGCACGGTTACAGAACAGCCAGATGCCCTGGAAATTGACCGGGTGACCGGCAGGGTTGCGATGCGTGATATCAGCTTTGGTTACGGTGATGAAACCATTATTGATCGGGTTTCCCTAGCGGTTGAACCGGGACAGATGGTTGCGCTGGTTGGCCCGTCTGGTGGCGGTAAGTCGACCCTGGCGGCACTTCTGATGCGTCTGTATGATGTTAATCAGGGCAGTATTCTGCTTGATGGGCATGACCTTCGTCACCTGCGGATGGATGCGTTAAATCGTCAGTTTGCGTTGGTTGATCAGGAGACAACCCTGTTTAATGATACCATTGCCAATAACATTCGTTACGGCAAAACAGGGGCTGATGATGGTGAGGTGGAGACAGCGGCAAAGGCTGCCTTTGCCCATGACTTTATTCAGGAACTGCCGGAAGGATATGACACCAATATTGGTGACCGTGGTATACGTCTCTCCGGTGGCCAACGTCAGCGGATCTGTATTGCCCGGGCTTTGCTGAAAAATGCGCCGATTTTGATTCTTGACGAGGCTACCAGCGCCCTGGATACTGAAAGTGAGAAAATGGTGCAACAGGCATTGGATAACCTGATGCTGAACCGTACTACCTTTGTTATTGCCCACCGGCTGTCTACGGTGATGCACGCAGATACCATCGTGGTTCTTGAAAAAGGAAGGGTTATTGAAGCTGGCTCCCATGCGGACCTGATTGAGGGGAGTGGCCTGTACCGCAGGTTGCATAGTTTGCAGTTTAGTGATGTAGCCAGCGAGCAGGGTCATGTGTGATGGGTATTACCGCTACTATCATAACGCTGAACGAAGAAAAAAATATTGGGGCCTGCCTTGCAAGTCTTAATTTTGTTGACGAAATAATTGTAGTTGATTCCGGCAGTACTGATAGAACGGAAGAAATTTGCAGGTCAAATCCTCGAGTTAAATTCTTTAACCAACCATGGCTGGGGTTTGGCCCCCAGAAAAACTATGCAGTGTCGCTTGCTTCTCATACCTGGATTATCTCTGTTGATGCTGATGAAGTGGTTACACCTGAGCTGGCAGCTGAAATACAGGCGACGATCCATGATGGTTGTGATCTTGCCGGATGCTGGGTGCAACGAAAAAACATGTATAAAAAGCAGTGGATTAAACATGGTGGTTGGTGGCCTGATGAAGTCCTGCGTGTTTTCAGGAAAGACAAAGGGCGGTTTAATGACAGAAGGGTGCATGAGTCTGTAGAAATTGACGGTACAACGGCGAGGTTGCAGGCAGCATTGGAACATTATTCGTATAGCGGCCCTGAGGATTTTATTCTCAAGATGCACAGCTATGCCATGGCTGGCGCATACCAGATGCAAGAAGATGGAAGGGCTGGTGGGGCAGTGCGTGCCGTCATCAGGGCGATAGCCGCGTTTGTAAAGGGCTATATCTTAAAACAAGGATTTCTTGATGGTCGAGCAGGTCTCCTGATTGCAACATCCGGGGCAATTGGGGTGTTTTATAAAATAATCAAGCTCTCTGAACTAAATGAACGACCTTAATTTTGTATGTCAGTTATCTGGCTCTGAAAGCCCGCTCTATGTATCTGCTTATTGTTAATACTGAAAAAAGCTGGCGAGGTGGAGAACGTCAGACTCTGCATAACGCTGTTGGTTTTATGCAGCAGGGAGCGCTGGTTGAGTTGCTTTGTCGTCAGGGATCTCCACTTGTAGACCAGGCACTGGCCACAGGGATAAAAGTGCACGAGGTTGGCGGAAATGTTGAAACCTTTTGGTGGCTGGCTCGAAATGCTTCCAGGTATGATCTTATACAGGCACAAACAGCCAAGTCACAGACTGCCGCGGTTATTACAAAACCGTTTCATGGACGACCGGTGGTCTATACCCGAAGGGTTAACTTCGTGCCTAGAGGATGGCTCACAAAGTTAAAATACAAAAAAACTGATTGTGTTGTTGCAATCTCTTATTCCGTAAAACGAGTGCTTGAAGCCTTTGGAATTCGCAATGTCCACGTTATTTATGATGTTGTCGTACCACGATTGCTGAGTAAACAGCGCGCCGAAAAAGTTTACAGCAGGCTGGGACTTGCTAGTAAAAAAATTGTGGCCACAATTGCCGCTCTTGATCAAGATAAAGACCCTTTTACGATGCTGCAGGCAATAAAGAAATTATCGCTTCTAAGAAGCGATTTTGTCTTTTTGCATTTTGGTGATGGCCCGCTGAGGCTAGAACTTCAGCGAAGAATAGATGAGTTGGGGCTACATGATAGGTACATTCTGATGGGATTTGTTACAGATGTGGAGGATATGTTTGCTCTGATGGATCTGTTCTGTATCAGTTCCCGCGAAGAAGGATTGTGTAGTAGCGTATTGGATGCCTTTGCCTACCATGTGCCGGTTGTATCTACAAAGGCGGGAGGCTTGCTGGAGCTTGTTGAAGGGCGCGGTTTTTTGTGTGACACAGGCGATTCCGATGGAATTGCCTTAGGAATAGACCAAATTCTTGAGAACCCATCTGCTTTTAACATCCTTACAGATGCAGCCTATCGTTATGTTGTTTCACAACATTCATTACAAGCAACAACGAAACAATATCTCGATCTATTCAGGTTGTTGATTGATGGAGTTGACAAGTATGATAACCATGCCTGATTCGATCCTTATCGTTAACACGCGTCTGATTGGTGATGTTATTCTCACCACCCCTTTGATACAAATTCTTAAAGATACTTTTCCGCAAGCAGCAATTGACTTTCTGGCTAATCGCGGTAC
>NZ_JAOTRZ010000124.1 GCF_030247655.1 Trichlorobacter sp. | reverse complement strand
ACTTACCACTTCGCGGCAAAAGATGCCAAAGCGGTTAAAACCCTGCTGAGCCTGCAACCCCTCAAGCACCTGATCTTAATTGCCAGTCACTTTCTGACCGTCGATGATGCCTTTCTTGCCAATCGCCGCTACCTGCCAATGCTGGTAAGCCAGATTAACCGGATACCAGCCCCCGTTGAGATCATGGCCGCATCTGCAGCCCGATACCGGATCGCGGGCCTGCTGCCACCTGACGGAACTAAACTGGAGGACTGGCAGTTCTGGGTAGCAAAGGAGACAACCAATGCAACAGCCTGACACCCCCCCTACCTACAGCCTTGAGGCTGAGAAATCTGCCCTTGGCGCGGTGCTGGTTGATAACGCCGCACTGGAATCCATAACCGGCATTATCAGCCAGGAAGATCTTCATAACCCAGCTCACCGGCATATCTACGCCGCCATGCTGGAACTTAACCAGGCTAAGAGCCCGATAGACTTCACCACCCTGCTGAATAGCCTAAAGACCGGCGGGCAGCTGGAGGAAGCAGGCGGTGCCCCCTACCTGCTGGAGTTGGTTGATTACGTGCCCACCGCTGCCAACGTTGCCTACTACGCCAAGATCATCCGCACCCATGCCGTACAGCGGTCTCTTGCTGGCGTTGGGCAGGTGATCACCGGCAGGATCAGACAGGGCCATGATCCGGCCACGGTGATTGACGAGACCCGCCGCAGCCTGGACAAGCTGGCCGGAGAACTGGACGGCGCCCACGGCGTAAACGCTGCAGACCTGATTAGTTTTGATGGCAGGGCAACAGCTTATCAGCAGTTTGTCAGCCGTGTAAATAAATTTCGCTTTACGACAGGTTTCCGTGATTTGGACAAGGAATTGCGCGGTGTTGCCCCCGGTGAACTGCTAACCATCATCGCCTATTCCGGCACCTTTAAATCTGCGCTATTGCAATTTTTACTGCTGCGATCTGCCCGTGACACCGGTTTGCTTAGCCTGTTTTTCAGCCTTGAGATGCCAGCCGCCAAACTGTTTGAACGGGAAGTTGCCATGACCAGCGGTATTAACGGCTACACCTGCGAATACCGTTGGCGCAATGAGCCCGTGGAGGCTAACGCCTTGCAACTGGCAGCCCGTGACGGTGGCGGCAAGAACATGCTGGTCTGTGAAAGGCCAGGTCTGACGATTGATCAAATAGGCCGCTACATTGACGCCGCCAAACGTAATCACGGTGAAATAGGCGTGGTGGGGATTGATTACCTGGGTCTGATGCAGGCACCCGGTAAGACCCTGTTTGAGCGTACTGCCTACCTTGGCCCAGAGCTAAAGAATCTTGCTAAGTCTAAGAACGTGCCGCTGCTGGTACTGGCCCAGGTCAACCGAGAGAGCGTCAAAAACAATGCAGAGATTGAGGCACACAGCGCCAAGGGCGGTGGCGATGTTGAAGCCAGTGCAGACTTTATGCTGGGGATGCAGCAAACAAAACAGGGGCAGCTGATAATGAAGGTTCTTAAAAACCGCAACGGCGCAGCAGGGCAGGTATGGGAGGTACAGCTTGACCGGCCAAGCTTGCAATTTACCGGCCTTATTCCATACGAGCCCACCCGTCAGGCCACAAATCAGAACATAGACTTTTAAAACAGATCAGTGGATTAACCCGCACAGCTACATTTGATCTGACAATATGTGACGCAAACAGCATAAATAGCTGAGTTGACAATTTGACTGCCACCCTTTGATACGGTATACACATCAGGCAGCCTGCTGCATTTTTTACTACTTCAGGAGTCCCCTACGTGCTTACCACTGATATCAAGTCTAAGATAGACAAGATCTGGAACACCTTCTGGTCAGGCGGCATCTCTAACCCCCTGTCAGTTATCGAGCAAATCTCCTTTCTGCTGTTCATCAAACGGCTGGACGATATCCACACCGCCAAAGAAAAGAAGGCCAACCGGCTGAACAAGCCGATTGAAGAGCCGATCTTTGCAGCGGGGCAGGAAAACCTGCGCTGGTCACGCTTCAAAGAGTTTGAGGCAGAAGAGATGTTTAAGACCGTAAGCACTGAGGTCTTTCCCTTTATCAAAAACCTGCATGGTGGAGAAGATACCGCATACTCCCGCCACATGAAGGACGCCATCTTCATGATCCCGACGCCAAGTTTGTTGGAGCGGGTGGTTGAGCAGATTAGCGATGTTCCCATGGAAGACCGGGACACCAAGGGCGACCTGTACGAGTACATGCTCTCCAAACTGACCACTGCCGGAACCAACGGCCAGTTCCGTACCCCCCGCCATATCATCAAGATGATGGTAGAGCTGATGCAGCCCAAGCCGGAAGACACCATCTGCGATCCGGCCTGCGGTACAGCCGGATTTCTGGTTGCCAGCGGTGAATACCTGCGGGAGCAGCACCCAAACCTTTTCCACAATGAGGCCCTTAAACAGCACTTCAACGAAAAGCTGTTCAACGGCTTTGATTTTGATTCCACCATGCTGCGGGTAGCCAGCATGAACCTTATGCTGCACGGCATAGAGAACCCGGCCATTGAGCGGCGGGATGCCCTGGCCAACAGCGCCGCCGATATTGCCGATGCCTTTACCCTGATTCTAGCCAATCCGCCCTTTAAGGGTTCGCTGGATGAAGAGACCGTTGCCAAGGATCTCCTGCGCACGGTCAAGACCAAGAAGACCGAGCTGCTGTTTATCGCCCTGATGCTGCGGCTGCTGAAGCCGGGCGGGCGTTGCGCCGTAATCGTGCCGGACGGCGTGCTGTTCGGCTCATCCAAGGCCCACCTTGACCTGCGCAAGACCCTGGTGGAAGGCCACAAGCTGGAGGCGATGATCTCTATGCCCTCCGGTGTCTTCCGGCCCTATGCCGGTGTCTCCACCGGTATCCTGATCTTCACCAAGACCAACTCCGGCGGTACCGACCATGTCTGGTTCTACGACATGCATGCCGATGGCTATTCGCTGGACGACAAGCGCAACCCGATTGAGGCAAACGATATCCCTGATGTGCTGGCAAGATGGCAACAGCGTAACCCGGCCACAGATACCGATCGGACTGCCAAGGCGTTCTGTGTGCCACTGCAGGAGATTCGCGATAACAAGTACGACCTGTCCATTAACCGCTACAAGCAGGTGGAGCATGAAGAGGTAGAGTATGAACCGCCCCAGGCAATCATTGCCCGGTTGGAGGCGCTGGAGCAGGAGATTGCAGCAGAGTTGGCAGAGTTGAAGGGGATGGTGGGATGACAGTTTCTTTAGTTCGCCTCGGGGATGTGGCTGCTTTCATTCGGGGTATTACATTCAAACCCGAGGACAAGATCGAACCTAATTCTACTGACGCAGTAGTATGTATGCGGACCAAAAATGTTCAGGATATTTTGGATCAAGACGATTTAATCGCCATTCCTCAACCCTTTGTAAAACGTAAAGAGCAATATCTTTTTGAAGGAGATCTACTCGTTTCAACAGCCAATAGCTGGGAGTTGGTCGGCAAAAGTTGTTGGGTACCCAAGCTAAGCTATCAGGCTACTGCTGGCGGTTTTATCTCAATTTTACGATCCGACAGAGAAAAAATATTTCCCAGATATTTGTATCATTGGATGAACAGTAGCGAAACACTTCATCAGCTAAGGTATTGCGGACGTCAGACGACAAATATTTCGAATATGTCACTTGACCTTGCGTGTGACTTAGAACTCCCTCTCCCCCCACTCCTCGAACAAAAACGGATTGCCGCCATTCTGGACAAGGCCGATGCCATCCGGCGCAAGCGGCAGCAGGCGGTAAAGCTGACCGAGGAACTACTGCGCTCAGTGTTTCTGGATATGTTTGGTGATCCGGTGACGAATCCGAAGGGATGGGAGGTTAAGTCGCTTGCAGAAGAAATAACTTTTATGACCAGTGGCTCTAGGGGATGGGCAGAGTATTACAGTGACCACGGAAGCAAATTCATCCGTATTCAGAATGTGAAGAATGGCCAGCTTCATTTTAATGATGTTCAGTACGTGAAGGCTCCAGACAACAAGGAAGCTGCCAGAACCAAGGTTCAGGAAAATGACCTACTAATTAGCATTACTGCAGACCTCGGCAGAACAGCTGTTGTTGACAAGCAGACTGCTGACGAGGGTGCCCATATCAACCAACACCTTGCTCTGGTACGGCTATCTAACGCCATTAATCCTCATTTTGTTGCGGCCTATCTGGAAAGCCAAGGTGGTAAAAGCCAGTTCTTGCAGCTCGACCAGTCCGCTGTGAAATCGGGGCTTAACTTCGATTCAATAAAGTCATTGCATCTGTATAATCCGCCATTTGTTTTGCAAAAGCAGTATGCGGCAGCCGTTGAATCAGTTGAAAATACCAAGGTAAAGTTGAAGGATGCAGCCGACACATCCGACACCCTCTTTACCTCCCTCCTGCAACGGGCCTTCAGGGGAGAACTATCATGACCACCACCCGCGAACAGCTGTATCAATGGCTATCAGAACCGGAAGGCACCAACCTCGAATTCAAGGAGGCCAAGCACAACTACCATTTTGACAAACTGGTAGAATATTGCGTTGCCCTTGCCAATGAGGGGGGCGGCAAGATCATCCTGGGGGTGTCTGACCGTCGCCCCCGTCACATTGTCGGGACAACTGCCTTTGCTGAACCGGGCAGGACTGAATCCGGTCTGCATGATCGTCTGTTTCATCGTATTCCGGTAGAGGAGCTGCACACAGACGAAGGGCGTGTGCTGATCGTACATGTACCGCCCCGCCTGCCAGGAATGGCATGGAATAGCGAGGGGCGTTATCTGAAACGTGCTGGTGATGAGCTTGCTGCTTTGTCGGATATCGAGTTGAGAGCCATTTTTGCTGAAATCGGCCCTGATTTTTCCGCCGAGATCTGCCCCGGTGCATCTGTTGCTGATCTTGCTCCTAATGCAATTGCCCTGTTTCGTGACCGCTGGGCCAGGAAAAGCCGTGATGAGCGCAAACGCGCATGGAGTGACGCCGAAACACTGGCTAACGCTGAACTGCTGCTGGACGGCCAGCTTACCTATGCTGCCTTGATACTGTTCGGCTCCCGCTCCGCATTGGGACGCTATCTGGCACAGGCAGAGCTGGTTTTTGAATATCGTTCATCTGAAGCATCCGGCCCGGCTGCTGATCGAGAGGAGTACCGGGAAGGCTTTTTTCTCTGGCAGGATTCTCTCTGGAACAAGATCAATCTGCGCAATGATCGCCAAAGCTACCAAGATGGCCTATTTAGAATGGACATACCAACCTTTGACGAGGTGCCAGTTCGAGAAGCTCTGTTGAATGCCGTTGCTCATCGTGATTACCGGCTTGGTGGCTCCATCTTTGTACGCCAATATGCCCACCGCTTGGAGGTGGTCAGCCCAGGCGCTTTGCCGCCCGGCATTACTGCTGACAACATTCTTGATCAGCAGAATCCGCGCAACCGCCGTCTTGCCGAGGCATTAGCCCGCTGCGGTCTGATTGAACGTTCTGGTCAGGGAATGAATCTGATCTTTGAAAGCGCCATCCGCCAAGGAAAACCATTGCCGAGTTTCGCCGGTACATCCAGCCATGAAGTACGGCTTACTTTGGAGGGTATGGTTAAGAGTACCGCGTTTGTCCGGTTCATGGAGCGTTTGGGCGAGGAGACGTTACGCTCTTTTTCCACCTATGACTTTCTGACGCTTGACTACTTACATCGCGAACAGACATTGCCGGAACACCTGAAAGCCCGTCTCCCAAACCTGGTGGAGCTTGGCGCTATTGAAAGTGTGGGGAGAGGAAGAGGAACACGGTACCTGTTGTCACGACGCTTATACGCAGCGTTGGGAGCAAAAGGCGTCTATACCCGAAAAAAGGGACTGGATCGCGAGACCAACAAGGCGTTGCTTGAAAAGCATCTTCGTAACCAGGGGGAAGTAGGGGCTCAGCTTGCAGAATTACGGCAGGTTTTACCAGCTGAATCTGAAAGTACGGTACAGAACCTGCTAAATGAACTACGGGAAGAAAACCGGGTTGCTTTAAAAGGAAAGCGGAGATGGGCTCGCTGGTTTATAACGGGCTAAAGCCAAACACTAAAGCCTTATACGTTTACAAAGGGCTTTAAGACTGTATACAAACCAAACTATTTCAGATACTTCTATAGCCTGCTTAATAAACTAAATCAGCACAAATAACTTTAATGCGTTGCTAAGAGCTCATAATTAATGTCCAACTTCAGCTTCCTGAAAACCAACTGGCCCGACCTGGCCGCCTCTGCCGCCGAGGCAGAGCAGCAGGTAAACAGCGCCCCGCGCACCAGTTGTTTTCATGCCCGCCGCACGCTGGAGCTGGGGGTGAAGTGGCTGTATGCCAATGACAACTACCTGAAGAAACCGTATGCCGACAACCTGGCAGCCTTGATCCACGAACCCAGCTTCCGCGACAACCTTGAACCCTGCCTCTTCCCCAAGATCCTCACCATCCAGAAAATTGGCAACCTGGCAGTCCATAGCGACAAACCGATCAACAGCAACGATGCCCTGCATGTCTTAAAAGAGCTGTTCCACTTCCTGTACTGGCTGGGCCGAAGCTATTCCCCTTCAACACTGGCAAAGCAGACCTTTGACATCAGCCAGATCCCCCAAAAGGACAGCACCGTCAGCGACAAGAATGCCGAACAGTTAGGCAGACTGCAGGCTGACCTTGTTGATAAAGATGCCCGCCTGGCCGCTAAAGAGGTAGAGCTGGCCAAGACCCAGGAAGAGATTGCCAGCCTGCAGGCCCAGATTCAGCAGTATAAGCAGCGTAACCGTGCTGTACCGGATGACCACGACTACAGCGAGGCCGAGACCAGGGATTACTTTATAGACCTGCTGCTGAAAGAAGCGGGCTGGGACATCAGCCAGCCAGACGTGCAAGAATATCCCGTAACCGGTATGCCCAACGACAAGGGCGAGGGCTTTGTCGATTACGTGCTGTGGGGTGATGACGGCCTACCCCTGGCAGTGGTGGAGGCGAAACGTACAAAGAAGGATGCCCGCATCGGCCAGCAGCAGGCCAAGCTGTATGCCGATTGCCTGGAGCAGATGAAGGGGCAACGCCCGCTGATCTTTTTCAGCAGCGGCTACGATACTTGGCTGTGGGACGACCAGCAGTATCCTCCCCGCAAGGTACAGGGCTTTTACAAGAAGGATGAGCTACAACTGCTGATCAACCGTCGCAGCAGCCTGAAGGATCTGGCCAGCGCCACCATCAACAAGGCGATTGTGGAACGCTACTACCAGCTAGAGGCGATCCGTAGGGTGGGTGAAGATTTCCAGAAGCGTAAGCTGCGTAAAGCGCTGTTGGTGATGGCAACCGGCACCGGCAAGACCCGCACCGTGATTGCCCTGATTGAGCTGCTGCAGAAGTGTAACTGGATCAAGCGGGTGCTGTTTCTGGCAGATCGCAACGCCCTGCTGTCTCAGGCAGGCAATGCCTTTAAGGAACATCTGCCCCATTCCAGCCCGGTGGATATTACCAAGATCAAGGACGACACCACCAGCCGGATCGTGCTGTCTACCTATCCCACCATGATGAACTGCATTGATGAGGCTAAGGGCGGTAATAAGCGTTTCAGCCCCGGTCACTTTGACCTGATCGTGATTGATGAGGCCCACCGCTCAATCTACCAGAAGTATCGGGCCATCTTTGAGTACTTTGACTCTCTGCTGCTGGGACTGACCGCCACCCCACGCTCTGAGGTGGATCGTAACACCTACCAACTGTTTGAGCTGGAAAAAGGGGTGCCTACCTACTACTACGAGCTGGCCCAGGCCGTGACTGACGGTTATCTGGTGCCTCCCAGGGCGCATTCGGTTCCACTCAAGTTCCAGCGTGAAGGGGTGGCCTACAACGAGCTGTCGGAAGAAGAACAGCTTGAGTATGAAGAAAAGTTCTGGGATGAGGAGCAGGGCGGCATGCCTGAGAAGATTGATTCCGCTGCCCTGAACAACTGGCTGTTCAACATCGATACGGTGGACAAGGTGCTGGAACACCTGATGCGTTATGGCCTGAAGGTGGAGAGTGGCGACCGGCTGGGCAAGACCATCATCTTTGCCAAGAACCACAACCATGCCCTGTTTATTCAGGAGCGGTTTGATGCCAACTATCCCCACTTAAAGGGCAGCTTCTGCCGGGTGATCGACAACTACGAGTCATACGCCCAAACCCTGATAGATGATTTTTCCGTTAAGAGCGGCGACCCGATTATCGCCATCTCCGTTGATATGCTGGATACTGGTATTGATG
>NZ_JAOTRZ010000123.1 GCF_030247655.1 Trichlorobacter sp. | reverse complement strand
ATGCCTTTGGCCTGCAGGTGGCGGCCCAGTCCTTCGCGGTCGCGCCATTTGCCGGTGTTGTCGATCAGGATGGCATTGTTGATACCGTAGGCGGTGTAATCTACATTTTCTGGTGCATCGGCATAGGTGATTCTGATCATGTTGCCGTTGGATGATGGCGTTTTCTTCCTCATCCACGGTGATGATGCCGCTGAACTGGCCGTGGATAGAATCGCGGCGCAGCAGGCTGGCCCGCTTGAGCAGGTCATCGGCGCTGCCTTTGCGTACCACTGCTGCCCGCAGGCGCAGTTTTTCGCCGCTGCCGGATTTTTCTACCAGCAGGCGGGCCAGCAGTCGGCCGATCCGTCCAAAGCCGTACAGGACGATATCCTGCGGCTCATCCAGCAGGGTGTGGCGGCCGGTGTTGACGCTTGCCAACTCAGCAGCAAGGTAGTCACGGACACTGGTGGTTGACTGCTGGTTGCCGAAACCAATGGCAAGCTTGCCGATATCGATCCGGGCCGGGGCCAGATCAAGCTGGCAGATCGCCTCGACAATCGGCAGGGTTTTAAGCGCTGACAACTCTTCATCAATGATCAGACGGGCAAAGCGATGGGCCTTGAGGATGTCGATGGTGGTGCTGTGTACCAGTGAACGGCCATAGACCGTACAGACAATGTTCCGTTCGCGGTAGAGCTGGCCGACCAGGGGCAGGATCTGCTCTGCTGCCTCTTCCAGTCCTTGCCACTCCTTCAGGTGATCTTCCTGTTTGCTTTTCATACCGTTGTCCCCTCGCATAAAATAAAAACTCCCAATCATCTGCCGAGTTAGTGGCATCTGTCAAGAGCCTGTCACATTTTTGCAGCAAGCGTTACCGTTCCTGAATGACCTGTCCATGGCTGACAAAGGAGATGCCCTGACCCGATGTGGCACCGATCATGACCGCTTCAATCACCGGCGGGCTGATCGGGCGTTGAGTCTCCCAACGCACAATAAACTTGGGGGCAAAACCGCCACTGGTATCCTTTTCTTCAAGGTGGACATAGCTGGAGGCCAGTGGTGCCAGGCTCTGCGGTGAGGGGGCGTGGCGGCGGATCAGTCTGCCGTTGTGGTCATGGTAGTCTATGGCGGTAACAACCATGCCATCTCTGGGGTCGGTGTTTCTGACCGTCAGGGTAATGGCCAGGTTGTACGGATTGGCCCGTGGCCCGGTAAAGACATGGGAGTAGGCCGGGACATAGACGGTCTGCCCCCGTGAGCGTTGGAGCTCTGCGGACCAGCAGAGTGCTGGTAGTAGCGAAAGGCAGAAAATAGTGGCGGCAAGGGTGGTTTGTGACCGGTTGAATAGCGTCATGGCAGTCTCCTGATGAAGTCGGGATTGGGATAGTTTACAGGGGAATGGCCAGCAGGGCAATCAATGTCAGCAGGGTGTAAAGGATATACAGGTGCAGATGGCCATGCTGCAGGTGACGCAGCGGAGTCAGTTTTTGATTGGCCCAGGTCAGGAACGGCAGATAGATCCGCTCCAGTACGGCTTCAGGTACATGGCTTGCAAAGCGGGTGGATGACGGGAATGAACCGCTGATCTCTGGCTGGTGGCTATGGGGACGCAGGATGCCGGCAAACAGCTTGATCAACATCTCTGCAAAGGAGGAGGCACTGTACTGCATCCTGCTGGTGGGTGCCAGATAGCCGCAACCCCAGGTTTCACTGGTTGGATCACTGCTGCGGCGGGGACTGAACCGGTAGAAAAGGGTGATAGCAGCAAGCAGGGTGAGCCCCAGCACGGTAACCCATCCCAGTGGTGCAGCTATAGCCAGTCGAAGGTCTGATGCTGCCAGTCCGGGATGCCAGGCGGTAACGGCACGATCCAGCAATGGCGCAACCAGGGCAGGCAGCAGGCCGATGGTAGTGCAGACCAGCGCCAGCAGCGCCATGGGGAGCTTCATGCTGCTATCGGCTTCGTGGGCCAGGGCTGTCTGTTCAGTCCGGGCAGTCCCCAGAAAGACCACCCCAAAAACCTTGACAAAACAGGCCACTGCCAACCCACCCACCAGTGCCAGAAACGGTGCTGCCAGGGCAACTGCTGCCGCACCACTGCCCTGCATGGCGCCGTTGAACAGGCCCAGATAGATCAACAGTTCACTGACAAAGCCGTTTAAGGGGGGCAGGCCGCAGATGGCAACAGCGCCAATCAGAAAAAAGAAGGCGGTCCAGGGCATCCGGCGCAGCAGCCCGCCCATCCGGTCAATCTCCCGGGTGCCGATGGCATGGATGATTGATCCGGCCCCTAGAAACAGCAATGACTTGAACAGGGCATGGTTGATCACATGCAGCAGCGCGCCGCCCATCCCCAACAGGATCAGCAGGCTGGAGCCGTTATGGGCACCGATCAGGGCCACACCGATGCCGATGTAGATGATGCCGATATTTTCAATGCTATGGTAGGCCAGCAACCGTTTCAGGTCATGCTGACCAATGGCAAAGGCCACACCGACCACACCGGAGATCACCCCCAGGGCCAGGACCGTAATCCCCCACCAGAGCGGGATGTCGGTGAAGCAGGAGAGGGTGCGGACCAGGCCGTAGATGCCGATCTTGAGGATCACCCCGGACATGATTGCTGAGATATGGCTGGGGGCATTGGCATGGGCAGAGGGGAGCCAGATATGCAGCGGCATGATGCCGGCCTTGAGGCCAAAGCCCAGCAGGGCCAGCAGCAGCGCTGCAGTTGCAAAGGGGGCGGTTCCATCAAGGCTGGCAACCTGTGGCAGCAGAAAACTGCCGGTCTGTGCTGCCAGCAGGGAAAACAGCGCAAACAGTGACAGGGTGCCGGTGTGGGTGCAGATCATGTAGAGACTGCCTGCTGTGCGTACCTCGGCCTCGTCGTCATTGGTGGTCAGCACAAAGTAGGCGGCCAGGGCCATGATCTCCCAGCCGATCAGGAACAGGCCTGTTGAGCGGGCCACCAGCACCCAGAGCAGTGCTGCCACCAGCAGCCCGAAGTAAAAGGTGATCTTGCGGGTGGTGCGGGGATGCTGGTCAGCGGGCCAGTAGCCCAGGCTGTAGGTACTGCAGCTGCAGGCAACCAGCAATATCGGGATTACAAACAGGGCGGAAAGGGGATCAAGGGCAAGGATATGCGGGCCAAAGGGGAGTGACAGGGTCACAAGGTAGCTGGTGCTGTTGCCGGTAAGCAGGCTGCTGAGTGCTGCGCCAAGCCCAAGGATAGTGGCAACGGCAATCAGGAAGACGCTCAGGCGTTGGGCAGGGACAGGGGAAAGCAGTTTCAACATCGCTGGCAGGCCGGACAGGGCGGCAAGCAACACCGCACCCATCAGCAGCAGTGTTGGATCAATGCCCCAGGCCCCGTAGCTCATGGGCTTGCCTTTCCTATGTCGCTTTCAATCTGACGCAGGGTTGCAAGAATCAGCTCCCGCTGACAGGGTGTTTTAAGGACCTGGCGTAGCCGGTCATCACGCAGGGCATAGGCCAGTTTTGAAAGCAGATGCAGATGGGTGCGCACGGTTGGGCTGGTGATGGTGAACAAGGTCTGTACCGGCTTGCCATCCAGCGCGCCAAAATCAACCGGCTGGGCCAGAAAACAGAGTGATACCTTGGGTACCGGCAGCCGTAGCAGCAACGGGTTGCGGACATGGGGAATGGCGATACCGTCACCCACCGCCGTGGTGCCCATCGCCTCCCGGGCCAGCAGTACCTGCAGGACGAAATCAGGATCAAGTTCTTCCGGCAGGCTAAGCAGGTCCACCACCTGCTGCAGCACTGACTGGACATCGCTGCCTACCACATTGCAGTGAATTCCGCCTGCCTCAAGCGCCTGACTTAACAGTGGCAGTGGACGGGTGTCATCTGAGTCATCAAGCTCAAAGATGGCTGGATCAACCTTGATGCCCCGCTCCGTGGCCCACTCCAGCAGATCAACCCGGTTTATATGGTAATCCCCCCGGATCTGCTCGGCTGGCAGTTTGTCGTTCCTGATCCAGCGCAGGACAGTTTTTTCATCCACATGCAGGGCCTGGGCTGCGTCTGCTGCTTTTAGCTGCATAACGGTGGTGCCTTTCATGGTACGTAGTAACGCTGTTTCTATGGTAACTAGGCCTAATATGCGGCATCTGGCAAAAAAATATACCATGTTATTGGGGTCTGTGGTATAGAAAAACGGCATTTGCTAAAACGCTGTCTCTGTATTAACTAGTCCAGCGCTATTTCTCAATTAATGGAACTGTTTTACTATGGTCTTTGTCTGGAACATAGACGTTGATCCGGTCGGCAGCCTGTTGTGGGCAATTACGCTGATTGGGTTGAGCGGCCTGCCCGGCCTGCTGCTGAAGCGGCCCGGACCAGGTCAGATCCTCTCGGTTGGTATCACCGTCTGCGCCGCCTTGTGGGGGATGGCAGGGGCGCTGCGAATACTTAATGGTGTCCCTGCAAAAACGTACCAGCTTGATTGGCCACTTCCCTTTGGCCCCTGTGAACTTTCTGTTGACCCACTCTCTGCACTCTTTCTGCTTCCGCTGTTACTGGCAGCTCTCTGTTGCTCCCTCTATGGTCTTGCCTATCTGCCTGCTGCCAGCCAGCCTGCTGTTGAAAAACGGGTCACCCTGTTTTCCGGTCTGCTTTTGGCCTCCATGGCGCTGGTGCTGGTGGCCCGTCATGGCGTGTTGCTACTGATGGCCTGGGAGATTATGGCCCTTTCTTCCTGGTTGTTGTTGATGACTGACCAGCAGAGCCTGCAGGTGCAACGGGCCGGTACGGTCTACCTGCTGGCCACCCATGCTGGTACCACCGCGTTGTTTGTGCTGTTTTCCCTGCTAAAGGGAGAAACCGGTTCTTTTGCGTTTCCTGCAGCCCACAGTCTGGCGTTGGGGAGTATGGTTACTCTGGTGATGCTGGTGGCTGCCCTGATCGGATTTGGTGCCAAGGCCGGTATCATGCCGCTGCATATCTGGCTGCCCGGAGCCCATGCCAATGCCCCCAGTCATGCCTCGGCCCTGATGTCCGGTATCATGTTGAAGGTGGGGATTTACGGCATCATCAGAACGGTTTCATTTTTTCAGCAGCTGCCGGTCTGGTTTGGCTGGCTGGTGCTGCTGTTGGGGGCGGTCTCGGCTATTACCGGTATTGCGTTGGCCTCGGCACAGCGAGACCTGAAGCGTCTGCTGGCCTGCAGCAGTATTGAAAATATCGGTATCATTTGTATCGGCCTTGGCATGGCGCTGGTGGGGCTGCAGTCCGGTAATCGGGTGCTGGCTGTACTGGGGCTGTCCGGGGCCTTTATCCATATCATCAACCATGCCCTGTTTAAACCGTTGCTGTTTCTAGGCAGCGGGGCGATCATCCATGCCACCGGTACCCGTCAGATTGACCGGATGGGGGGGCTTTCCCGTATCCTGCCCCGTACAGCCCCCCTGTTTCTGGTTGGCTCACTTGCCATCTGCGGCCTGCCGCCGCTGAACGGTTTTGTTGGAGAACTGTTTCTCTATTTTGGCGCTTTTTCTGACGGCATGTTTTCAGACGGCATGTTTTCAGACCTGCCACTGATCGGCTTCGTGGCTCCAATTCTGGCCCTGGTGGGCGGGCTGGCGGTGATTACCTTTGTTAAACTGTATGGTGCAGTTTTTCTTGGTGTGGCCCGTGATCCTGCAACAGCGCACGGCCATGAAGCACCGCTTGCCATGCTGCTGCCGATGGGGCTTTTAGCAGGACTCTGTCTGATTGGCGGATTTGGTGCGCCATTGCTACTGCAGTTGGTGGCACCAGCCGTGATCCAGTATGTGGGTGTCTCCCCCCAGTTATTTGCCCAGATTGCCGATGCGGTGCCGCTGCAGCAGATCTCTCTGGTAAATGGCCTGCTGGTGGCCGGGATGCTGGTGGTCTGGCTGATCTGGCGTTTTCTGGTGCAGCGGGCTCCCGTTGCCGCATCCAGTACCTGGGGCTGCGGCTATCTGGCGCCAACTTCCCGGATGCAGTACACGGGGAGTGCTTTTTCTGAACTGGTTACCGGATTGATCAGCGGTCTGGTTGGGGCACAGGGACAGCTGTCCGGGTTGAGCGGTGCTTTCCCCGCTTCAAGCCGTTTTGTTACTGTTACCACAGAACGGATACTGGATCAGATGATCATTCCATCCCTGCGGGGGGCTGACTGGTGTCTGGCCTGGCTGCGCCGGATGCAGCACGGGCACCTGCATCTCTATATTCTGTATATCTTTGCCACTCTGTTTGTCCTGATGGTCTGGAGTCAGCCATGATGATGAGCATCCTGTTTCATGTTCTGTTGCTGCTGCTGATGCCGCCGTTGTTACTGGGGGTGATCAACAAAACCAAGGCAGCCTTTGCAGGCCGTCTGGGTGCCCCTTACTTTCAGCCCTACTACGACCTGGTCAAGCTGTTTCGCAAAGGATCGGTCTTCAGCAGTACCACCACCTGGGTCTTCCGGGCCGGGCCGGTGGTGACCCTGGCGGCAACTTTAGTGGCCGCGCTGCTGGTGCCGTTGGGCAATCATCCGGCTATCATCTCCTTTAACGGTGACATGATCCTGTTCGCCTATCTGTTTGGTCTGGCCCGTTTCTTTACCACCAGTGCCGCCCTTGATACCGGTTCCCCCTTTGAAGGGATGGGGGCGGCCCGCGAAGTGACCTTTGCCTGCCTGGTGGAACCGACCCTGTTTTTTATCCTGATCACCCTGGCCCGGATGAGCAAGAGTCTTTCCCTGACTCCGATGCTGCTCTACCCTTCGCCAACGGTCTGGGGTGAGGCCGGGGCGGCCATGCTGCTGCTGGTGGGGGCGTTGTTCATTGCGCTGCTGGCTGAAAACTGCCGGATACCGTTTGATGATCCCAATACCCACCTGGAACTTACCATGATTCATGAAGTGATGGTGCTGGATCACAGTGGTCCTGCTTTTGGCCTGATTCTATACGGTGCTGCTTTAAAACTGTTTGTACTGGGTGCGGTCTTTGTGAATCTGGCGTTGCCGTTTAAGACCGGTAACCTCTTGATTGACTGGGCTCTTTTTGTGGTGGCCATGCTGTTCCTGGCCGTGCTGATCGGTGTGGTGGAATCGGTCATGGCCCGCTTGCGGATGGTCAGAATTCCGCAACTGCTGGTGGCAGCCACGATCCTTTCCGCCTTTGCCATGTTGCTGATAGTGAGGTGATGCAGATGGTTTCCTTTGCCGATCAACTGCTGGTGCTGGTGATGCTGATCAACTTCATCATGCTCGGTTCCAGCCGGATGGCCTTTGTGATCAGGGCCGTGGCAGCCCAGGGGGTAATTCTGGGGATTATACCAGGTTTGCTGCATCCTTTTTCCGGGCATCTGCTGGCTATTACCGCCAGTATTATTCTGGCCAAAGGGCTGGTGATCCCGTATCTGCTGAATGATGCAGTGCGCAAGGCCCAGATCCGGCGTGAGGTTGAGCCGTTCATCGGCTACGTGCCCACCTTGCTGCTGGGAGCGGTCTTTACTGCCCTGGCTTTTGTGTTTGCCCAGAAGCTGCCGTTGGCGCCGGAACACCGGGATCTTTTGTTTGTACCGGCTTCCATCGCCACGCTGATGGCTGGATTTTTGATTCTGACCACCCGTAAAAAGGCGATATCCCAGGTTATCGGTTATCTGGTGCTGGAAAACGGGATCTTTATCTTTGGTCTGTTGCTGGCCGAGGCGATGCCGTTCATGGTTGAAGCTGGCGCACTACTGGACCTGCTGGTGGGGATTTTTGTGATGGGGATTGTGATCAACCATATCAATCGTGAGTTTTCAACGGTGGACACCTCACGACTGCAGACACTTCGGGAGGAATAGGGGGATGCTGACCTATCTACTCGTGCTGCTGCCGCTGCTGGGGGCCCTGATCGCCTGGCTGATACCCAGTAACCGTCTGCGTCCGCTTATGCTGCCAGCCATTGCACTGCCGCATCTGGCCCTAAGCCTCTATCTGATTGTCACGCCGTCAATCAAGGTGCCGGGCAGCTGGCTCTGGCTGGACCCGCTGGGCAAGATTACCCTGCTGGCAGTCAGTACCCTGTTTGCGGTCTGCGGGGTCTACGCGGTCGGCTATCTGGCGTACCGTCAGGAACGTTCCAACCGGGTGCTCTGCCTGGGGCTGCTGGTCTGCCTGGCGGCCATGTCGCTGGTAACCCTCTGCCAGCATCTGGGGCTGCTCTGGGTGGCGGTAGAGACAACGACGGTCTCCATGGCTCCGCTGATCTATTTTAATCGTAATGCCCGCTCCATTGAGGCCACCTGGAAATATCTGATGATCTGTTCCGTGGGGATCGCTCTGGCCCTGCTTGGGCTGTTGTTTCTGGC
>NZ_JAOTRZ010000122.1 GCF_030247655.1 Trichlorobacter sp. | reverse complement strand
AATTAAGGAAGACCTGTAGCTGTATGCCGAGACCACGTAAACCATATACCTGTAGCTGTCCAGACCGCCTTGCTCTCAAGGCGGTCTATAAGCCTGCCGGAACCCCGCTGGGGCAGCTTGAATGTATTACCCTGTTCCACGATGAACTGGAGACGCTGCATCTTTGTGACGGCCAGGGGATGACCCAGGCGGAGGCCGGTGGTTGCATGGGAGTCTCCCGAGGTACGGTGCAGCGCCTGCTTTCCGAAGCCCGTCGTAAGGTTGCGGAGGCATTGGTGAAACAGGCCGCACTGGCGGTCTCCGGGCGTGATACGCCTGTCACAGAATCTGCCCGATAGTAGCCAGCCCCTTGCGTTTGCCTCCATTCCCGGTATACTGTCCCACCTGCATTTCAGACTAACATTAAAGGAGGAGTTAGCATGCCTCTCGTACATGTCTTCAGGTCAAACTGTATGATGGTCATACTGCTGCTGTCAGTACTACTTGCCGGTTGTGCCACATCTGATCTTCAATTGAAGCCCAGCTATCAGCCGGTTAATGAGGCCAAAGGTCCTGGCGGTTCGTTAGTGCTTGCCTCGTCACTGGAGGGAACGGTGCCAGGCGTGGGGGAGCGGATTCAGTGGATTCTGGGTGAGGTTAAGGATACCGATGGCAAGGTTAAGGGGAATGTCACCAGCCCCACCGCCCCGACGGCATTGCTTCGCGATGCATTGCAACAGGAATTGCTGCGGGCAGGCTATACGGTGCAGGTGGGCAAGGCGGTGCCTAAAGATGCTGAGTATGGCCTGGTACTGGCCGCAAGCACCCTGCAGCTTGATGAAACCCGTTCCTTAATCAAGGTTGAAGCTGATTGCCGGGTCAGTTTTTCGATTGAAATCTGGGTAAAGGGGGCCAAGACAAACACTCTGAGCTTTGAATCCCGTTTTTCTGATTTTGCGGTCAAGGATCGTGAAAAACTGCACCAGGATGTCCTGCAGAAAGCCTTTGCCTCTGCCTTCAAGCGGGCCTTGCCTGCAATCATAGAGCAACTGAAAAAATAATCTTAGGGTTGGAGACATTACTGATATGGCCATAGCAAACAAGATCGCCGGATATATTTCCCGTTCATCCTGGATCCGTAAAATGTTTGAAGAAGGTGAACGGTTACGACAGGAGTTCGGGGCAGAGAACGTTTATGACTTTACTCTGGGCAATCCTGATGTAGAACCGCCAGAAGCATTTCATGCAGCCCTGAAGCAGTTGGCAAATAACCCGTTACCGGGCATGCACCGCTATATGAATAATGCCGGTTATCCTGAGACCCGTGCTGCGGTTGCAGCCAAGCTGGCTGCTGACTCTGGTCTGGCAGTTGCTGCTGAGCATGTCATCATGACCTGTGGTGCCGGTGGTGCCTTGAATGTGGTGTTGAAGACCATTCTGAATCCCAGTGAAGAAGTCATCATACTGGCTCCCTACTTTGTGGAGTATAAATTTTATATCGACAATCATGGTGGAGTGCCGGTGGAGGTCTGGACCAATCGGGAGACCTTCCGGCTTGATCTGGCGGCCATTGAGGCAGCCATAACCACCAAGACCCGCGCCATTATTATCAATTCCCCCAATAACCCTACCGGGGTTATTTACGGTGCAGAAGAACTCGCGGCACTGGGTGAACTGGTGAAACGGGCCCAGACCCGCACCGGCCATCAGGTCTATGTGATCTCCGATGAACCCTATGCACGTATCTCCTACGATGGTTCAAAAGTTCCCAATATTTTCCCCTTGATCGAATCAAGCGTGGTGGTGACCTCCCACAGTAAAGACCTGGCGTTGCCGGGTGAGCGGATCGGCTATCTGGCGGTCAACCCCCGTATGGCAACGGCAATGCAGTTTATGGAAGGGGCGGTATTCTGTAACCGAACGTTGGGATTTGTGAATGCACCGGCTTTGATGCAGCGTCTGGTGGCCGGATTACAGGATGCTTCGGTGGATAGTGGGGCCTATCAGGCAAAGCGTGACCTTTTTTATACCAGCCTGACCGGCCTGGGCTTCAGCATGGTCAAGCCGGATGGGGCTTTTTATCTGTTTCCTAAATCACCCCTTGCTGATGATGTGGAGTTTGTCAAGCTGGCTCAGAAACACCATATCCTGCTGGTGCCTGGATCAGGCTTTGGTGCGCCCGGTTATTTTAGAATCGCTTATTGCGTAGATACGGCGATGATTGAACGGAGCTTGCCGGCGTGGGAAAAGCTTGCCATTGAAGTCGGGTTGAAACAGTAGCGACAGATATTTATCAAACAGACAAGGGCCGCCTGTGTATCAGGTGGCCCTTGTCCGTTTCTGCTGCTGGGAGAGTGAATCAGAGCAGATGTACATCCTCATTGGCTGTGCTTGCCAGACGGGCAAGTTCTGCTGTAATTGCCGTTTCAGTCTGCTGGACGATCTTTCTCAGCTGTCCCACCTGGGCGGCAACCGTTGTAATAGCAGCATCTGCTACTCCATTTTCAAGCAGTAGGGCTGCCTGTTCTATGGCAGCTGCTCCGACAGAACCGGCGGTTCCTTTAAGGGTGTGGGCCTCCAGTGCCAGTGCATGCAGATCAGCATGCCTGAGATGGTCTTCAATTAAGTCCAGATATAGTGTTGCCTGGCCGCGAAACAGTTCCAGTATTTCAGGTAGCAGGTAGCCAAAGCCGGCATCATGGTAGTTGATTTGCAAGTACTCAAAATCCAGTAGTGCTGTCTGATCTGGATGCTTTTCCATCCGCTGCTCCTAGTCCCGGAAACGCCGGGTCAGGTCTCCGTAGGCATCAATGCGCCGGTCTCGCAGGAAGGGCCAGATGCGACGAACAGTTTCGCTATGGGCCAGATCCAGCTCCAGTGTAATAACTTCTTCTTTGTCACTACTGCCTTTGGCAAGCAGTTCTCCCTGCGGTCCTGCAATAAAGCTGGTGCCCCAGAAGCTGATACCTGAGGCATGGGGATCAGGTGATGCCTCAAACCCAACCCGATTGGCCGCGAGTACCGGCAGGCCGTTGGCAACGGCATGGCCACGCTGAACCGCTACCCAGGCATCCTGCTGGCGTTGCTGCTCTTCAGGTGTGTCAGCCGGGTCCCAGCCGATGGCGGTGGGGTAGATCAGTAGCTCAGCGCCGGCCAGGGCCATCAGGCGGGCCGCCTCTGGATACCACTGGTCCCAGCAGACCAGCAGACCCAGGGTGCCGACTGAAGTTCGGATCGGTGTAAAGCCCAGATCACCGGGGGTAAAGTAAAATTTTTCATAAAACCCAGGGTCATCCGGGATATGCATCTTGCGGTAGATACCCGCAATGGCGCCATCCTGCTCAAATACCACAGCGGTATTGTGGTACAGGCCGGGGGCGCGTCGTTCAAACAGCGAGGTTACCAGTACGATCCCAAGCTCCTTGGCCAGTGCGCCAAGCCGTTCTGTGGCAGGACCGGGAATCGGCTCAGCCCGGTCAAACTGTTCGGTTGCCTCGGTCTGACAGAAATAGGTGCCATTATGGAGCTCCTGCAGCACCACCAGCTTTGCACCGCCTGCAGCAGCCTGACGGACCATGCTTCCGGTTTTTGCAAAGGTCTCGGACTGGTCGTCACTGCAGCTCTGCTGAATCAGGGACACCTTCAGAGGTTTCATGGCAGTACCCCTTGTGGCAGCTGCATGGTGACACAGTGCAGGGAACCATGTTGTTCAATCAGTGGCAGGCAGTCAATGCCGATGATCTCACGACCGGGAAAGGCCAGGGCTATCATGGCCAGAGCTCCGTTATCCACCGGATCACGGTAGGTGGGGACCAATACGGCATCGTTGATCACCAGGTAGTTGGCGTAGCTGGCAGGTAACCGATTGCCCGCAGCATCATACTTGGCTTCGGGCCAGGGCAGGGCCAGCAGCCGATAGGGACTGCCTCCTGCTGTAGTCATCTGCTTCAGCTCCTGCTCCATCTTCTGCAGTGCATCATAATGGCTGTCAGCCGGATTATCGCAGGCCACATAGACAATGGTGTCATTGGGGCAGAGCCGGGCCAGAGTGTCAATATGGGCGTCAGTGTCATCCCCCTCCAGGTGGCCATGCTCAAGCCAGAGCACCTGCTGTGCTCCGAACAGGGACTGCATAGCGCCTTCCAGCTCCTGACGGGTCAGTTGCGGGTTTCGGTTGGGGGAAAGCAGACATTGGCTGGTGGTCATGATCGTGCCACAACCGTTACTCTCGATACTGCCACCTTCAAATATCAGGCCGATGGTATTGGCACGGGGCAGCAGCGCCCCCTGCTGCTTTAGTTGCTGGGTAACCTGGTTATCAAGGTTAGCGGCAAACTTTAGCCCCCAGCCATTGAAACCAAAATCAAGCAGTACCGGCTGGCTATTCACCTCTACGGTAATCGGGCCAAAGTCGCGGGTCCAGGTGTCGTTGGTGGCAATCGGACAGACCGTAATGCGGGTCAGATCAACCCCCGCATCGGAAAGATGATTTTGTACCGCTTCAGGGGTCGGGGCAACCAGCAGGACCTTTTCAAAGCGGACAATCTGGCGGATCAGCTCGGTATAGGTAGTGCAGACCTCTGGTAGCCGGTCTGCCCAATCAGTGTCAGGGTGGGGCCATGCCAGCAGGACGCCGTCCTGTGGTTCCCATTCAGCAGGTAATCGAATCTTCATGGAGCAGCAGCTTCCTTTCATGCTTACATGTGCGGCTAATGGTGTCTTATAGAAGAAGAGCGAGTATAACGGTGAACAGCGTTGCCTGCAAGTTTCTTTGCCCTTGCCTTGCTGTCCGGTTTGGTTTAGAAAAATTATCTTCTCATTCACAATTTCACCCGGATGGAGTTTTTCATGCTTCAAAGTATTGTCCTGCAAGCCCCTGCCAAGGTTAACTATCGTCTGGATGTCATTGCACGGCGTCCCGATGGGTATCATGAGCTGCGTATGATCATGCAGCGGATCAATTTGTGTGATGAGGTGACGATCTCGTTGAGTTGTGAGCCGGGTATCAGAGTTCGTTGCGGGCGGGAAGGGGTGCCGGATGGCGAGGACAATATCGCCTGGAAGGCTGCAAAGGCACTGCTGGATCTGGCGGGACAGCCGTCCGGTGTTGAGATCGCCATTCAAAAAAATATTCCGGTGGCAGCTGGTCTGGGGGGCGGCAGCAGTGATTGTGCAGCCGTCTTGTTAGGGCTGAATGAACTGCTGGGGGTGGGGCTTTCCCGTGAGCAATTAATGGAGGTCGGCGTCAAACTGGGGGCTGACGTGCCGTTTTTTGTCTTTCAGCAGACAGCCCTTGCTGAAGGGATTGGTGAGAAACTCAGCCCGCTGAATGGACTGCCTCCTGCCTGGGTGGTGCTGGTCAACCCGAACCTGCCGGTCTCAACCGCATGGGTCTATAAAAATTTGCAGTTGACACAACGGGATCGTCTGGCTACAATTCCCGACTCGTTTGAGGACGTTGCAGCAATATGTGGTGTCCTGTCAAATGATCTTGAATCGGTAACTATCCCAGCATTTCCGGTTATTTCTGAGATAAAGAATGAGTTGGTCGCCCTGGGGGCGTGCTGCTCGTTAATGTCCGGTAGCGGCCCGACCGTATTTGGTTTGTTTGCTGGTGAGGCAACAGCCCGCAAGGCTGGGGACGCATTACGCAACAATCGTGACTGGTTTGTAGCTGTGGTTGAAACGGTTTAGGCTGTATTCTTCTGTCTGAAAGGTAGAGCGCGTTCCATGTACGACAAGATCAGAGTGTTCTCAGGCAATTCCAACCTTAATCTGGCTCAGAAAATCTGTGATGCGCTTGGTGTCCCGTTAGGGAACGCCGGGGTTAAGACCTTTTCTGATGGCGAGATAATGGTTGAGATCGGCGAGAATGTCCGTGGTCGTGATGTCTACGTGGTGCAGTCAACCTGTGCTCCCACCAACAATAACCTGATGGAGCTGCTGGTTTTGACTGATGCCCTGAAGCGGGCTTCGGCTGCCACCATTACAGCCGTAATTCCTTACTACGGCTATGCCCGTCAGGACCGTAAAGCAGCCCCCCGCACCCCGATCTCTGCCAAGCTGGTGGCTGATCTGGTGACGACAGCTGGGGTTGACCGCGTGGTAACTATTGATCTGCATGCTGCACAGATTCAGGGCTTCTTTAATATTCCGGTTGATAACCTGTATGCTGCGCCGGTTATTCTGAATCACCTGAAAGAACGTTTTGCCGGCCAGGATATTGTTATGGTCACCCCTGATGCCGGTGGTACTGAGCGTGCACGCGGCTTTGCAAAGCGTCTCGAGTGTCCGATGGCACTGATTGACAAGCGTCGTACCGGTCCCAACGTTGCAGAGGTGATGCACCTGATCGGTGATGTCAAGGGCAAGATCGCTATCATCCTGGATGACATGATTGATACTGCCGGTACCCTGACCCAGGCTGCCGGAGCCCTGAAGCAGAATGGTGCTGCCATGATTTATGCTGCTGCAACCCACGGCGTCCTGTCAGGACCGGCCATTGACCGTATCAACGGTTCAGTGATTGAAGAGGTGTTGCTGACGGATACTATTCCGTTGGGAGAAAGGGCAGATCGCACCTCCAAGATCAAGGTGTTGTCAGTTGCCCCGCTGTTAGCTGAGGCGATCCGGCGTATCCATGAAGATGAGTCAGTAAGTTCACTATTTACATAAGCAGGAAAAAATATGCGGTCAGACAGGCTGCTTTTAGGTTCGGAGGAAGACCATGCAACAAACCCAAATGAAGATTGAAACTCGTACCAGTACTGGCAAAGGTATCAGCCGCAGGCTGCGTGCTGCCGGACGTATTCCCGGTATTGTCTATGGCCGTGGTATGGAGCCAGTGGCTATCAGCCTTGAGCCCAAGGCCCTGAATACCGCCATTGCCGGTGAGGGTGGCCTTAACAACCTGATTACCCTTGAAGGCGGCGGTGATCTGGATAAGGTTGTGGTAATTGTGGCTGAGATTCAGCGTGATGTTCTCAAGCGGACTCCTGAGCATGTTGACCTGCACCGGGTTAATATGGCCGAGAAGGTGCGGATTACCGTTCCGGTCAGTCTGGTTGGCACTGCTGCCGGTGTGAAAGAAGGCGGCCTGCTGGATTTTGCTCACCATAGTCTGCATATTGAGTGTCTGCCTGCCCAGATTCCTGAGCATATTGAGATCAACATTGCTGACCTCAAGATCGGCCATGCTATCCATGTTAATGAAATCAGCTTCCCAGCTGGTGTCAAGTGTGTCGATAACCCAAAGACACCGGTTGTTGGTGTGCTGGGCAAGGTTAAGGAAGAGGCTGCTGCAGCAGCCTGATAAGACCTGTAAACAGGCCGTGGAGATGCTATTCTCTACGGCCTGTTTCTCGCTCATGCTACGGATACGATCGTTATTGCAGGGCGGGGGAATCCCGGCTCAAAGTATCAATGGACCCGCCACAACGCGGGTTTTCTGTTTCTGGACAGGATTGCCCGGCTGGAAGGGCTGTCGATTGTCCGCAAACAGTTTGGTGGACTGACTGCTGAATGGGAGCGTAAAGGAAAACGGTTGGTACTGCTTAAGCCGCAGACCTTTATGAACCTTTCCGGCCGCTCGGTTATGCCAGCTCTGCAGTTCTATAAACTAAAGGCTGATCAACTGATTGTGGTCCATGATGAGATCGATCTGCCGTTGGGGACTGTCCGTCTGAAACAGGGGGGCGGTCATGGCGGCCAGAACGGTCTGCGCTCAATCATGGAACAGCTGGGCAAGGGTGATTTTCTGCGTCTGCGACTTGGTATCGGACGGCCATTGCATGGTGAAGTGACCAACCATGTGCTGGGCGTCTTTACTCCTCCAGAGATGGAGGTGTTTGCCAGGGTGCTGGACGGTGCTCTGGATATGCTGGAAACGGCCCTTGATGAAGGGATACCCAAGGCGATGAGTCTTTTTAATAACAAGTCATACCTGGAAGGATAACGGTTATGGGTTTCAATTGCGGCATTGTCGGCCTGCCCAACGTGGGCAAGTCCACCATCTTCAACGCCATCACTTCAGCCGGTGCTGAGTCGGCTAACTATCCCTTCTGTACCATTGATCCCAATGTTGGCATTGTGCAGGTGCCGGACCCCCGGATTGAGCAGCTTTCGGTAATTGTCAAACCGCAGAAATGTCAGTTTACCACCATTGAATTCGTTGATATTGCCGGACTCGTTAAAGGGGCAAGCGCTGGTGAAGGGTTGGGTAACCAGTTTCTGGGACATATCCGTTCGGTAGATGCGGTTGTCCATGTGGTGCGCTGCTTTGATGATGACAATGTGGTGCATGTGGCAGGCAAGGTCTCGCCTGCTGATGATATTGAGATCATCAATACTGAGCTGGCC
>NZ_JAOTRZ010000121.1 GCF_030247655.1 Trichlorobacter sp. | reverse complement strand
GCAGCCTATGCACCGGGTCTGTTCAAGATCCAGATCCTGGGCAGAATCAATTTTGGTTACCTGTTTGCCTTGTCGCAGTTTTTTGTGTCCTGGGGGCTGGCAATGTATTATGCCCATGTTGCCAACAAGGATTTCGACCGTCTGACCAGAGAACTGGTCAACGAACTTCAATAGGAGGTGAATCCATGAAGAGACTATTAGTTGCTATTGGTTGCGTACTCTCCCTGAGCTTCGCCGCCTATGCTGAACCTGCCAAGACTCCTGCTGCTTCTGATGCAAAGCCTACTGTTGCCGCGCCGGCTGCTGCTCCTGCCGCTACTGTTGCACCGGCTGCAGACGCAGCCAAGGTGGCTGCTCCTGCTCCGGCCAAGCCTGCTGAAGATCATAGGGCAACCCTGAAGGCCAACCCCAAGGTCACTATTCCGATCTTCCTGATGATTATCGGAGCCACCATGGCGGTTGTTGTCTGGTCAGCCAAGCAGACCAAGTCTGCCTCTGACTTCTATACTGCCGGTGGTGGTATCACCGGTACTCAGAACGGTTGGGCCATTGCCGGTGACTATATGTCGGCTGCCTCGTTCCTGGGTATTTCCGGCATGATCTCCCTCTACGGGTATGACGGTTTCATGTATTCGGTTGGCTGGCTGGTGGCCTACATCACCGTGCTGCTGATCGTTGCCGAACCGTGCCGTAACGCCGGTAAGTACACCCTGGGGGATATTCTCTCCTTCCGCACCTCACCCAAGCCGGTTCGTGCTGTTGCCGCCATCTCCACGGTATCGGTTTCCACCTTCTACCTGACCGCTCAGATGGTTGGTGCCGGTAAGCTGATGCAACTGTTGCTGAACGTACCGTACAAGGGTGCTATCATCGGCGTTGGCATCCTGATGGTTGGTTACGTTGTGTTCGGTGGTATGACTGCCACCACCTGGGTTCAGATCATCAAGGCCGGCCTGCTGATGACCGGCGCCTTCCTGCTGTCTGTGCTGGTTGCTGTCAAGTCAGGCTTCAGCCCGTTCCAGTTCTTCAATGACATCGCCACCAACCAGAATATTATTGACCATGTCAAGTTGCTGCCGATTTACCTGAAAGAATCTGCTGCAGGCACAGCCACGGCTGATGCCGGACAGCGCTTCCTTGAGCCGGGTCTGTTCCTGACCAACCCCCTTGACCAGATTTCTCTGGGTATGGCGCTGGTGCTGGGTACTGCCGGTATGCCCCACATCCTGATGCGTTTCTTTACCGTTCCCACCGCTCAGGAAGCACGTAAATCAGTTATCGTGGCCATGTTCATTATCGGCTCCTTCTATATCCTGACCACCCTGCTGGGCTTTGGTGCTGCAATTCACCTGACTCCGCAGGCAATCAAGTCCGTTGATGCAGGCGGCAACATGGCTGCCATGATGCTGGCAAAACAGTTGGGTTCAGAGTTTTCACCGTTCCTGGGTGACCTGTTGCTGGCCTTCCTCTGCGCCGTTGCCTTTGCAACCATCCTGGCTGTTGTGTCCGGTCTGGTTCTGGCTGCCTCTGCTGCCATTGCCCACGACATCTATGTGAACGTGATCAAAGACGGCCACGCTGACCAAAAAGAGCAGGTATTTGCTGCACGCGCCACCTCCTTTGTCGTTGGCGCCATGGGTATCGTCATCGGTATTGCTGCAGAAAAGCAGAACGTTGCTCACCTGGTGGCACTGGCCTTTGCCGTTGCCTCCTCCGGTAACCTGCCGGTTGTGGTCATGTCCCTGTTCTGGAAAAAGTTCAACACCGCTGGCGTTGTTGCCGGTCTGGTGGTTGGTACCCTCGCATCGGTTGGTCTGGTTATGGTTTCACCCAACATGACCTATCCTGATGTGGTTGCCAACAATGCCCAGAAGGCCTACTCCAAGCTTGAGAAGGAAATTGCAGAGGGCAAGATCAAGCCTGAGGCAATGGAGAAGACCCTCAAGACCATCGAGGCTAAAAAGGCTGAAGAAGTCAAGAACCGTGGTGGCAAGTCCATGCTGGGCCTGTCCAAGCCGCTGTTCCCTCTGAAGAACCCTGGTATCCTCTCCATCCCGCTGGGCTTCATTGCTGCCATCCTGGCAACATTGATGTTCCCCTGCAAGAAGGCCGAGGAGATGTGGGACGAGATCTATGTCCGCCAGAACACCGGTATTGGCATGGCCAAGGCCATCGACCACTAAGTCACACTTTTCAATTGCTGCAACTATGCTATAGAGTAGGGGAGGCTTCGGCCTCCCCATTTTTTTGATCAGAGGGCACTGTGGAAACGACACCGCATGATGACATGAGCCACCTGCTGGACGAGTTGCCATTAGTTACGCAGTTAACGCGCTACTGTACGGTTGCAGAAATTAGTGAAGCCTTGCAGCAGGTTCGTGCTGACCTGGCTGCAGTGCGTCGCAAGTTTGAGGTGTGGGATGCCCAGTCTGCCCTGCAACAGGGGCTGATTGCAACTGCCGATGCCCCTGCGTTGAAAAAGCTGCATGAAGAGTTGAACCGGATTGAGCTGGAGCGCTTCATTACTGCACAATCGGTCTGCAACCTGCATCAGTCCTGCACCCATTATCGGGATATGCTTGCAGAGCGGGCGCTGCAGATTGTTACCGAAGAGATGGCCGCTGCGGGGCACGGTGCGCCACCCGTTGCCTATGCCCTTATCAGCATGGGCAGTGATGGCCGCGAAGAACAAACCCTGATTACTGATCAGGACTATCTGATTGTGTATGACGATGGGGGAGAAGAGGCTGCAGACGTCTGGTTCGTAGAGTTTGGCAACCGGTTGGTTGATTGCCTTGAAGCCGCTGGCTTCAAGCGCTGCACCGGCGATATCATGACCAGTAACCCCACCTGGCGGGGATCCTACAAACAATGGCGCAAGCGGCTGTTTGCCATTGTACGCTATGAAGTAGAAGACTTTGCCAAAAATATGATGGACCTGATTGTCCTCTCCGATGCTCGCTTTGTTGGCGGTGATCGAGAGCTGGGGGAAAAGCTGATCGAGCTGATCCGCGATATGGAAAAGGAGCACTTTCAGGTGCTCTGGAGCATGGCCCGTGCTGCTACGGAAATGAAACTTGCCCTGGGATTTATGCGCAAACTCTGGACCGAGCCCAGTGGAGAACACCGCGGAGAGCTGAATGTCAAGCTTCTGGCCTGGGCGCCACTGGTGATGAACGTCCGTATCCTGGCCATCAGCCAGGGGATGGCAGCCACCAACACGATTCAGCGGATCAACTATCTGGAACAGGAAGGCAGTCTTTCAGCCGAGATGGCCAGTGGTCTGCGTGAGGCGTACGACATATTGACCCAGCACCGGATACTGCTGCAGATCAAGCAAATCAAGGGGATTCAGAAGGATTCCCACTACCTTGACCCGCTTATGCTGGATAATGATGAACGGGAGCAACTCCGTCAAGCGGTGGTCAGGGTTGAAGAACTGCAGAAGATGATCCACACCAACTTCAATATTGTCTAAAACCTTGACAGCTTCAGGTCGCTTCGTCTATAAAACCACCTCTTATGCGCGCTTAGCTCAGCGGGAGAGCACTGCCTTCACACGGCAGGGGCCACTGGTTCAATCCCAGTAGCGCGCACCATATTCAGCACTGGCCGACTGATATTTTCAGTTGGCCTTTTTTGTGCCTTCACCTGTTGAAAACTGGACGCAGAACGGTATAACAGGTATATAATTGGTATCTCGTCTGGTGTTTTACTGAAAATCTAAACAATACTGATGATCGAGTACATACCATGTCTGCTAAAGACAGATTCCTTCATAATCAGCAGGGTTTTACCTACCTGGTCGTGCTACTTGCAGTGATGATCATTGGCATTATGCTTGGTGCTGTTGGCACCAGTTGGAAGATGGCGATGCAGCGTGAGCGCGAGGAAGAGCTGCTGTTTCGTGGGATGCAGATTCAGGATGCCATTGGTCGCTGGCAACAGCCGCAAGGGAATGTTCAGCAGCATGTTGCCACACCGCTGAATGATCTGAAGGATCTGTTGCGTGACCCGCGCACCCCGGCAACGGTACGCTATCTGCGTAAACTGTATCGTGATCCGATAACAAATCAGGACTGGACGCTGATACGTGATCCGGCTCGTGGTATTGTGGGAGTTGCCAGCAGCAGCACCGAGCGGGTTATTAAAAAGGATAATTTCCCTGATCAGTTACAGGATCTGGTTAACAAAGAACGTTATGACCAGTGGCAGTTTGTTTATAAGCCGCCACAGAAGACGGTACGGGCTGCCAAGGTGCCTTAATTACAACGTTGTACCGTTAAGAGGAGACAGAATATGGCTACTCAATCAATATCAAGCAAACTGGTTCTGCTGTGTGCGCTGATGGTCTGTATCCTCTCATGCGTAACGCATGCCCTTGCTGCAACAACATTGGACGCCAGCTTTAAACCGGTACTGTCCAGAGCAGGCCAGATTACCGGCATTGTCCCGCTGGCAAACAGTAAAGTGCTGGTGGTTGGGAACTTCTCCTCCATCAGTGGTGTGGCCTGCAAAAATATCGCCCGCCTGAACGCTGACGGTTCGGTGGATACCGGCTTCCAACTGGACTCCCGCATCCCTGCTGATATGATCTATGCCGCTGCAGTCCAGTCAGATGGCAAGATTTTGATCGGTGGCCAGATAACGGTCTATGGTACAACAGAATCCCAAAATTATCTCTTTCGTCTGAGCAGTGATGGCGCTTGGGATACTGTTTTCAAGGCCGGAGGTTATGTTTATGGTAATCCTGGCACCACCTACGGTCTTGATAATGCTGTGCGGGCCATTACGGTTGATGGTAATGGCAAGATTCTGGTGGGTGGCGATTTTACCGCCCCCCGCAGCCATATCGCCCGCCTGAATGCCGACGGCAGCGAAGATACCTCCTTCAACCCCGGCAGCGGGGCGGATGCAACGGTTACCCATATTGCCCTGCAGTCAACTGGGCATATTATTATTGGTGGCGGATTTGAGACCGTGAACGGTACTGCAAAGGCAAAGGTGGCACGTTTGTCCTCGACAGGTGCTTTGGATGCGGCTTTTGGTACCGGGCTGTATGGTGGCAGTCTGCAGGCCCTGGCGGTGCAGGCGGATAACAAGGTGCTGCTGGGCGGCAGCTTTTTCGGGCTGAACGGTACTTATGACCTGCCTAAGCTGATTCGGACTTCTGCCGAGGGCGTACTGGATGAGACCTTTACACAACGTGTATCCTATTACGATAATCAAGGGGAAATTCAGTATACCGCTGCAGCAAACTATTTTCAGGCAATTACCAGCCTTTTAGCACTGCCTGATAAAATTGTAGTGGGTGGCTGGTACAGCTCCATAATTAACGGTAACACTCCACTTTATCATGATGCCAGAATTTTTATCCTTGAAGCAGGTGATGGAGCCTATAGGAGTTTGCTAACCTTCAAGAGCGGACCGACCAATACTGAGGGTTCTACCCATTCGGATGTCTTTGCCTTGGCCGGGCGTAGTGACGGACAGCCTCTGGCCGGAGGAAGCTTTACCCAGAATTATTCCAATGAAGACTACTACTACGGGCTCTGTCTGTTCTCCAACACCACCTGGCAGCCTGTCAGTACCTACAAACCTGTTGTAGGCGGGCAGGCCGATGTACGTACCCTGACGCTACAGGGGGATGGCAAGCTGATTGCCGGCGGTAGCTTTTATCTTGTCAACAGTGTTGCAAAGAACGGCGTCGCTCGCTTCAGTACCAGCGGTACTCTGGATACCACCTTGTCGGTTCCTGTGACGGCAGGAGGCGTTGTCACCGGTGTGCTGGTGCGCAGTGACGGGAAACTGGTCATGGGCGGGAGTTTTAACGATATTGCCGATCAGACCTACAAAGATCTGGCTCTGATGAGTACAACCGGCACCCTGGAGGCCAGTGCCTATGCTGGTGGGATAAATGCTTTGGCCTTATATCCGGGCGACAAGGTGCTGACCGCCCTGTATCATTCTCCTGGGGTGCGGCGGCTGAACGCGGATCTTTCTATTGAGGACACAGCAACTTTCAACCCCGGCAGTGGGATTACCAATCAGCAGGTTGCTCCCTTTTATGACTTTGACAGGGTTAATGCCGTAGCTGTCCAGACAGATGGTAAAATCCTGGTAGCTGGCTCGTTCTTCTCGTTCAGTGGTGTCTCGGTGCAGAACATCCTGCGGCTGAACAGCGACGGCAGTATTGACAATACCTTTGTATCGCCAGCTTTCACGGCATATTACGGCCGCAGCGAGGTGTTTGCCATTGCGGTGCAACCGGACAACAAGATCCTGCTGGCCGGCTGTTTCGCAACAGTGGGCGGCGTTGCCAGCCCCACCGTGGTGCGACTGAACAGCAACGGCAGCGTGGATAGCACATTCCAGACGCCTTTCGCAAACCAGGGTTCCACGGCCTATGCGCTTGCCCTGCAACCAGACGGCAGAATACTGGTTGGCGGCGGCATGCAGATAGTTGAAGGAGAAAGCATCTATAACAGCCTGGTGCGTCTGCACCCCAACGGCAGCCGGGACAGCACGTTTAACAGCTCGGTAACCGGCATAGTGAAGTCTATCCTTACTGACGGGATTCAGTTGCTGGTTGGTGGCACCATTGAAGCGGTGAATGGATCGGCCCGCCAAGGTCTGGCACGCTTCACTACGACCCCGGAATATCTGCTGACCGTAACCAGGTCGAGCGTAGCTGGTGGGGGCATCACCGCCAGCACCGGTACCCTCGGCTGGAGTGGCACGGTCGGTATGGCCGCGTATGACAGCGGCACTAGCGTAATACTTACCGCTGAGGCCGCTTCCGGTTATGTCTTCAACGGCTGGTCCGGTGAAGGCTGCAGCGGCACCGGCAGTTGTACGGTTACAATGTCTGCAGCACGTAGTGTCACCGCTACGTTTGCTGCGGTACCGCAAGTGACCCTGACTGTGACCCTGAGTGGTAGCGGTGCTGGTTCGGTAATCAGCACCCCCGCAGGCATTGATTGTCCCGCTTCCTCCTGTTCCGGCCAGTTTAACAGCGGTAGTACGGTCACACTCACCGCTGTTCCCAACGCCATTTCAACCCTTGTCGGCTGGGTTGGCTGTCAAACTACGGATGGTACGGTCTGTGGTACCATCATGAATGTCGCCAGAGAGGTAAGGGCTGACTTTGGCTTGGTAAAAGCCCAGGTCAATGGTGTTGGCTATTCCACCCTGTTTGAGGCCTATATCCTTGCACCTAGCGGGGCCCAGATCCTGTTGCTGGATGGCAACCTGGCCGAGTCGCTGACTGTAGAGAAGTCTATTGCCCTGAAGGGGGGCTACAATGCAACATTCAGCGGGTTGACCGGTCTGTTCAGTAACCTGACAGCTCCGCTGGTAATATCAAGCGGCACCTTAACGGTTGACCGGATAACGGTTAAATAGTTATGCCGCTTTTTACCTGCAAACTGGGAACCCCGGACGGCACTATTGTTCAGCGCGAACTTGAAGCGGTGGATGAGACCCAACTGCGAGCAGGTCTGATTTCCCAGGGCTACCATGTCTTTGCACTGCAGCGCTCTGGCCTGAAGCTTTCGTTAAACCTCTTGAAGCCACGTGTTGGTCGCATTGACAACCGTGAACTGCTGGCCTTTAATCAGGAGTTGGTGGTGCTGCTTAAATCCGGTATGCCGATTGTACCGGTACTGGATGCGATTCTTGAACATCGTTTAAAGGCAGGAGGCGCTCTAGCCAAGGTATTGGGGCAGGTGCGGGAGGATGTTAAAGGTGGTGCTGCCCTGTCCACCGCTTTTGAGCGGCATGGTAAGCTGTTTCCTCCGCTGTATCTCGCCTCGGTTCGGGCCGGTGAACGGACCGGCGAGGTGCCCCAGACCATCCGGCGCTATATCGTGTTCCTGAAACGGGCAGAAGAGCTGCGTAAAAAGCTGATTTCGGCCTTGATCTATCCGACTATTCTGGTGGTCGTTGCCGTTCTGGCCATTATGTTGCTGCTGATCTATGTGGTTCCTACCTTTAGTCAGGTATATGCCGATGCCGGATCTCAACTCCCTCTGTTAACCCGCCTGCTGATTGATTTTACCGGTGTCCTGCGTTCTACGGTCATTGTCTGGTTACCGCTACTGATCGCGGCAATTGTTGCACTACGCAGTTGGAGCCGGTCAGAGGGGGGGCGTCAGCGGGTAGATCGCTGGAAACTGGCGTTGCCGGTGGTGGGTGATCTGTTTTTCGGGTATGCCGTATCGGTCTTTTCCCGTACCCTGGCCACCCTTCTGGGCAGCGGCATCCCTATTGTTGAGTCATTGCGGATGTCTTCGGGTACCTTGAACAACCGTCTGCTGGAAAAGGGTATGGCCGTGGCGATTCATCAGGTTGAAGT
>NZ_JAOTRZ010000120.1 GCF_030247655.1 Trichlorobacter sp. | reverse complement strand
GATCTGAATATATTTAAAAAAATTATCTCGCCGGACAGCTTAACAATATGGACTGAACATGTAGCCATGCACCAACAGCGGCTGCTGTTGCCAAACAGTATCAACATCAAGCTGCTTGATCATAATGGTGACGAACATTGGGTATCGCACACCTGTCAGCAGATCTGTGATGACGATGGCTCGTTAGTCGGAGTTCGCGGAAGTTTTTCAGATATTTCTGATCTGATGCACCTGCAGGATATGCTTGAGAAACAGAAGACCTTTCTTGAACAGTTGATCGGCAATGCAGCGGTTCCGATCTTTGTGCTGGATGAGAGTCACCGTATTGTTGTCTGGAATAATGCCCTGCAAGATTTAACCGGTTTTACCAAAGACGAGATGATCGGAACCAAGCGTCAGTGGGTGCCGTTTTATGGTCATGAACGCCCTGTGCTGGCTGATTTTATCCTGACCGGTGAACCGCCTAACCAGAATAATCTCTATAGCCAGCTCCACCCTTCCTTACATATCCCTGGTGCCCTGCAGGCTGAAGGCTGGTACGAAAGTCTGGGAGGTAAACGCCGCTATATCCTGTTTGAAGCCTCGCCAATCCATGATCAGCAAGGCAACAGAATTGCAGCAATAGAAACGGTACTGGATATGACAGAACGTAAGCTGCTTGATGAAGAGCTTGAGCGGAGCAGGGCAGAGATAGCGCAGCAGCATACCCGGCTTGACAAGCTGTTTGCCCAGGTTGAAGTAGCAAAGCGCGAATGGGAAGATACCCTGGACTGCATCACCGATATCGTACTGATGTGCGACACGCAGGGGAATATTCAGCGTTGTAATACCCCTTTTAATCAGCTGGTTGGCTTGTCATTTGAAAATGTGCATGGAAAAAGCTGGGCTTCTATTCTCTACGGTCTTGGGTTTTCAATTGATAACTATAAAAGCGGTAGTGGAACCGTACATGATAAGAGCAATCAACGCTTCTTTGATCTGCGTACTTTTTCATTACGCAACAAGAACGGTGTCACTGTTGGAAATGTGGTAAACCTGCGTGATATTACAGAAATACGAGGAATACACCAAGAACTGGAAGAGGCCTATAACCACCTGAAGCTGGTGCAGATGCAGGCGGTTCAGCAGGAAAAGATGGCTTCTGTGGGACAGTTGGCAGCCGGGGTGGCCCATGAGATTAACAATCCAATGGGCTTCATCTCCAGCAATCTGTCCTCACTTGCAAAATACATCAATAAAATAAAGGCATTTGAAGCAAGTATGATTGATCTGACAACACGTAGTGGCAACAGTGTGTTGGTGGATGAGATTGCAAAGATAAAAAAATCCATGAAGATCGATTTCATTCTGGGAGATATGGAAGGCCTGTTGGCAGAGTCTCTTGATGGTGCTGAACGGGTACGCCATATTGTGCAGGATCTGAAGAACTTTTCCCATGTTGATGAGGCTGAATGGAAGCCGATTAACATTAACGATAACCTGGACAGCACCCTGAATATGGTGCGTAACGAGATTAAATATGTAGCTGATGTAGTTAAACAATACGGTGAAATACCACCGGTTACCTGTCGTCCCCAGCAGTTGAATCAGGTCTTTATGAACCTGCTGGTAAATGCAGCCCATGCCATCGAAACACAGGGCACCATCACGGTACGCACCTGGCAGGAGGATGAAACCGTCTGCATTTCAATTACAGATACCGGCAAGGGGATTGATCCTGAACATCTGAACAGAATCTTTGAACCGTTTTTTACCACCAAGGCAGTGGGGAAGGGCACCGGACTGGGCCTCTCTATCTGTTATGACATCATCCACAAACATGCCGGAGAAATTCTGGTGGAAAGTACGGTGGGCGTTGGAACCTCGTTTATTGTCAAGATACCGATTGTTCCTCCTGCTGACGCGTAAGACGATAAGGGTACCTTATGGCCAAGATACTTATAGTAGAAGATGAACTGGTGAGTCGCAGTATGCTTGAGTTGATCCTGCAACAGGCAGGGCATGATGTTGTCTGTGCGGTTAACGGCTCTGAAGCCCTTGCTGCGGCGCAGCAGCAGTGTCCTGATCTGATCATTACGGATGTGATGATGCCGGTCATGGATGGTTTTGAACTGTGCCGTCAGTGTAAAGCTGACCAGACCCTGCAGCAGGTACCGATCATCCTGTATTCAAGTGATTATACAGAACAGCAGGAACAAAAACTGGGATTGGAACTGGGGGCATGCCGGTACCTGGTAAAACCATCGCCACCACAGCTTTTGCTGGGTGCAATCAATGAAGTACTTACAGAACAGCAACGTTCATCACTATCCGGCAAAGAGCATCCGCTGGATGAAGAGATGAAGCTGTTACGCAACTATAACGAAGTGCTGTTTAACAAGCTTGAGGCCAAGATGCAGGAGCTGCAAAAGACCATTGATGAGCAAAAAAAATATGAAGAATCAATGAAGGCGATGCAGGCCCAGATTATCCAGCAGGAAAAAATGGCCTCCATTGGTCAGCTGGCAGCCGGGGTGGCCCATGAAATTAACAACCCAATGGGATTTATCACCAGTAACCTGACCTCGCTTGGAAAGTTTGCTGAACGGTTGGATACCTATATTGCAGCCTTGCAAGGGAGTATATACGCCTGCAGTAACCATACTGGCCTTGATGAACTGGATCAGCTTCGTCAGAAACTGAAGGTTGATTACATCATCAGTGATCTGAACGAATTGATAAAAGAGAGTCTTGACGGTGCCAACCGTGTACGCAGAATAGTGCAGGATTTAAAGAGCTTTTCTCGAGTTGATCAGGCCGAAGAGACCCATGCCAATCTGAATGAATGCCTGGAAACCACCATCAACATCGCCTGGAACGAACTGAAGTATATTTCCACCCTTGAACGGGATTTTGGTGATATTCCCCAGGTTGTCTGCAACCCACAACAATTGAACCAGGTCTTTCTGAATCTGCTGGTAAATGCGGCTCAGGCCATGGACAAATCAGGCACCATTACCGTCAAGACCTGGTCTGAACCGGCATGGGTGTGTGTCTCGGTTGCGGATACCGGTAAAGGGATGCCTGAAGAGGTGCAAAAACGTGTTTTTGAGCCATTTTATACCACTAAGCCTGCAGGTAAGGGTACCGGATTGGGGCTTTCGATCTCGGCAGATATTGTTCGTAAGCACCATGGTGAGATAACCGTTACGAGTGAAACGGGTAAAGGAACGACCTTTACGGTGCGGTTACCTGTTGAGGAAGAGAAATCAAAATCCTAACGCAGAGGTGCAGAGATGCAAAGACGCGGAGAAAGGCTAAAAACAGGGGAAGAGCAAAACCAAAAGATTTTGGATTTTACTCTGTGCCTCTGCGTCTCTGCCTCTCTGCGTTAGGGTTTTAAAAGGGTTAATAATGCATGTAAATGATCTTAGTAGTGTCATTATTTCGTCTGCTATTGAAGTGCATAAGACGCTTGGTGGTCCTGGCCTTCTTGAAGGACTGTATGAGGAAGCCTTGGCCTGGGAGTTGACAGACCGGAAAATCGCTGTCCATAGGCAGAGTGAAGTCCCGGTGATCTACAAAGGCGAGCGACTTACTTATCCGTTACGACTCGATTTGCTTGTTGATAATCGAATCATTGTTGAAGTTAAGTCTGTAGCCGCCTACAACGCGATCTTTGAGGCACAGCTATTAACATACCTTCGGTTGATGGATCTAAGGCTTGGTTTGGTGATAAATTTTGGAGAAAAAATGCTGAAGGATGGGGTGCATCGTGTTGCGAACGGGCTATAAAATCCTAACACAGGGGCGCAGAGATGCAAAGACGCAGAAAATGGCAAGGCAACGGGGTAGAATCAAAACCAGTTTTTGATTTTCTCTGTGTCTCTGCCCCTCTGCATCTCTGCGTTAAGGTTTTACTTTTACAAGGAGTCAGTCATGGAAGCTAACGAAATGCCCGTAAGAATTCTCTGTGTTGATGACGAACGCAATGTGCTGCGCTCACTGGAACGGATTTTTCTGGATGATGACTATGAGATCGTAACCGCCGGTTCAGGTGATGAAGGACTTGAAATTATGTCTGAAGCTGGTGACAGCTTTCAGGTGGTGGTATCTGACTATCGGATGCCGGTCATGAACGGGGTGGAGTTTCTCAAGGCGGTTTATGAGCGCTGGCCTGATACGGTACGGATTGTTCTTTCAGGCTATGCCGATGCCGGGGCAATTGTGGCGGCCATCAACGAAGGGCATATCTACAAGTTCATCCCCAAGCCATGGAACGATGAAGAGTTGCGGGTCACCATCCTGAACTGCCTGGAACGGTATTTTTTACTGAAGAAAAACCAGGAGCTACTTGAAGAACTTGCCCGTGCCAACCAGGTGCTTGAAGAAAAGGTGCAACAGCGGACTGAAGATCTTGAACTACGCAACAGGGCGCTTGAGTTTTCCCAGACCATGCTGGGTAATCTGCCGGTAGGGGTGGTGGGGATCGATGAGTGTGGTCTGATTGCCCATTGTAATACGGTTGCTGCAGGCATTCTGAAGCAGCTTTGTGATGATTTCTTCGGTACTGATATCCAGCATTTTTGTGATGATCGGCTCAAGATCCTCGTTGAACAGGTAAGAAAAGAGCGGACGCTAAACACGGTTGATACCTTTGGTGATCGACCGTGGAGGGTACTGGGCCGTACGGTCATTTTTGCAGACAGCGAATCTGTGGTGCTGGTATTTTTGGAGGTGTAACCAAATAATGCGAACTGTCTTGTTTGTAGATGATGAACAACCGATCCGTAATGCCCTTGAACGGATGTATCTTGAGAGGGATGATCTGCGCTGTCTGTTTGCGGCATCCGGCCAGGAAGGGCTTGAAATCCTTGAAAATGAAGAGGTCTGGGTGGTGGTGTCTGACTACCTGATGCCCGGTATGCGGGGGATAGAGTTTCTGTCCAAGGTCAAGGCTCGCTGGCCCCATACCATCAGGATCATGATGACCGCCTATGCCGACCTCACCATCGCCATTGACGCCATTAACAAAAGCGAAGCGTTTCGCTTTGTAACCAAGCCCTGGAATAATCAGGAACTGATTGAGGTGGTTGATGAGGCCTTGATGCGCTATCAACTGGTCCATACGCTGGTGAATAAAGATGAAACGGTATATCTCTCTCTGGCTCAGACTGTTGAACTGAAGGATCCCTATACCAAAGGTCACTGTGACCGGGTTGCCCGCTATGCTGTTGCCCTTGCCAGGGCGGCGGGATTTTCAGAACAGCAACTTGAAGAGATTAAACATGGCAGCTGGTTGCATGATTGCGGCAAGATCGGGGTGCCTGAACGGGTGTTAAACTTTCCCGGCAAATTAAACGAAGACGATATGGAATCGGTCATGCAGCATCCCCGCTGGGGATCTGAGGTGGCCCGTCAAGCCCATATGTCCGAATCAGTGGTAAATATTATTTTATATCACCATGAACGGTTTGATGGCGCTGGCTATCCTTCCGGCCTGAAAGGGTCAGAAATTCCGATTGAGGCAAGAATTGTAGCCATTGCCGATGTGTTTGACGCACTGTACTCCGACCGGCCCTACCGCAAGGCCTATTCTCTGGAACGGGCACTTGCAATTATGCAGGAAATGACTGCTGCCCATTTTGATCCTGAATTGATTAAGACCTTTCTGCCACTGGCAGAACAGGAGGCCTGCTCCCATGAGTGATACACCGATCCGTCCCACAGTGCTATTTGTCGATGATGAAGAAAATATCCTCAAGGCGTTGCAGCGTCTGGTTATGGATGAAGAATTTGATACGGAAATCGCCAACTCCGGTGATGCCGGTCTTAAAAAGCTGACGACACTTTCAGATGTGGCCCTGATTGTATCAGACCAGCGGATGCCCGGTATGAACGGCGCTGAATTTCTGAACCAATCTCAACAGTTGGCCCCTGATGCGATCCGAATGCTGCTGACCGGTTATTCTGATATTTCTGCTGCAGCTGATGCCATTAACAAGGGTGGAGCAAGCCGTTATCTCAATAAACCATGGAATGATGATGACCTGTTGCAGACCTTGAAGGCCGCAGTTGAAACATGGAAACTATCAAATGACAACAAACGCTTACAGGCAATAGTGCAAGCACAGAATGAAGAAATGAAGCAATGGAATGAAAATTTGAAGAACCGTGTGCTACAGCAAACCACTGCCATTCGGAAAAAGGCTGATGACTTGAATGAGGCGCTGATCCAGCTGAAACAGAACTACAGCGGGATCATTAATGCCTTTTCAGGCCTGGTGGAACTACGTGGTCAGAAGGCGCAGCAGCATGCCCGCAACGTGATGGAGTTAGCTGTTGCTGCGGCCCGGGAATACGGCCTAATGCCCGAAGAACTTGAGATTATCCGTACTGCTGCCTTGCTGCATGACATCGGAGAAATCGGTATGCCGAACAATGTGCTTGAAAAATCACAGGATTACATGACCCAGGATGAGTTCAGGGTTTACAGCCAGCATCCGGTGCGAGGCCAGATGGCCATTGACAGCATTGCTGACCTTCGGCCTGCCGGTGTCCTTATCCGGCATCACCATGAAAATTTTAACGGTACCGGTTTTCCTGACAAACTTGCAGGCGATGACATTCCGATTGGAGCCAGAATCCTTGCCTATGCAGATCAGCTGGATAAGGCCATTACCATTGGAGGAGATACTGCAGAACAGGCCCTGACAAGGATTGAGTTGGGGCTCTCTATCAAGCTGGATCCAGGTCTGCAAAGGGTGTTTCGTAAGATTGCCCGCTATGCCTATTTTACCATGCCTGAGATTGATCCCAATGCAACCGTTGAATTAGAACTAAAACCTGAAGAGTTGCGGGCCGGCATGATTCTGACCAAGGATCTTATCTCCGGCACCGGCATGATGTTACTGAACAAAGGGGTTGCGCTGGACGCTGTCAAGGTGGAGGCGATTCAGCGTTATTATCAGCTGGATCCGCCGCTGCATGGTGTGTTTGCTCTGGTACATGGCAAGGGGTGATTACTAAACCTTAACGCAGAGAAAAATGAGAGGGGCTGGGACGCAGAGAAAGGCACGACAAAACAGGGGAAAAACAAAACCATTTTTTGACGTTCTCCGCATCTCTGCTACTCCGCGTCTCTGCGTTAAGGTTCTAAGGTTTTTATGATCGAATTTGACGAACAACAAAAACGTCTTGTCCTGAAGCTGGTTTATTACGGTCCAGCCCTGTCCGGCAAGACCACCAATCTGCTCTGTCTGCATGACCGTCTGCAGCAGGAAGGCCGTGGTGAGCTGATGTTGCTGGATACAACTGAAGACCGCACGATCTACTTTGATTTGCTGCCGTTCTTTTATGTGGCTCCGTCAGGCCTCAAGATCAAGCTCAAGGTCTACACGGTACCTGGTCAGGTGCGCCATGATGCCACCCGTAAGGCGGTGCTGCAGCGGGCTGATGCTGTTGTCTTTATTGCTGATTCGCAGGTCAGCCAGCAGGCGATTAACGGTGAGAGTTTTGCTAACCTGGAACAGAACCTGGCCATGGTGGGTCTGGATCTGGAAAAGCTGCCGCTGGTGGTGCAGTTTAACAAGCGTGACCTGCCGGATCTGGTGCCGGAGGATGAATTGCGTGCAACCTGGGCCCCCACCGGTCTACCGGTGTTTATGGCTTCTGCCCTGCAGGGGGTGGGGGTGCTGGAAACCTTTCAGGCGGCTGTTGAAGCCCTGTTTGATGCAATTGACCACAAGCTGGGCTTGCGGGAGCGTTTTCAGGTTGATCGGGATGCGTTTGTACGGGCAATCGTAAAGGCATAACAGCTTTAACGCAGAGGCCGCAGAGACGCAGGGGCGCAGTGAAAAGCAAAAATAATTGATTCGGGGAAAACCAAAAACAAAATTTCATGATGTTCTCTGCCACTCTGCAGCTCTGCGTTAAGCTTTTAAAGAAAGTAATAAGCCATGACCGAAGCCACCTCCCATATAGAGTTTATTATCGGCGAAGAAAAGCGGCTGACCGATATTGTTGGCCGGGCCGAGATAGAACCGCTGCTGCGTAGTGCTCTCAAGCTGGGGATCAGCTACGCGGCACTGTTGGATGAAGATGATCTGCCGCTGGTCAAATCAGGCGTGGCAACAGATACAGCTCTGCCGGAGCAACTCTGGCAACGAATGAATATTCTGGTGGAAGGTGAGCCCAAAGGCACGCTGTTACTGGAAGTACAAGAGCAAACACCTGGTTTTGAAGCTATTGCCCGTCTGCTGCAGGATGCCTTGCAACTGACGGTGACCAATAACCTGAAGCGGATGCTGACAACCGAGGTGCATACCAGCATTGTGCAGGAATCCTATGAGCAGTTGGTGGCTACCAATCATCGTCTGATGGAATCTGAACGGCGCTACCGTAGTCTGGCCCGTGATCTTGAGATAAAGGTTAAGGAGCGTACTGCAGAGCTACAGCAGGCCTATCAACGGATGTTACAACAAGAAAAACTGGCTGCCGTAGGTCAGTTGGCCGCTGGTATGGCCCATGAGATCAACACGCCGCTGGGCTTTATTCGCAGCAATCTGAACAGTTTTGCCAAGTATCAGAACCGGATGGCCGAGATACTGGGGCTCTATCGGTTGTTACTGGCAAAGGAGGTGTCTGTTACTG
>NZ_JAOTRZ010000119.1 GCF_030247655.1 Trichlorobacter sp. | reverse complement strand
TCTTGAAGTAGCCGATTATACCCACCACCGATAGCAGCAGCACCGTGGCCAGCACCAGGTGTGGACGGGCCAGTATCCGTTCCATCATGGTCATGGTGTAGCCCCCTGCAGGGTAACCGGCATCCCCTCAGCCAGCAGCCGCAGGCGGCTTTCCTGCCCCACCGCCACCTGCTCGCCGGCGGCCAGCCCGCCACTGACTGCAGCGACACCGTTACTGACCCCCAACAATCGGGTAGCACGCACCCGTACCTTACCGTCCTTAACCACTCGTAACTCCGTTGCCGTGCCGTTGCGCACCAGGGCCTGTTCCGGCACCAGCAGCCCCTGCAGTTGGCTGGCGGCTAGTTCCACGGACAGCGGGGCGCCGCTGGGCAGGCCAAAGGGGGGCTTATCCAGACCGATTTCCAGCCCGGCCTGCAGGGCGGCCCCCAGGGCCGGGTAGATCCGGGTGACCGCTGCAGTCTGGCTGCGGCCGTCAGGATGGCGCAGGTAAGCCCGGCTACCACTCCGCAGCCCGGCCAGATCCTCCTGTGACACCTGTAGTACCACCGTGCAGTTCCCCTGCTGCTCAATGGTCAGGATCGGCTTGCCCGGCACCGCCAGATCTCCCGGTTCCATCAGCCGCCGGGTCACCACCCCGCTGAACGGTGCCCGGACCTGGCCGTACCCGGCCTGGGTCCGGGCTGCGGCGGTCTGCATACCGATTCCGCTAATCCCGGCCTCTGTGGCCTGTACGTTCGCTTTGGCCGTATCAAGGGCGGTACGGGATCGCTCCAACGCCTCTCTGGAGATGGCGCCGGCACTGAACAGTTTCTCATCACGACCATAGACCGCCTGCTGGGTCATCAGGGCGCTGCGGGCCGCTGCCAGACGTTGTTGAGCTGCCATCCCTTCGGCCTGTATTGCCTGGGTCCGTTCCAGCAGTTCACGGTTATCCAGTGTGACCACCACCTCACCGGCCCTGACCTGGTCTCCTTCCCGCTTGCCAACACCAAGGATATGGCCGGTGATCCGAGCTGCCAAATCCGCCCTGGTCCGGGCCTCCAGTCTGCCCAGATAGCGGCGGGTCACCTCAAGCTCACCCTGCCTGACCGCGTGAACCTGCACCACCGTCGCTACTGCTGCCGGTTTGGCCAGGTTGGCCAGACTCTGCTTCTTCTTTCTCACCATCACCACTGCCGCAACCAGCAGCAGCACCACTACGCCGATCAGGACTCTTCGTTTCATTACAGATAGACCTCCATGTTGCCGCTGGCCTTGTGCCAGTTCAGTACGGCCATTGCCTGATCAAACAGGGCCTGGCTATGGTTTGCTAGGGCCTGTGCCTCCGCCGACTGGGCCAGCAGCAGATCGGCCATGGCGCCGGCCCCCTGGTTAAATTTTTCCTGCTCGATACGGAACGACTCGGCTGCCTGCTCCACCGCCAGACGGGTTGCTTCAATCCGCTTACGGCTCTCAACAATGGATGAAGAGGCCTGCAAAAGCTCCAGTCTGATCTGCTGCTCAACTGCCCGCAGTTTCTGTTCAGCACGCTGCTGCTGCAGCCGCTCTCGCGTAAGTTCGGCATAACTGCTGCGGTCAAACAGCGGGAGGCTAAGCGCCCCGCCCACGTACCAGATGCCGTCACTGAAATGGGGGTTAAGCCCAAGTTGCTGCTGATAGCCTGCTGTTGCCTGCAGGCTGGGCAACAGCTTTCCCAATGCCAGCCTGCTACTTGCGGCAGCATCGGCAACCCCTTTGGCATGCAGCTTAAATTTCGGTTTGGTTCTGGCAAGGGCCAGTCCTGCCTCAAAATCCGGCTGCAGCTCGTACGTCTGCAGTCGGTCAGCCAGCTGCAGCGGCGCATCTGTCGGCCCCACCGCCTCTCCCATCAGACTGCGCAGAGCGCTGCCCGCATTCTTGAGTCCCTCCTGCAGGGCCAGCAGCCGTTGTTCCTCATTGGCCTGCTGCACCTCCACCTTCAGCAGATCAACTCTGGCGATCCGGCCCAGCTCATACTTCAACCGGGCATCGTTTCTCTGCCGGTTCAACGCCTCCAGCGCACCATGGGAGGCGTTGACCAGTGTCTGCAACTGCAGACACTTGGCATAGGTTGCCACGGTGTTGGCGATCAGCTCATTACGGGTAATCACGGTATTGTCCTGCTGCATGGCGTGGCGCAGTTCTGCCAGCCGCACCGCCGCCTGAACCTGTCCCCCCTGGTAGAGCGGCAGGGTCAGCACCGGCCCCAGAAAGGCATAGCTGTCGCTGAAACGGGGCGGGATAGTTGTACTCTGCGCCGGAATGAAGGCCGTTGACTCTGATCGTTGGGTGATACTGGCCTCAAGGCTCAGGCGGGGCAGATGGCGCCCCTGAGCCGCCTTGATCCCCTGACCGGCCACAGCTGCGGCAAACCGTGATTCGGCCAAGACCGGGTTGTGGTCGACGGTCTGCCTGACCGCCTGTTTCATGCTGATCGGCTCCGCCTGGACGGTCAAGGGGAACAGCGCAAGCAGGGTAATTACCGTAACATACTGATAACACAACATGGCCTAGCCTCCACCGACTATGTGAATAATTATTCACATCAAGGTCAAAAAAATTTATTTGTCGTCACACCGCTCCAGCAGTCTCCTGAAGTTGGCCCACAGCAACGCTACTTCATCGGTCAGCCTGCCTTCAGCCTGATTGCCGATCCAGCGTAGTACACTGAACTGCAGGATTCCCATGATGGTAACAGCGGTTTCCCGCGGACCAATCCCGTCCCGCAGTGCCCCTTCGGCAACAGCCGCCTCCAGCAGACCGGTCAGGGTGGCCTGAAAACTCTCGATCCTGCTGGCCATGATCTGAGCGATTCTGCCACCAGTGACAATACCGCCGTCGGAGAACAGCAGTCGGGGGATGCCGGGATTTCTGGCGATCATTTCACTATGGGCCAGGATCACCTTTTCCAGCTTGTCCAGCGGTTTGCCGCTGGAGCCGGCCAACTGAGCCGCCCGGCTGGTGACCTGACTGCCGATAAACTCCACCACAGCCCTGATCACGTCCTGCTTGTTGCGGAAGTGACGATAGATGTTGGCCTCACTCATGCTGGCCGCAACCGCCACCTCATGAATGGTCAACCCACTGACCCCCAGCCTGCCGATAACCCCCAGAGCAGCCTGGACGATCTCAGCCTGTCTCACCTGAGTTGCCTTTTTTTCGAGCACGTTTTGTGATTTCATATTCACATAATGCTGGCTACTCAGCCGGTTTGTCAACAAATAATTGAAGTACGAAGGTGATGTGAACGTTTATTTACCTAATTTTTTTACGGCAATTGACTTTTTTAAATATTGTTGCATAGTTAGTTCCATCGTTCCTACGCCCTATACGGGCTGATCATCCTCACTTCCCGAAAGGAGCACCACCATGCGCACCCTGAAGCGACTGAGCTGTATGCTGATCGCGGCAACCGCCTGCCTGGCCCTGATACCGGCCCTGGCCCTGGCAAAACCGTCCAAATGCGAGACCTGTCACGCCAAGATCTCGCCCAAGATGGTGCAGGATTTTAATCGGGGCAAGATGTCCAAGACCCTGACCTGTGAGGCCTGCCACGGCACCTTCCACACCAGCGAGAAAGATGTGGCCAAGGCTCAACTCCCCACCATTGCTACGTGCCAGGTCTGCCACCCTGACCAGGCAAAGCAGTATATGGACGGCAAGCATGTGCTGGGGCAGGTTGCTCTGGATGCGATGCCCCGTTCAGCCCACCAGCCCAAGGCGTTCATGGCTGGCCAAAAGGGATGCGGCGGTTGCCACACCCTGGGTCTGGTTGATGCCAAGGGACGTGAGACCGAAGCCCGCAAGTACTACAAATACGGGATGGATTGTCAGAACTGCCACACCCGCCATGCCTTCTCAAAAGCCGAAGCCAATGAACCTGAGGCCTGCCAGACCTGCCACATGGGCTTTGACCATCCCCAATGGGAGATGTGGTCCGGCTCCAAGCATGGCACCATCTACCTGACCAACCGCGCCATCAACCCCGGCGCCAAGAACCGTGCGCCCAAGTGCCAGACCTGCCATATGCCCAATGGCAACCACCGCGTCATGTCTGCCTGGGGCTTCCTTGCGGTGCGCCTGCCTGAGGCCGATGCCGAGTGGATGGGCTACCGCGCAACTATCCTGAAAGGTATGGGCGTACTTGATCCTTCCGGCAAGCCCACCGGGCGTCTGGATGTGGTCAAGGCCGGTAAGGTGGCTCGTCTGACCAAGGAAGAGTTCGACAAGGAGCGGGGTAAGTATGTGGCGATTTGCCAGCAGTGTCATTCACCCAACTTTGTAAAGGAGAACTTCAAGAACGCCGACCAGATGGGCAAAGAGTCCGACAAGCTGTTCAGCGAAGCGATCAGCATTGTAGGCGATCTGTACCAGCAGGGAGTTATCAAGCAGAAAGCCGGACAGCCGTTCGCTTACCCCGACCTGCTGACCTTCTACGATGTCGACACCAAGATCGAGCAGACCCTGTACGAGATGTTCATGGACCACCGTATGAAGACCTTCCAGGGGGCATTCCACATGAACCCGGACTACACCACCTGGTACGGCTATGCCAAGATGAAGAAGGATCTGACCGAGATCCGTGAGATGGCAGCGGATATGAAGAAAAAAGCCGGTAAGTAACCCTGGTAGTATGACGGCAGCACTCTCGACCAACCGGTCGCAGGTGCTGCCGTTTTCACCTTTTCGCATTATTTGACATCGGTCAAGCAACCTGTCCGACAGATGGCGTATAGAAGGCTACCCGCGGATACCGGCACAATAGATCATCCGGAAGCCGCACCATAATCCGCAACAGCAGACAAAGCTTTTAAGAGAAGGGGGGTGAAGGGATGGGATCTTTTTTCAGCGGCAAATGGCTCAAAATCGTTGGTATCGGTGGAGTCGGCGCAGCGCTGATCGGCTTGTTCGTGTTGCTGGGCCCGCCAAAGCTGCTGGCAAAGACTGAATCGGTTGATTTCTGTGCCAGCTGTCATGTGATGGAGGCGCAGCACACCGCCTTCATGCATAACGGCGCTCACCGACGCCTGAAATGCGTGGACTGCCATCTGCCCAACAACAACGTGGCATCTCACTACATCTGGAAGTCCATCGACGGCCTGAAAGACGTGCTGGTATTCAACGGCGGCAGGATCGCCGATCCGATCAAAATTTCTGAACACGGCGCCAAGGTGCTCAAGGCCAACTGTATCCGCTGCCACGAAACCCTGGTATCCCAGATGGACACCTCCCGCAACTGCTGGAGCTGCCATCGCAGGATTACCCACACCGGAACCGGCGCCATAGCCACAAACCCGATCTAGCACACCATCATCCCGGAGGATTGAAATGAGAATGAAACTGTTGGTAACCCTGCTGGCAGCCGCCCTGTGCGGGGCTGCGATCACAGCCTGTGCCCCCCCCAAGGCAGAAAAGACCAAGGTGGTCGAGATTCCGGACGGCACCATTGACCCGGCGGTCTGGGGCAAGAATTTCCCTGAGCAGTATGAGACCTGGAAGGCCACTGCCCAACCCACCCCCGAAGGCAAGAGCAAGTACAAGAAGGGCAACGACGGCGGCAAGGTCTATGACAAACTGTCCGAGTATCCCTTTATCGCCCTGTTGTTCAATGGCTGGGGCTTTGGTATCGAGTACAACGAACCCCGTGGCCACGTGTATATGATGAAGGATCAGGCCGAGATTGACCCCTCCCGCCTGAAGGGAGGCGGCGCCTGCCTGACCTGCAAGACCCCTTACGCACCGCAACTGGCTGAAAAGCACAAGCTGGGTTACTTCTCGGTGCCTTACAAGGATGCCGTCAACCTGATCCCCAAAGAGCATCAGGAACTGGGCGTGTCTTGTATCGACTGTCACAACAACAAGGATATGGGCCTGAAGATCTCTCGCGGCTTTACCCTGGCCAAGGCCCTGGACAAGCTGGGTGTTGACCAGACCAAGCTGACCAACCAGGACAAACGTTCCCTGGTCTGCGCCCAGTGCCATGTGACCTACACCATTCCCAAGAGTGCCGACATGAAGTCACAGGATGTCTTCTTCCCGTGGGATGAAAGCAAGTGGGGCAAGATCTCCATTGAAAACATCATCAAGAAGATGCGCAGCGACAAGTCATACGGCGAGTGGACCCAGGCCGTAACCGGCTTCAAGATGGCCTACATCCGTCATCCTGAGTTTGAGATGTACTCCAACCAGAGTGTGCACTGGATGGCCGGCGTTTCGTGTGCCGACTGCCATATGCCGTACACCAAGGTTGGCAGTAAGAAGATCTCTGACCACCGGATCATGAGCCCGCTCAAGAACGACTTTAAGGCCTGCCAGCAGTGCCATACCGAGAGTCCGGCCTGGCTGAAGGAGCAGGTACTTACTATTCAGGATCGCGCTGCATCCCAGTACATCCGTTCCGGCTATGCCCTGGCAACTGTTGCCAAGCTGTTTGAGCTGACCCACAAGCAGCAGGCAGCAGGCAAACAGATAGACCAGAAACTGTACGACATGGCAAAGAACTACTACGAAGAAGGTTTCTATCGTAACCTGTTCTTTGGTGCTGAAAACTCGATCGGTTTCCATAACCCGACCGAAGCGATGCGTATCCTGGGCGATGCGACCCTGTACGCCGGCAAGGCTGACGGGCTGCTGCGTCAGGCCCTGACCAAAGCCGGTGTTGATGTACCGGTCAAGGTTGATCTGGAACTGAGCAAGTACACCAACAACCGTGGCGCCAAGAAGCTGATGTTCAAGCCTGAGCAGGAATTGAAGGATCCCTACGGGGAAGTGAAGTAATTTTTGAAGTAGCTCAGGGTAGCGTAAGCAACAACACTAACCTGAAAAAACGGGCTGCCGGATGATTCCGGCAACCCGTTTTACTTTGGCCTCATGAAGCGAAAAGACGATCACACCAGACTAGGACACGATCTCCTTAACCTCCCGAATAATCTCAACCTGCCGCTGAAAAACATACTGTGAAATCTGACGTTCAAGCAGCTTTTCCGGGTTGATGGCAAACCGGTAGCTATAGGGAGAACGATCACCGCTGATGCTGATCAACGTTGCCGGAATACTAATCGGGATAGGTTGACCGGTTTCAGGGCTTAGCAGGGTAAACTGCACCGTGGTTTCTACGCCTGTTTCCAGTGGGCAGGTATAGTCAATCAAAACACCAAAGCCGGACAGAGAGAGATCAGTTAATCTGCCTTCAACAACTCCTTGCGGTGAGGTAATCGCCACATTCACCGGAGCATCCACCTCCACCCTGACAAAGCTCCGGCGCTCTGCCATGATCTCTACATAAGAAAACTTCACAAAGGTTGCTGCCTTTTTCCTGACATTGACATACTGGGCCTGGGCAAACAGATCATGCTTGAAAAGGGGACTGCGAATAAAGGTGGAGCGGGCCTGTTCAATGGTAAAGGCCTGCATTTCCTGCACATCCAGATCAACCACCCCTCTGCTGATGGAGGCGATGGTTGCCGGATAGGAGAGTGGAATACCTTTGTAATAGTTGATCAGCTTGAGTGGCTTTTTGAGGTTAGCCTCCAGCAGGGCAAGTATCTCTGCCTGATCATCATCAAAATTTTTCTGGATTCGGGTACTAAAAAGATCCGTGCAAGTCATGGGATACCTATTACCGGGATATACTGTTTGCTATCAGTCTGTTGCAGGGGAAGTAACCGACTAGGCACAGGCGGCCTGCATGTCTGCCTCAAGGACGACCAAGGCGTTTTCATCAACCTGTAACGCCAGAATTTCCGAGTTTGCATCCGATGGCTGCACCAGCCTCGGGTAGAGATTAAGGTTGTACTGCATACTGTTGAAATTAACCAGCCGAACAATGGCCAGCAGGGTGTCTGAAGCATCAAATGTCTCTGCATGGTGATGGGCCGCAACAGCACAATACAGGGGCGGAATATCCCAGTGATTCATGATGCGGACCCCTTGTTCCACATGCATATCGGAAAACACATCCAACAAGGTCTCAAGATCAAGGTCCAACTCAATCTCACGGGCCAGCCAGATCCGCTCCATCGCCTTAAGCAGGTAGAGCTTACCGATATCATGCAGCAGGCCGGCCAGATAGGCTTGATCTGCCAGTTCACGATGACCGCTGCTGACGGCGAGCGAACGGCAGCCCAGTGCGCAGGCATGGGAGTGCAGCCAGAGATCCCGCATAACCGCATTGACGATGGAAAGGTCTGAGGTATGCAGTGCCGCTTGCGAGGCAGCCATTGCCAGACTGGTAATCTGCTTGCTTCCCAGACGATTCACAGCATCCTTGATGGTCTCAGAGCGAGTACGCCCCACGTAGGCCGATGAATTGGCCATCCTGAGCACCTGAATGGCAAGCGCCTGATCCTTCAGGATTATCTCGGTAACCCGATCAATTTCAACGGTTGGGTCACTGAGCAACTGAAGCAGCTCAAGAGCTACCGGGTTAAAAACCGGTAGATCAATCGGCTGCAGACAGATCTGGTAGCGAAGATCAAGTGAAAATCCCATATCTATCCCCTTACTTAGACCTGAAGCCATACCAAATGGCCACACGATCCCTAAACAACAGTTACTGATTAGCTCTGGCTACAAAACCGCTTTAATCTCACTTAATTGAATCAAAACGTATCATTACACTATTATCGGGTTTAATGTGAACTAAATATGCCAAGTTGTTTCAGCTTCCCCCTGAAAGCCTTGATAACTACAGGACAAAAAAACGGGCAGCCCCCTTGCAGGAGCTGCCCGTTTCAGA
>NZ_JAOTRZ010000118.1 GCF_030247655.1 Trichlorobacter sp. | reverse complement strand
TCACCAACCTGGCTCCGGCCCTTGATATCTCTGCCGCCTGCTCCGGGTTCATGTACGGGCTGACCATTGCCGGCAACCTGATCCGTTCAGGTGCCCACAAAAATGCACTGGTCATCTGTTCTGACCGGATGTCCAGCATCACTGACTGGTCACGCCGGGACTGTATCTTTTTTGGTGATGCTGCTGCTGCAGTCGTACTAACCAAGAGCGGTTATGAAAACAGTCTGTTTGAGGCAACCATCTTCTCAAACACCGAGTTTACTGATGGTGCTACGGTCTTTGAGGGTGATAACGCCTTCACCATGGATGGACATGCCGTGTACGAGGCGGCCTCCTCGGTGCTGCCCGGCTCGATTGTATCGGTGCTACTGCGCTGCGGCCTGTCTGAAGAGGATATCACCTGGGTCATCCCCCACCAGCCCTCCATCAAGATCCTGAAAAAAATGGCGGAACAACTGGGCATCCCGTTTGAAAAGGTCTGCCACAATATGGAACGCTACGCCAACACCTCCGGGGTCTCGATTCCGCTGCTGCTTGATGAAGTGAACCGCTCCGGCAAACTGAAAAAAGATGATCTGATCGCTTTTGCCGGTGTGGGGGCCGGGTGGACCTTTGGGGCAGCGATCTACCGCTGGCACTGATGACGGTTTCATTTTAAGGCGCTAGCTTCGTTGGCTCGTCTTCGGCTCCTCAACGTACTGTGTGTACGCTTGCGTCGCCGAGATCCTCGCCGCCTTGCTATCATCCTTAAACTAAAACCGTCATATCTATAGATTATCCTGCCAAGGCACCAAGAGCCGTCTCTCTGGTTTCGCAGATGGTCAGGAAACCGGAAAAACCGGCTATTTTAAACAGATCCTGTACCGGTGCCGCCACACAGCAGAGAATCAGTCTGCCGCCACGACCTTCAAGCAGCTTCAGCAGCTTCAAAAGACTGCGCAGCCCGGCGCTGGTGATATAGGGTACCTCGGCCAGATCAAGCAGATAACGGCTGATTTCCGGCTTGTCCTGCTGGGCAAACCAGGCATCAAAAAGCGGCGCTGCCCCGGAATCAAAGCGCCCGGACAACGTGATCACACCAACCTTATTTTCAAATCTGATTGTAGATTCCATATTTCAGCACCTCTGTCTGTTAATGGTCTGCTCTGCACTAAAACCTTTGAGCAGGGCATACTGCTCAGGTGTATTCATATCCAGTATAACAGCCTTATCATCAGACGCCAGCTCCAGCAACTGCCAGCCCGGGTACAGGCTGCGCAGCCCTCCGGCATCATCAGCGTGCAGCAGTTCCTGTTGCAGTCTCATCCGTAGAAGTGGTGGATGGCCCCGTTTGCCGCAAAACACCGGAATCACTCCATCAGCAGCAGGATGCTGCTGCAATGCGGCTATCAGGCCAGTCAATGTTTCAAGGCTGACCAACGGCGTATCCACCGGATGTACAAAAAAGGCATCTATAGCAGGATCAAGCGCTGCAACGCCGGATTTGACTGATGAAAACATCCCGTTTTCCGGTGCCGGATTTTGTAGCAGTGTCGCCTGCAGCTGTAACTGCCCTAATGCGGCATGATTCTGTCCGGTCACCACGATAATCTGCTCTATGCCAACAGCCTGATAGCTGCTGACAATCAGCTCAACCGCTGTCTGTTCTCCCAGCTCCAGCAACGCCTTGTCGCTACCCATCCGGCTGGAAAAACCGGCGGCCAGAATGATGGCGGCAGTTTTCAAGCTAAAAAACACAATTTCTCACGCGGAGACGCGGGGATCGCGGAGAAACCAAAGAAGTTACAAAAACATAAACCTAAAAAAAACAGTTCACGCAACGACGCAACGACGCAACGCAATAAAAACAGTATATTGAAAAAACGACCATATAACCAAACGGGTGAAGCTGTGTATTCTGTAAGTGATCGGTTTTCGTTGCGAGCGTTGCGGCTTTGCGTGAGTAACAGCCGTTTTAAGGATAAAAAACAACTCTGCTGGCAAAACAGTAACCTGTCGTAACAGCTTGATTTGATTCTTCGCGTCTCCGCGACTCCGCGTGCAGCTGCCTTTTTAAGGTTCATTGCTTGCCCCTGCGAACCGCGATCATCTCAGCCAGAATGCTGACCGCAATCTCTGCCGGTGTTTCCGCGCCGATCTGCAGCCCCACCGGACAACGCACCCGTAGCAGATCTTCATCGCTGACACCGACTGCACGCAGTTGTCCGAACAGCTCTTCCCGCTTGCGACGGCTGCCCACCATGCCGATATAGCCAGCCTGGGTTACCAGGGTCTGTTCCAACACGGTCCGGTCATGCTGATGGCCATAGGTCATGATCAGCACAGCGGTGGATGTTGTAATCTGTTGACACTGCAGACAGCAGTCAAATCCTGCAACAGCAACAGTTGTAACCGAAGCAGGAAAACGGTCTGTACCAAGCAATTCAGCCCGATCATCCAGCACCGTGACCTTAAACCCTACGGTTATGGCCATGGGTGCCAATGCCTGACCAATATGCCCTGCCCCGCAGATCAGCAGCTCAGGAACCGGCTGCAACGGGATGCTGTAGCACTGCATTGCATCAGGTTTTGGCAGATCAACAGACCAGCAGGCCTGTCCGTTATCATCCAGATAGACCTGTAGGGTACAGCCATTCCCTGCTTCAAGAGCGGCTGCAGCAGCGGCAAAGACCGGGATTGCCGTGGTAGACAGCTTTGCCAGCAACAGGGTCAGGCTACCACCGCAGGGCATGCCGTCCTGCTCCGGCAGCAACTGAAATGAACGGATAACGCCATGGCCGTCCTGCCGTATCTGGCCCAGGGCTACAACAACCTGCTGTTCCAGGCTGCCGCCACCCACCGTACCGCAGCAACTGCCATCCGGGCGCAGCAACAGCATGGCCCCGACACCTCGGGGGGCAGAACCGCTCCGTTCAACAATCAGGGCCAGTACTCCGGCCCCGGTTGCTGCAACCTCATGCAGGATCTGTAAGGCCTCAGTCATCCCGGTTCCTCACCAGCATCACTAGCCCGGCTGCCAATACCAGCGCACCGGCAGCCGCACCAAACAGGAACGGATAGCCGCCCTGGGGCAGCAACCAGCCACCAGACAACGGCCCCAGAAAAAAACCGCACTGCAGCATCAACAGCCCCAGATTCTGATTGAGTCCCCGTGTCTCCGGCTGTGACAGATCAAAGATCAGGGCATTTAAAAGCGGCATCACCACTCCCCAGCCGATACCGCAGACCACCGCCAGCGCCAGCAATGTGGTTGAACCGGTGGCAAACAGGATCAAACCGGTGCCTGCTGCAGACAGCACCAAAAAGACAATGTTCATGCGACGTTTATCAAAACGGTCAAACAGGCTGCCGCCAAACAGACGGACCAGCATCATCATCACCGTGGCAACTGTAAAAAACAGACCGCTGTTGGCCAGTCCAACGGATCTCCCAAACCCTTTTAAATAGAAGAACGTGGCAGCATACCCGGCATACAACAGCACCGTGGCGGCAAACAGCAGCAGCAGATTCCGGTCAGACAGACTGCGTTTGATTCCGGCAAAGGATGCCCCGCTGGCCTGTTCCTGTTCCTGGGGGAAACGGGGCAGCAGCCAAAGTAATCCCCCTGCCAGCAGAGCCAGCAGAGCTGACCAGCGGATCACGCCACCCAGGGCTGTTGGAGCGATCTTGAACAGATCAAACAGAAGCGGCACCACGGCGTAGGGGATCAGCCGTACCAACGAGATCCAGCCAAAGGCGCGACCACTCATCTCACGGGGGATGCAAAGCACAAACAGCGGCATGATCGCCGCCACCACACAGATAAACCCGGCCCCCTGCAGCAGACGGGCTAGCGTAAAGGCAAACTCACTGCGGCTGCATCCCTCCATAACCAGTGCCGCAGTCAGGATCAGGGCACCGGCCAGCAGCCAGCGTCGGGCAGTACGGGCGGTAATCGATGGGGTAATAAACGGTTGAACGATCAGGGCTGCCAGGGCATCAGCCCCCAGGATGAAACCGGCTGAGGCAGCAGGCATGCCCAAAGAGGTCAGGTATTCCCGCAAGGGGAAAAAGACGGCGACAATTGTTGAGACCGCCAGAAACTGGAGGCAGAGCAGCAGAAAGGGGCGGGATAGGAGCGGGTTTGACATCAGGCAGCCAGCCTGAGTAGCAGATTACCGGCCACGCTGAGGCGATAGTCGGCAGTGGCGCGGATATCGTCAATCGGCTGAACCGCCTGTTGCGTCAGCAGTGCTGCCGCGTTCAGGGTTTCCTCAGACAGCGGTTTGCCGATCAGGGCCTGTTCTGCCTCTGCACAACGCAGCACGGTTGGCCCCACGCTGCCCCAGGCAAAGCGGGCCGCTGCCACCGTACCGTCAGCAGCCAGCTGTAGTGCTGCTGCCAGCGATGCCACGGCAATGGCCAGTGATTTACGGCGGCCAACCTTCTCAAAACGCTGGATGCTCCAGCCCGTAAACGGCGGCAGGATGATCCGGCTGACGATCTCCCCTGGTTGCAGCATGGTCCTGCGTGGTCCAAGAATAAACTCAGCAATTGCCACAGTCCGGCTGCCTGCTGCAGAGCGCAGCTCCAGCTGGGCATCCAGCAGATACAGCGCAGGCAGGGAATCTGCCGCCGGTGAGGCGGTGACAATGTTGCCGCCAATGCTGGCCATGGTGCGGATAGCCGGACCGCCCACCGTGGCTGCGGCCTGGGTCAGCAGTGGATAGCGTTCCTGCAGCAGGGCGTTCCGGGCAATGGTGCTGAACGTGGCTATCGCACCAATACTGACGCTGCCATCGTCCAGTTCATCAATCCGGCGCAGCTCGTCAATCCGCTCCAGGCAGATGGTCGCCCGCGTATCCTGCGGCCCGTGGCGCAGCGCCACCAAAAGATCAGTCCCCCCGGCCATCAGATGGGCATCGGGGTGCTGTTGCTGCAACCTGAACAGCTCATCAATAGTCTCTGGAAAGCTGATCTGCCTTTTGCACCTGTCAGTACACTGTGTCATGGTCGCCCACATTTACCGGAATGATCTCCTGATCCTGAATCAGGAATTCAAGCGTAATACGGTAGGAAAGATTGATGGAAACTGAATGCAGGCCCGAGAGACGGCCAGCAAGCGGATGTAGCCGCAACGAGAGGTGAAACGGGTTTGCTTCCAGCAGTTGCAGCGTTTTCAGATACTGTTTTTCCAGTTCAGGATGACGTTTAAGGAAACGGTGCGCCCGTTTTTCATACTGTTCGGTAAAGACCAGTGACCAACTCATGCTGCTGCTTTCAGACGGGCAACATGCTCTTCAGGACTTCCCTTGATAGAACGTCCTTCAGCAAGGTCGGCGCGGGTTTGGGCAAGTGCTGCTTCAAGTTCGCATTCCCGCAGATAATGGTACTGCTCCATATCCATCACCACAAAGCGCTCCTTGCCCCGCACGGAAATAATCGCTTCCGGCTGATTGGCCAGCATCGCCTCTATGGCGACCACACCTTTTACCTTCAGATCATTGGCAGATATATGCGGCATGGCAGCCTCCCTTTTACTGTGTTTAACACAGTTAACCATACTATAAACAGCACTGTAAAGAGTATTATTAGATTTCGCAACACTCCTTTACAGCCCGTTCCACTGCATCCACAATCTTGACATAGCCGGTGCAGCGGCAGAGATTGCCGGACAGCCCTTCTTTGATCCGCTCCCGGCTTAACGGTTCGCCTTGACGCAGCAACGCCAAAGAGGCCATCTCCATACCGGGGATGCAGTAACCGCACTGCACCGCACCTTCTTCAGCAAAGGCAGTCATCAAACTGCGGCCTTCTTCAGTCTGCTCAAGTGCCTCAACCGTCTCCACCCGCGTCCCCTCCAGTTGGGCCGCCAGCATCAGGCAGGCCAGTTTGGGCAAGCCATCCACCAAAATTGTGCAGGCGCCGCACTCACCGGTGCCACAGCCTTCCTTGCTGCCGGTCAGGCCAAGGTCTTCCCGCAGCAGGTCAATTACCCGGCGGTCAGGGACACAGTCAAGCTCGGTCGGAATACCGTTTAGATTAAACTGAATATTCATCTGTATTATTTCCATTTCCAGGATGTCAATCGGTACGGAGTTTCCTTGTTCCAGGGCTGCCACCAGACCGTTGCCTCTGCTCGCTTCACCTTGCCGTTCAGTTTCACCTTCAGCTTAAGGTGATAGTTCATACCAGAGACAACCTGTTCTTCTGCACTGATGATGGAGACCAGACTCAGTTTTATTGCTGCTGGTTCCTGTTTTTTCTGCAGTACCTTTGCCTGTTCAGAGACCGCAAAATCTGCTGCAGCAATCACCTCTGGCTTGGTTACCGCTGCTGAAGATTTACCGCCGGAGATCTGCTCCCCTGCAAGACAATGGCCGCCAAGCAGTCCTGTAAAAAGAATAGCCATCAGGATATAAACCGGCATACTCAGTTTCTTCATCTGTCTCCCTTTCTTGGTTTGTGGATGTAACCTCTGTTTGTCTCTGTTCAGGGGTTATATCAAACCGCAAGACAACATCAACACGGTTACTGATAAAGTGGTCTGGAGCACTAACATCACCCTCAGCATGACCTGCGTGCAGGGCTTTATCCTGGCGCGTCAGCGACCATGACGGTTTTAGTGTCATCCGTTACTTACTGTACTCCACTTTATGCTATGGATCTCGGGAGAAGCTTCAAGGATCTTTCTCAGCACATCTGCCACTCGCCTAACTAGAACGGTAGTATCAATTTTCTTGAACCACTTCCTGATATAAGGCTTTGAGGGTTCTATGAAGCATAAAAACTCATCATCTTCGCCATACTGATGACCGCACCCAATCCAAAGTGGAAACTCTTTGTTTTCCAGTGTGACAATCCAACCCCAGTCTTCAGCTCCAATGCCGACGACGTTTACTCCTTCTTTTGAAAGATTTTCCAGAAGGTACTCAGCCAGCCTTTTACCCCATAGACCTGGATTAATCTCTTCCTCTTCTCCTTCATAAGGAGGAAACATGTTCGATCTTAATTCAACTTGATTTTCCATCTGTCGTTACTCCTCACCGACCCCTAATTTACCCCTGTAACCAGCCAGCACCCGCTGGGGAGTCAGCGGTCCGTGACAGAGTCGCACACCACAGGCATCATCCACAGCATTGGCAACCGCGGGCAGCGGGCCGTTCATGGCTACCTCGCCAATCCCCTTCATGCCAAAGGGACCGGTCTCTTCCGGTTCTCCCTGGGCGGCAATCGAGATAATCTCCGGGATATCCAGGCTACCGGGGATCAGGTAGGTGGCAAAGTCCGGGGTTTTTACCATGCCATCCTGCACCGTGAAATCCTCCATCAAGGCATAGCCCAGACCTTGGGCCACCCCACCCTGCACCTGCTGGTCAAACATCATCGGGTTCAGCACCTTGCCGCCATCGGTCACCGCCAGATAGTCGCAAACCGTAAGCTGGCCGGTTAAGCTATCCACCTCCAGCCGCACCAGATGGGCGCCATAGCCGAAGATCACATGGGGAAAACCGATAAAGAACCCTTTGGCCGTGGGGGGAACATTTTTGCAGGTGGGTGCCACGTATTGCCCCAGGCAGACCCGTTCTTCCGGCTGCAGGTAACCGGCCAGTTGCGCCAGGGTAATCTCTTTGTTGCTGGGTAGATGCAACACCCTGCCCGGCTGCAGTTCCAGACCGTCATTGTCCTGCAGAAAAAGGATCATACCGGCCCAGTTAAGCAGGCGGCTGCGCAGCTCTTCAGTTGCGGTGATCAAGGCCTTGCCAAAGGTGTAGGTGGTGCGTCCGGCAGAGGATGAGCCGGATGGATAGGCAGTGCGGGTGTCCGGCTGTTTCAGCGATACACGGGAGGCATCCTGCGACAGAATATGTCCGGCAATCTGCAGAAAGGCAGAGGAGTTACCCTGGCCCATGTCTGCCACGGCATTGTGCACCACAAAGGTGCCATCAACGGTCAACTCAATCTTGGCTGTGGCGGCATCCCGTACCCCGCCGCCATACCCGGCTGCGTTAAAGACCGAGGCCAGACCAATGCCACGCTGTTTGAAGCGGGGCGCTGCCGCCTTCCATTGTTCCCGTTTCTGCCAGAAGGGGTGCTGCTGCAACTGTTCCAGACAGGTCTTAATGCCGGTTGAGGTGGTTAAACAGACACCGGCGCAGTTTTCATCCCCCCGCACCAGGGCATTTTTCAGGCGCAGCTCCAGCGGGTCCATGCCCAGCTTGGCTGCCAGCAGATCCATCATGGATTCAAAGCCAAAGGTAGCCTGACAGACCCCAAAGGCCCGCATAGCACCGGCGGTTGGGTTGTTGGTGTAGACGCACCAGCCTTCAATTTGGGTATGGGGAATGCGGTAGGGACCACCGGCATGCTCCATGCCCAGTTCCATTACCTCGGCCCCCAGATGGGCATAGGCGCCGGTATCGTACCAGAGCCTGGCATGCAGCGCCTGCAGTGTGCCGTCTGTGCTGGCCCCCAGCTTGTATTCCATTTTACAGGCATGGCGTTTGTAACCGGCCTTGAAGCTTTCTTCGCGCTCCCACTGCATCCGCACCCAGCGGCCATTAGCGTGCTGGGCTGCCAGCCCCAGCAGGCACTGCACGGTGGCGCCATCTTTGCCGCCAAAACCGCCCCCCAGCGAGGGGGCCACTATGCTGATCTTGCCCCAGGGGATGCCCAGGGCATGGCTGATCTCAAAGCGGTCACGGAAAGGTGATTGGGTGGAAACATCCATCAGCAGGCCGCCATCCTCTTCCAGTCGGGCCACCCCGCTTTCGGTTTCCAGAAA
>NZ_JAOTRZ010000117.1 GCF_030247655.1 Trichlorobacter sp. | reverse complement strand
ATAAGAGACAGCCCTTGTGGTGATGATCCGGGGCTATTCTTGTTTCGGTGGCACCGGTGCAAACCAGCCGATCACCAGCAGCAGTAATCCTACGGCAACAAATGATACGATTCTGGCCACGGTACCGTGACCTGCAAGATCTACCATAAACAGCTTGGCAACCACAACCCCCAGTAGCGTTGCTCCGCAGATCCAGATCAAACGATGACCGTGCCGGACCGCATACAGGGTGGCAAGCAGCGCCAACAGACTCCAGAAGATGGAGAATGATGCCTGGGCCAGGGGCGAGTGCAGCATGCCGTGGGCCGTGAACGGTACCTCACCCCAATAGTGCAGGCTGCGGGCCAGCATGCCGTTCAGCCAGATAAAGCAGACAGCGCTGAAAACGGCAGCGATCGTAGGCTGCAGCTCATGCAGCAGTTCCTGGAATGCCTGTTCTGTATACAGGCTGCGGAGCCAGATCAGCGGCACGGCAATGGCAGCCAGGATGGTCAGATCAAACTGATTCAGCAGCGGCAGCCAGGGTAGGGGGCTGCTGTCGCCAACGCAGGTCAGGGAGCTGACCACCACCCAGCCCAGGGACCAGACCGCAAGGGGCAGGGCGATGATCCCCTGGTAGGTAATCCGTTCCTGCCGGAACGGCCAAACCCTGGTTCGGTTCCCGATCAGCAGCAGCCCAAGCAGGCTGATCGGCATCACCACCTGGCTGATTTCCTGCCAGCTGCCCTGCTGCAGCATGGCAAACGATACCTGCCAGCCCAGCTCAAGGGTGCCCAGCAGTGCCAGCAGCCAGACCAGCAGGGCATGGGGATATGGTTTAAGTGTGGCAGGCAGCAATCGGTCATGGGAATACAGCAGCCACCAGCTTGCGCTAAAGGCGATCGGCCAGGCAAACCAGCCGCCATGGGCCAGGGGATGGGCAGGAAACCAGACCACTGCGGCAGCAGGCAGCAACGGCAGCAGGATCAGGCTGGTCCAGCTGAAGTTCTGCCACTGCAGTTTGCGTGCAACTAAGCGGATCAGCAGGGCTGAGAGAGCGGCACACAGCAGGATCGCTCCATACAGGAATTCTTTGTCCAACGCATGTTCCAACTCACGCAAGGCACCGCCAGACCACCAGCAGATCCCCCAGGCGATCAGTAGATACTCAAGCGGTTGTTCCCATTCCTGATGCTGTTGCTTGTGACTATGCAGCAAAAAGGCACTGTACAGGCCGGACAGGCTGATGAGCAGGCAGCCAAGATAGAAGCTGTTCAGCATCGGCATGCTTCCGGTGGTGTGGGCCACGCCAGAGGCAAAGGCAAGGCCGGACAAAAGCTGCAGCAGGTAGCCACTGCCCCGCACCAGTTGGCGTTCTGTCCTGAATCCCAGCCAGACCATGGTTGCTCCTTCCAGAGCCCAGGCAGCGGAGGTCCAGCGGCCATCAAAGGCCAGCGGTATGGTCAGGGTGAGCAGTATGCCTGCCAGGGCCAGAAATGATTCCGCCAACGGACGTAGTTGCAGGTCACGGTTCCAGAGTAGACGACAACAGGCCAGGTAGCAGAGCCCGGCAACCAGGGCACTCCAGGCCATGCCGTAGCGATAGTCACTGACCAGTGCTGATTGCAGGGCAAAGGCAGCCAGTGGTGTGCCAAATACGATGGTTGCATCAGGCATGCGGCGGAGTTCAGGCGGTTGCCTCAGTGCAAACAGCAGGGCAACCCCCAGGTAGACCAGAAAGAACAGGATCAGGAACGGTTCAACAGAACTGAAATACGCAGGTTTGTAGTAATTTACCCCCCAGAGTGTGCTGAGCAGGAAGGTGGCAATGAAACCGGTCAGGTTGATGGAACGCCATGAACGGAACCAGGCGATGCCGATCACAACGGCGTTAAGCACCGTGTAATAGCCAAACAGCAGAGCCGGATCACCGATCCCCACCGAAGCCAGAAAGGGGGCCGCAAAGCCGCCGATAATGCCGAACAGGGCCATGGTGCGTGACTCTTGTAGCAGTGCCAGTGTGGCACACAGGCCGGAGATAACCACCAGCAGCGCAAAGGAAGGAACCGCCGGGATCAACGCATACAGCCTGAAGGCCGCATAGCTGACAAGGTAGAGAATGCCGATGCCACCACCCTGCAGGGCCAGAGCGTATTCGGCCCGCTTTGTGCGTAGCTGCCAGCCGATTGCCAGCAGTGCCGCGCCTCCGGCAGCAGCGCTAATCAGGCGCAGCTCAAGGGGAAACATACCACGCAGAGCCGCATACTTAACCAGAAAGGCGATGCCGCAAAACAGGATCAGCACCCCCAGTTTTACCAACAGATTCTCACCGTTAAAAACAGTGTGCAGTGCGTTTTTAAACGCCGATGGCTCGGCTGGCGTTTCCGGCATAGGGGTATAGTTAAAGGTATAGACAGGCTCGCTTTTAGCGGTTGCGGCCGCGGTGGTTTTGGGTGCTGCCTGTTCCTGTTGCCAAGCTTGTTGGGCCGGCATTGGCTGGGCCAGCGGGGCAGGGGTGGCCATGGCTGAAGGTTCCGGCATGGGTGCCTGATCCGGCTCAGGTTCTGTTTGCTCAGGCTCACCCCGCAGATGTGTGGACAGCCGTGATCTCAGCCACTCCAGCTCCTGCTGCTGCTTGTTCTGGCGGCTGTGCAGCAGCTGCAGGCTGGAGTAGAACCAGCCGATGATCCCGCCTGAAACTGCGCCGGGGAACTGAAACAGCATGCCGCCTGCAATGATGCCGATACCTATGAACAAGAGTGTCATGGTCTACCTCGTGGTGCTGGCGTTAAAGGTGTTAATCATAGTGCTGTAACTGCCGTTCATCTGTTCTTCAGCAGTCTGAGAGCGATCTGCGGTTGCGGCATGGCGATGCTCAATGGTGTGGAAAATCCCGTTTGAGATGATGATCGTCAGTGTAAAGGCGATGATCGGGATAATGGTAAAGATCCGTTTGTTGATGGTTTTCATGGCTTCCTCCCTGCTGCGTTCGTTTCTGCTTTGCTAAAACTATTACAGAGAGTGTGCCAAGGGTGTTTGTGTAGTTATTCCGGTGCGCTAGCTGATGTGTTACGCCATGGCTGTAAAAGTCTTTGACATTTATTGTATCCATTGTGTACATTTTGTGTATGACAAAGATATTAACTTTATCCCCTGTTGATCGAGATTTCCTGCACGATGTGGCCCTGGCCGCCTTTGCCAACCCCTTTAGCCCTGAACGCGCAGAGCTGGATTTGAAAATTTCCGGCTGTGACCGGACTTGTGGTCGCGATGAGCTATTTGAACGGGTGGTACAGCGGGTGGGAGCGCGGCTTGATGCCCTGCGCAGCAGTAACCGGCATGACCCGTTGCAGTATCGTGGTGATGACCGCAGTCTGCTGCAGACCGCCTTTCAGTTTGCCATCTACCATACCTACCGTGAACCGTTTGACCGGTTCATACTGGATCAGCAGCAGGCCGGTGATCGACCGATCAAGGTGCCATTCGGGGCCGAGGTGCTGCTTGAGCTGGAGCGTCTGGGCTACTCCGGTCCGGATTGCCGACGTTATCTGGAAATTTTCTACCAGATCCGGCGGGCCTTTTACTTCATCGATACCAGCCTGACCGGGCTGTCTCCCTGCATGCACACCCTGCGGCGTCAGCTCTGGAACAACATCTTTACCTGCGACATCAACCTGTATGACCAGCGGCTCTGGAACCGGATGGAGGATTTTTCCACCCTGCTGCTGGGCGAAACCGGTACCGGCAAGGGGGCTGCCGCTGCCGCCATCGGCCGTTCCGGTTTTATCCCGTTTGATGAGAAGAATGGCTGCTTTAGCGACAGCTTTACCCGCACCTTTATCAGCCGTAACCTGTCCCAATACCCGGAATCACTGCTTGAATCAGAACTGTTCGGTCACCGTAAAGGGGCCTTTACCGGTGCCATTGATAACCATGAAGGGGTCTTCAGCCGTTGTTCGGCCCATGGTTCTATCTTTCTGGATGAGATTGGCGATGTTGCGGTGCCGGTGCAAATCAAGCTGCTGCAGGTGCTGCAGGAGCGGACCTTTGCGCCGGTGGGCAGCCATGACCGGCTGAGGTTTAATGGGCGGGTCATCGCCGCCACCAACCGTCCGCTGGATGAGCTGCGTAAAAACGGCCAGTTCAGGGATGATTTTTACTATCGGCTCTGTTCGGATCAGATTATTGTGCCACCGCTCAGGCAGCGCTTGCAGGAACAGCCGTTAGAGCTGGCTGCTCTGGTTAAGAGCATTCTGCAGCGGATGCTGGGCCATGAATGCAGTGCCATGTCCGTGGAGATCAGTGAAGGCTTGCGCCGCTCGTTGGGGCCGCAGTATCCCTGGCCCGGCAATGTGCGGGAGCTGGAGCAGGCGGTGCGCCGGATGCTGCTGACCCGTCGCTATGAAGGCGATACGGTGGTGGTGGGCGGTGGTGATCTGCAGGATTCTCTCCTGGCCGGGGTTACATCCGGCAGCCTGGATGCCGGTGGCCTGTAGGCTGGTTACTGCGGGTTGTTGTACAAACGGTTGGGGAGCTATGAAGAGGTGGCCCGCCGGACTGGTTTGGACCGTAGAACCGTGAAAAAACATGTGGTGGCTGCGCTTCAGGAAGAAGCGCCGTCCACCTGATCTTCCAACTGCTGCATGGTTGTTGCCAGCTCTGCAGTAAATAGCTTGGTATCGCCGCTGAAACAGCGCGCCGCACCAACCGCGGTCTTACCGCAGAACGGCACCAATACAAAACTGCCCCGAGGCAGGCTTCTACCCAGGTTTCGCATAAAGACCGGTATCACCGGCACCTGGGGGAATCGTTTGGCCAAGTGCGCCACCCCCGGCTTGATCTGCCCCAACTCCTCCGGTTTGCCCCTGCTTCCTTCTGGAAAGATGATCACGATCTCTCCCTGTTCTAGCGCCGCTGCAGGACCGGCCAGCGGGTCGGCATGGAAACTGCCCCGTTTCCGATCCAGGGGGATGATTCCCAGCAGTGTGCGGGAAAGCCAGGAGGTGATTGGTGTGCTGCAGAAGTAGTCGGCTGCTGCCACGGGCCGCAACAGGGGAATGGCCTTGAACGGCATCAGGGCGATCAGGTAGAGAATATCCAGATGGCTGTTATGGTTGGCCGCAATAATGGCCGGACCGCTGACCGGCAGATGCTCATGCCCCTTGATGCAGCGCCCAAGCAGCAGTGACACCAGCGGGCGGACCAGGCAGGCCAGAAAGATAATCCTGATCAGGCGTTGCATCACCATGGTACCGGAACCGGTGCAGATGGCTCACCAGCAGGCGCTGGAGGTGGGTGATGCAGCTTTGCTTTGGGCAGCCGGGTATAGGGGACAAACTTTAGCACCTTCTTTTTAGGTACCTTGCGTCCCTCCTGTTTTGCAGCCACCACCTCCTCTACATGGGCGGTTAAGACCGCTTCCATATCCTTGTCCATCGGTTGTGGTTCCTTGCCGCTCTTCAGGCGCTCCAGTTTTTCAAAGATCTTTTTAGCGTAGATCTCGCTTTTTTCTGGGGTCTGGCTGTTGTAGCAGCCAACCGCCCGCCAGTTGTAGCCGTACTTGCTGATACAGGCCGCCAGAATCCAGGCGCCGGTTTTGGTGTTGTAGCAGGCATCCCCCAGATGCTTCCAACGTTCCAGTCCCAGTGTGCTTTTCCAGATGGTGTTGATCTGCATCAGGCCGACATCATAGCTGCCGTTGGTGTTCTTTCCAACCGCATCCGGTTTGTTGCTCGACTCTACCCCGGCAATGGAACGCAGCACCAGCGGGTTGATGCCGTACAGTTGTCCGGCTTCTTCAAAGCAGTAGGCATGGGCGTTGCTGTTGAAGAGAAGGCTGATAGCGCTGAGAACGTAGATTATGAGGTGTTTGGATGTCATGCTAGTCATTTCCATGGATGCTTTTTTAACCACCCTCGACCCCTCCTTGTCTAAGGAGGGGAGCACAAGAGCAAATCCCCCTCCTGGTCCAGGAGGGGTTAGGGGTGGTGCATTTCGCCTTGAGTTGAAGTTGACCTTAATAAAACAGATACCAGGTCAGATGAAAAAACACCGGCGCAGTGTAGGTCAGGCTGTCCACCCGGTCAAGTATGCCGCCATGTCCCGGCAGGCTGCTACCGGAATCCTTGACCCCGATATCCCGCTTGACCGCAGATTCCACAACATCGCCGATAAACCCGCAGCAGGCCAGCAACGCACCGACACCGGCTCCGGCCAGATGACTGTAGGGGGTAAGTAGCGGCAGCAGGAAGGCGGCCAACAACGCACTGGTTCCCATGCCACCCAGAAAACCGGACCAGGTCTTGCCGGGGCTGACCTTGGGGATGATCTTGGGGCCGCCCAGCAGTTTGCCCCAGATAAACTGAAACACATCATTCAGTGCGGTCATGATCACCAGGCAGAGCACATAGCCCAGGCCGTGTCCCACGCCGGTCACCGGCAGTTGCATCAGATAGGCCACATGGCTGAGGGAGAAGATCGTCATCATCGCCACCCAGTTCAGCACCCCGGCAGAGCGGATAAAGCCTTCGGTTTCACCGGCCAGCACCAGACGCAGCGGAATAAACAGGAACAGCCAGACCGGAATAAAGATGATGAACATGCCGTACCACTGCATCCCCACCCAGATGTACTGGATCACAATGGCTGGGAAAAGCCAGAACAGGGCGCCGCGGTCTGCCGGACGGGTCTCCAGCAAGGTGATGAACTCACGCAATGCTAGAAAGCTGATGAACCCGAACAGCCAGGGGGCAAAGCCGGGCCGCCAGGTGCCCAGGCTGAACAGGGCGATGATCAACAGCCAGGTGCGAGAACGGATCAGCACCTCGTTGTTTTTTAGCACCAGACCGGCCAGCATGCCGATGACCGCGCCGCCCACCATCAGCCCCAGCATCAGAAAACCGTGGGGTAGGGTGGCATAGCTTGAGCCGAAAACCCATTGGTGCAGATTCATGCCCGTGCCTCCTGAATCCCCCGGCGAACCCGGTTGATGATGGTAATCAGTGCCAGCAGGCTGGCGATCAGCATCGCCCAGTTCATAACAATGCCGTGCAAGGCCTGCCTGTTTTCAAATACCGCCCAGGCGGTGAACAGTCCCAGTGCTCCGAAAAAGACCGCCCGGTCACTCTTGCCAAAGGGGCCGTCATAACGGCGGGAAGCGCCAATGGTCTTGCCCTGCAGTCCCACAAACTCGGTCAGGCAGCAAAGGCCGATCATCAACACCCAACCCAGACCATGGGCCATCAGATCCAGAAACGGCAGGTACAGGGCAGCGTCGGAAACCACATCGCCAACCTCGTTCAGGTAGGCCCCGAACAGGGATTGCTGGTGGTGCTCGCGGGCCAGCATGCCGTCAATGGCGTTCAAGGCCATGCGGATAAACAGGAACAGTCCCAGAAACAGAAATGGGTACGGGTTGGGGCCGTGGTCAGCAAAGGGCTGGTAGATCCAGACACCGTAGGCGATGGAGCCCAGCATGGCCGCCAGAGTAACTATGTTGGCGGTCACGCCGATCTTTGCCAGCAGGTTAACCAGCGGGCGGAGCAGGTTCTGGAATTTAGGTTTCAGGTCATAGACCGATGGCATGGGGTGGTTCCTTTCAAACTTCTCGCAAAAAACACCTTCACCCCCCCCTTGTCAGGGGGGAAGTCTTCAGGCCTTCCTGGATTTACTCCCTCCCTGACAAGGGAGGGTTGGGGTGGGTTAATGCTTGTAAATCTTTGCGTTCCTTGCGTTCTTTTACGGCTAAATTTTTAACAAACGCGCCGGATTGCTGAACACCTCTTCCGGTACACCTAGGGCACGTTTCAGCTCCAGGTCCCGGTCCCAAGGGTTTTTAATAGCCATCAACCGGGCCACGGTCCAGGGAGCCAGTCGGGTCAGGTGCCCCAGAGGTGAGACCAGCAGGGTATTGGTCAGCGGCATATCTGTACCGTAGTGCAGCCTGCCATGCAGGTGGTGTTGTTGAATCAGGCGGCGCAACTGACCGGGCCGGTTGATCTGGGTCAGGGCAGATATATCAGCATGCAGGTTGGGGTGCTGGTCGCATAGCCGCAGGAAACGCGCAAAGTTATGTTCACCTTCGTTTGCGCCGTTGGCAGCGGCATGGGCGGCAATTACCGTTACCCCATGCTCCAGTGCCAGCCGCAGTCGCTGCGGATCCCCCAGCTCATTACGGGCATAGGTGAACGAGGCCTCATCGCCGGTGTGGGTCAGAAGCGGCAGGCCATGCTGTTGCATCCGTTGGTAGAACGGCACCAGCCGTTTATCAGCCAGATCAATATGCTGGATCGAAGGGAGCCATTTCATCAGCACCGCGCCTGCCTCAACCGCCTTGTCCAGCAGCTCCAACGCATCCCGGCGGTAGGGGTTGATACTGGCCCCAAAACGCAGGTTGGGGTGCTGTTTCACCGCCTCTGCCAGAAAATCATTGGGAATGTACATCTCGGTACAGCTTTGGTCCAGCTCACCCTGGCTGTCCAAAGCCCCATCCATGGCTAGTACCACGGCCATATCCACCTTGCCGGAGGCGGTTAGAGATGCTGACAAACGCTCCAGTACCAGCTTGTCACCATGGTGCAGTAGTTCATACTCCTGTACCCCAAAGGAGCTCAGGTAGACCCGGTACTTCCAGCTTTTGCGCAACTCCGGGGAAATGAAACAGCCGGAGTTGCCGGAACCGATCCCGGCGGTGTGACAGTGTATGTCGATGATTAGGTGCATAAGTCCTGTTTCTCGCCAAGAGCGCTAACTAATGGATAGCGTTAAATCTGCTTGCTCATTTTTGGCG
>NZ_JAOTRZ010000116.1 GCF_030247655.1 Trichlorobacter sp. | reverse complement strand
AGCTATTACTGCCAGTATTGGTCTGGTGATCTACCCGGATGATGGTGAGGAGGAGAACAATCTGTTGCGCAACGCCGAGGCGGCCCTGCACGAGGCCAAGCGGTTGGGGCGTAACACCATCGTCTGCTATACCAGCGATTTTCACCAGCAGGCCCACTACCGTCTGATGCTGGCTTCCCGGTTGCATCGAGCACTTGAAAATGAAGAATTTAGTCTGCAGTATCAACCCCAAATCTGTCTGACAACCGGCAGGGTGATCGGGGTTGAGGCGCTGCTACGCTGGGAATGCCCCGACCTTGCGCCGGTTAGTGCCACGGAGTTTATACCGATCCTTGAGGAAACCGGCCTGATTGTTCCGGTGGGTACCTGGGTCTTGCAGCAGGCCTGTTGTCAGGCCGTAGCCTGGCAGCGTGCAGGTATGGTCTCGCTGCGTCTGTCGGTAAATATCTCTGCCCTGCAGTTTCAGCGGGGTGATCTGGCTGAGACCGTTCGCCAGATTCTTGCTGAGTCTGGACTTGATCCGGCCTTGCTCTGTCTTGAGTTGACTGAAAGCATACTGATGATTGACACAGCCCATGCCCAACAGAAACTGCAGGAATTACGTGATCTGGGGGTCAGCCTTTCCCTGGATGATTTTGGTACCGGTTATTCATCCCTGGCCTACCTTTCCCGGCTGCCGGTACAGGAGCTGAAGGTGGACCAGTCGTTTATTCATCGATTACATAACACGCCGTCAGATACAGCAGTGGTTAATACAATTATTGCCATGGCACAGGAGTTGGGGCTGGAACTGATTGCAGAAGGGGTTGAGACCGAGGAACAGAAACTGCATCTGCTGGCCCGTGGCTGCACAACCATCCAGGGCTTTCTGTTTAGCACTCCATTGCCGCCAGATGAACTGGCTGTTTTCATACACCGTTGGGGGCACCATGAATCGCATCGGTGAGCCTGGTCTGATTGAGCAGGCAGCTGAACTGGTTGGCGCTGCCGATTGCTTTGTAATTACCGCCGGGGCCGGGATGGGGGTGGATTCCGGTCTGCCGGATTTTCGCGGCAATCAGGGCTTCTGGCAGGCTTACCCACCCTATGCCCGGTTGGGGCTTTCCTTTGTGGAGTGCGCCAACCCGGAGCATTTTCAGCGTGATCCCTCCTTTGGCTGGGGCTTCTACGGCCATCGCACCAATCTGTATCGCGACACGGTTCCCCATGCCGGGTTTGGGATTATCAAAAGTTGGATAGAGAAAAAAGCTGCCCCGTACTTTGTGGTTACCTCCAACGTGGATGGCCAGTTTCAGAAGGCCGGATTTGCCGATGACCGGATGCTTGAAGTGCATGGTTCAATCCACTGGCTGCAGTGCCTTTCCCCCTGCTCTGACACCATCTGGCCCAACCACGAACAGATTCCGGTTGATCTGGTTACCATGCTGGCCGGTCATATCCCCCGTTGTCCCCGTTGCAATGGTGTAAGCCGTCCCAATATTCTGATGTTTGGTGACTGGTCCTGGCTACCTGAACGGACTCACCAGCAGGAACAGCGGCTGCAGCAGTTTCTGGATGAGCAGGGTGATAAGAAGATTGTGGTGATCGAGATGGGGGCAGGTACCGCCATTCCCACCATTCGGGCTACCTCTGAACGGCTGGGCTGGCGTCATGCCGCTGCCACGGTGATCAGGATCAATATCCGTGAGCCGGAAATTGCAGCACCTCACATTGGTCTGGCCTGCGGAGCGTTGGAGGGACTGCAACGGCTTGACGCGCTGCAGCGTTAGCTGCGGTTAAGCAGAGATGGCTCCTGCTCCGGGCAGGGGATTACCAGCGGTATGCCGTTCAGTTCCTGCAACACCACCTGCAGTTGATACAGTTCCCTGATGTTGTCTGTCGTTATAACCTCCCTGCCGCCGGTTGCCAGTACAGCACCCTCTTTCATCATCAAAAAACTGTCCGAAAAACGCAAGGCCATATTCAGGTCATGCATGACCGCGATGGTGCTGATCCCCAGTTGCTTCGTCAGGCTGTGGATCAGGGCCATGACATCGATCTGGCTGCGGATATCCAGGTGGTTGACCGGTTCATCAAGCAGCAGAATTGACGGCTGCTGTGCCAGAGTGCGGGCGATGGCCACCCGCTGTAGTTCCCCCCCGCTTAATTGGAGTGTTGAGCGGTCAGCGTAGCCGCTCAGGCCGGTCAGGCGGAGTATACGGGCGGTTTCGACCAGATCGTTGTCGGTCACCTGCCAGCCCAGGTGAGGCCTGCGTCCGATCAGTACTGCTTCAAAAACCGTACAATCTATCGCTTGTGTATTCTGGGGCAGGTAGCCGATGGTACGGGCCAGCTCCTGTCGCGACAGCTGCCTGAGGGACTGGCCGTTGATATGGATTTCGCCGCTTGATGGCTGCAGCAGGCCGTTGATGCATTTGAGCAGGGTGGATTTACCGCAGCCGTTCATCCCCAGTACTGAAACCAGCTCTCCCTGTTGGAGGTTGAAGCTGATGCTGTGCAGCACCTGACGGTTGCCGTAGGCACAATCAAGCTGATCGATCCTGATCATAGCTGTCTCCGTTGCAACAGGAGAAAGAGGAACAGCGGGGCACCGGCAAAGGAGGTGATGATCCCCACCGGGATCACCACCGGGGCCAGGATGACACGTGAAAGAATATCTGCAACAACCAGCAGCAGGGCGCCACAGAGGGCAGCTGCTGGCAGCAGAAAACGTTGATCGTTGCCTATCAGGGGCCGGATCAGGTGGGGTGCCATCAGGCCGATAAAGGCGATGATCCCCAAATAGGCGGTGATGACAGCCGTCAGCAGGCAAGTCAGTAACAGGCCGATCAAACGCAATCGGGAAGTATGCACTCCCAGAGTTCGGGCAACCTCATCCCCCCATTGCAGGCTGTTGAAGCACCATCCCCTGTACAGCACAAAACCGCCGGTCAGCAACAGTAGTAGTGCCATCAGGCCGTTTTCCTGCCATCCGGCCTTGCCCAGATCTCCGAAGGTCCAGAACAGGGTGGCAGCCACCTGCAGATCGCTGGCAAAGTACTGCAGCAGCATGGTACAGGCGCTGAAGAAGGCGGCCATGGCCACGCCGGACAGGATCAGTGCCTCGCTGGATAGTTGCCGCACTGAGGCGATGGTGAGAATGACCGCGATGCTGAAAATCGCGCCGAAAAAGGCGCAGGTTGCGGTAATGCTGCGGCTGGAGAGCAGTACCGCCTCGTTGCCGGTGCTGAAGGTCTGGCCGGAGCCCAGTAGAATAATGGCGCAGGCTGCACCAAAGGCTGCACCCTGTGAGACCCCGAGGGTGGAGGGAGCGGCCAGTGGGTTTTTCAGCAGGGTCTGCATGATGCTACCGGACAGGGCCAGAGCAGCCCCTGCCAGCATGGCCGCAACGGTGCGGGGTAGCCGGATATTCCAGAGCAGGTGGGTGATCAACGGGTCATCTGGTGTGGCAACAACCCCCTGTATGATCTGGGAAATGCTTAGCGGGTAGGAGCCAATCCACAGAGAGAGCAGTCCGATTATTGCCAGCAGGGTCAACAGGGCCAGCAGCACCAACAGGCGTCTGCGGATACGACGGCTATAGCTGTCGCTTGTCTCAACAGCGGTTTCAGCGGACATAGGCGGTTTTGTTGTGCAACAGCAGCGGGCCAAAACCTCCATACTCGCGCTGTAGCTGCTCGTAGCAGGTTATGCCGACAAAGGTGCGGCAGAGTTCATTGGTTTTGCGGGCCGGATCAATATCGCCAAACCGTTTCGGGTGCAGCAGTTTGGCGATGTACCACCTGTTTGCCAGGGCCAGCTCAAGGTTGGTGTGGTAGTTGTTGTACGGCAGGGTCTGGTAGACCTGATTGGTACGTACGGCAGCAAGCCGGTTAAAAAAGTTACGGTTGCGGCTGAATTCCTGACGGACCAGTCCTGCGCCGCCGGCATCTACCAGCATCACTGACGGGTTCCAGACCAGCAACTGCTCTTTGTCTATATAGGCGTGGCCTCTCTTGGTAAGCTGCTTGGCCAGATTAACGGCGCCGCTGGTCTCAAGGGGGAAATAGTCGGCATCGGTGGAGGTGATGCCGTGGCTGCCCCGCTGGCTGACCGCGCCGATATAGACCGGCAGTGCGGTTACACCGGCCAGACGGCGATCAAGTTCTTTTTGCTGCGAGGTCAGCTCTGCGATTAGCTGGTTGGCCCGTTGCTCCCTTTGCAGAACAGTGCCCAGCAGCTTGAAGGTCTCCTTGACCCGCTCCGGTTTCAGGACGCCCATGCCGCCGTAATCCAGGGCAAGCACCGGAACGCCGGTGATTCTGTTCAAATGATCAGCCTGGGAGCGGTCAGCTTCAGCCGTGATCAGCAGGTCCGGCCGCAAAGCGATGATCGCCTCGGCATTGACCGGTTTCTGACGGCCCTCTGCCACTATCGGCAGCTTTTCAGCACGGCTGCGGATGGCCAGGTTGTACGGTCTGCCGCTTGAAGGGGCCTGGCGGTTTTCCATCGCCTCAACCCCCACCACCAGGTTAAAGGCCTGCAGATAGACCACAAAACGGGTTGCTCCGCCCAGGGGGATGATCCGTTGTACCTTGGCAGGCAGCAGTATCCGGCGTCCCAGCTGATCCACCACGATACGTCCCGGCGGCGCAGCAAGGGCGCTTGCTGAACTGCAGAGCAGCAGTAGTGCGCTGACAAGTATGCTCAGGGACTGTTTCACCATCCCCGTGTGTACCTTTCAAAGCAGTCCAGGCAGATTTTTTTCCCCTCATGTAAACGGATCAGGTGCTCAACGGCATGTTCACCGCACTGTTCACAGGTCAGGCTGTCAAAGATACGGGCCTTTTCCGGTACGCTGAACCCCGGCTGGCTGAACTGAAACAACGTGGCCGGATCAGCATCCAGAATCATCTGCTGCAGCTCCTCCCGTCCCACGTCCTTGCGGGATACCGACAGCTTGAACACCATCCGCAGGTTTTGCCCGGTGGTACGGTTGAAGAAACTGAAGGCCATCTTGCCCCGTTCACGGTAGAGCAAATTGCCCTTACCCAGGCTGCAGCCGGTCAGCACCTGCACCGCATCCACGCCGCAGGCATCGTTCTCGGTGACGCAGACCAGCTCCTCATCGCCACCGCAGACCAGCCCCATCTGCTGCTCCAGCGCCTCAACCGCCTTGAAGCCGATGGCAAGGCCGGGGCAGGAATGGCCGTGAAAATCAACGCACCGTTGCCAGGATAAGGCCTCCATCAGAAGGTCACCGCAACTGAGCCGATGGCAGAAAAGGGGGCACCCTGGTAATAGCTGGTGCTACCGGCACGGGTGTCATCAGAGGAGTTGATTACCGCAACATAGTGCTCATCGGTCAGGTTGGTCAGTTCCAGAGAAACTTTCAGTTGTGCCATGCTCAAGACCTTCTTCTTGGTGTAGTTGATGGAAAGATCAGCAACGGCATAGGGGTCAATTTTTTCCTGGTGCGCTACATCGCCGTAACGTTCGCCGATCACCCGCACCTTGGGGCTGATCTCAAAATCACCCAGCTTAAGGATAATGCCGCTCTTCAACATCCATTCCGGGGTGTCCACCACCTGCTTGCCCTTGCTGGCGTAACGGGTTCCCTGGTAGATCATATCATCGTCATAGGTCAGGCTGGTCCAGGTGGGGTTGAGGATGATGGTCAGATAGTCGGTCACAAAGGCGTTCATCTCAAGGTCAAGTCCGTAGCCAGTGGCTTTGCCGATGTTTTGCTGATAGCTGATCGGTATGCCGGTTACCCGGGTGTCGGAGATCGTGGTCAGCAGGTTCTTGTGCAGTCCAAAGAAGAGGGTAGGGGCTATCTCGAATTTCTCGCTTTTGTAGCGCAGCCCCAGGTCAAAATTATCCGACTCTTCCATCTTATAGCCATCAAACAGGCTGTTTAAGGTGATGTTGGCTGCCTTGAAACGGGCGATATTGGCGCCGTTGACATAGGTGCTGACCAGCGGAAGATAGGAGTAGGGACGGATAAAGTTTCTGCCATAGCTGGTATAGGCCTGGAGGCTGTCGTTGATGGTGCAGGAGATGCCTGCGGTTGGCAGCAAGATGTCGTAGGTGCGGGCGGAGCGATCCAGCCAGCTGTCGCGTACCAGGGGGTACGGAGCGGCCAGTGGCGTCTGTGTCCGGTAGCCATCGCTGGAAGGCTCAGCGTAATTGAAATATTTCAGGCCCACCTGCCAATCAACTTTCCCCGCAGAACCGGTCAGTTTTAGATAAGGGCTGTTGATTGCCGAGGTTCCCGCAGTGGCAAAGGCCGCATAGCCCCGGTACGAGAGTCCGGCAGTGGTTGGGGCATAGTTCTGCATGTATATATCCATGGTGGATGCTTCGTAGTGATAGCCAAGTATCCCTTTAAGAGACTTGGTACCGTAGCTGCCTTCAGTAATCAGGCCGGTCCGTTCAATCTCCCGGGTCCGTTTCTGCACCATGTTGTTCGTCAAGTTGCCCTGCCATACCTTGGTGTCTTCAACCGAATAGTAGGGTTTCAGGGTAAACCGCAGTTGATCGGTGGGGGTTACGGTAATCAGCGAGAGAAAATCGCGGTTGATGAAATAGCCGTGGTTGTATTTGTAATAACTGATGTCATTTGCAGCAGTACCGGTCAGGACCGCGTTGTAATCCTTGTAATAGTTGGCATCAAGATTCTGGGTTTCAGTAAAGCTCAATGCACGATACAGATCCTGCTTGATTGAGTTGTAGTTGTACCAGAGCTTGATATCTGCCTTGTTGGTGATCGGCTGCGCCAGAGAGAGGTTAAAATTGTGGCGGGGGCCTAATTCCCCGGGGCCGCGCCATTTGTCGGCCTGGGTGTAGGAGTAGGAACCGGACAGCCGGGTATCAACGGTCGGCAGCTTGCCGGAATCCAGTCGCAGGAAGGTGCGGTAGTAGTTGTCGGTACCTGCGCTCTGGTTGAGTTGTGCCCCGAACTTCTCATGAGGCCAGTCTGGACGCAGCTCAATGGCGCCGCCACGGGAGCCGACACCGGTACCGATATCAGCAGGCACGGCTCCTTTGTAGACCGCAATGGTGTTGATGTTTCCCAGGTCATACAGATAATCGCGGGGGCCGATCGGGTTTCCGCCGTAGTTGGGTACCCCTTCCACCGTTAAGGCGCCCAGCATACCCCTGACACCACGGCTGCGCTGGGTTGTCTGTTCAACTCCCAATCCCTTGCCATCAGCACTTTCCATGTTGAGGCCCGGCAGCAGGTTGATCGCCTCATAGGCACTGGTCTCGGCCTTTGGACCCTGTAGTTCCATCCCCTTGCTGCTGATTTCACTGCCGGTGGAGACCGTTTCATCGATCTGGCGGGTGGGAGTGATGAGCCGATCTTCAGTTACCACAATTTCTGACAGTTTGTGATCTGCTGCAATGGCAAGACCTGTCACAAGTAGCTGGCTGCTGATCAGGCCGACTGTCATGGTGCGCAGCATCGGTTTCCCCCCTGTTTGTGGTGTGATAGGATCTAGCGTAAGGTAAAGCGGATCGGCAGTATTGCCTGTATCGCAACCGGTTTGCCGTTATAATGGGCCGGACTGAAGCTGGAACTGCGAACCGCTTCTATGGCTGCCTCGGCAAAGCCATAGCCAGGGTCTTCAATCAATTCAACATGGGTCAGGTGGCCGGTTTCACTTATGGAAAGTTTTAATACGACTACGCCTTCCTTGCCGCGTCGGCGGGCTAACGATGGGTAGACCGGCTGGGTCTGCTTCCGAAAAGCCGGACCGCCCGCGCTGCCGAAGGTCATCTCACGGGGAACAGCTTTTCCGGCACTTGCGGACTGGGGGGCGCCGGAAACGCTCTGCCCTGTATCTGCATATTTTGTTGGCTGATCTGCTACAGCACCGGTTCTTCCTCTGCTAGCAGGTGCTGTGGGTGTTATTGACCTGTCCGGTGCTGTCTCAATCCGTCTTGCCTGAGGTGTTGCAGAAACGGTGGCTGCAGGCACAACAGGCTGAATCGGTGCTGTTGGTGTTGCTGATGCTGCGGCTTGCTTGCCGGGTTTAACGGATGGCCTAGCCAGAGTGGTGATAGCGCTGTTCTTGTCTGCTGTTGGTGTAGCCAGATTAACCATGATGATGCCGGGTGAATCCGGTTGCCTGTCCGGTCGTTTTGGCAACAGAAAAAGTGTCACCAGGGTTATCGAACCATGCAACAACAATGAGGCCAGCAGAAACAGGCGGAATCTGCCAGCGTTCTGATTGGTATGGATGATTGTCATTGCATTAGCCTGTGGCACGATTTTTTAAAATGTAGCACAATAGGTGGGTACGAAAAAGAAAAAAGTAACACGGAGATGTTTACAGAATCAGAAGGCATGGTCAGGTGTGTAAAGATTAGTGATGTTCAGGAGTTGCCGAGGTGAGGAACAGTTTGCCGTGTTTAACCCCTTTGACCCCCAGCAGTTCATCGGCAATCTGGTTGATCTCGGCGCTGCTGCCGCGTAGCACCAGTACTTCAAGGCAGTTGTGGGCATCAAGGTGCACATGCAGGGCAGAGACAATCTGGTGGTGATGGTGGTGCTGGTGCTCGGTCAATTTGTCAGCCAGGTCGCGGACATGGTGGTTGTAGACCATGGTGATCGTGCCGACCATCTCTTCATGGCCTGCAGCGGTTTTGTCTTCTACAATGGTGGCGCGAATCAGATCCCTGATCGCCTCTGAACGGTTCTGGTAGCCCTTGCGGGTGATCAGGCGGTCAAAACTATCCAGCAGGTCACTGTCAATCGAGATGCCGAAGCGGGTGATATCGCCCATAAACGAACTCCAAATTTCTCACCACAGAGCAACTGTGTTCTCTGTCAAGTAGTTTAGTTTAGCTGACCATGGCTGGGTTCCACTTTTGCCCCGTTTTCATCATGGCGTTTAAAATGGTCAGAAGTTTTCTCATACATGCCACTAT
>NZ_JAOTRZ010000115.1 GCF_030247655.1 Trichlorobacter sp. | reverse complement strand
TTTCTCCGGTTGCCGACAACCTGACCACCGCCCTGCTGATGGGTGCTGTGGCCATGGCTGTTGGTGGCAACAACAAGGCCTTTGTGGTGGTGGCTTGCATCAATATTGTGGTGGGCGCCAATGCCGGCGGTGCATTTTCCCCCTTTGGCGATATCACCACACTGATGGTCTGGCAGAAGGGTAAGGTTGAATTCTTCGAGTTTTTTGCCATCTTTATTCCTTCGCTGCTCAACTGGATCATTCCGGCTGCCTTAATGAGCCTGGCAGTACCAAAGGAAAAACCGGAAGTGACCGATGAATCGGTGAGCATGAAACTGGGGGCCAAGCGGATCATGGGCCTGTTCCTCCTGACCATTGTTACCGCCGTATCCTTCCACAACTTCCTGCACCTGCCACCTGCTGTCGGTATGATGCTTGGGCTTGGCTATCTCTCCTTCTTCTCCTATTGGCTGAAGAAAAAAGAACACCGGATGTTGTCCGGCGATAACCCTCTGGACGTTACCGGTCACCAGCACGAAACCTTTGATCTGTTTCGCAAGATAGCCAAGGCAGAATGGGACACCCTGCTCTTCTTCTACGGAGTAATCCTCTGTGTGGGCGGTCTGGGGCAGTTCGGCTATCTGGCCATGGCCTCAAACTTCATGTACAACGGCCTGGGACATACCACCGCCAACATACTGGTTGGACTGCTCTCTGCAATCATTGACAACATCCCGGTCATGTTTGCGGTGCTGACCATGGACCCGCAGATGTCCCACGGACAGTGGCTGCTGGTAACCCTGACTGCCGGAGTAGGCGGCAGTCTGCTCTCCATCGGCTCTGCAGCCGGCGTGGCATTAATGGGCTCTGCTCGGGGGATTTACACCTTTGGCGCCCATCTGAAATGGACCTGGGCTGTTGCTCTTGGTTATGCAGTCAGTATTGCTGCTCATCTTTTCCTTAATGCCAAGTATTTTACCCACTAAAAACAGTATGCAGCAGTTACTGGGACAGACACCGCTACGGCGTCTGTCCCAGTCTTTGATTATCATCTTGATACTGATCTCGCCGTTGTCTTTTTCAACGGAGCAGATTACCAATTTCACCTATGAATGTCCGGTCAGCACTGCCTGTGCCATTAAACAAACCCGCCGTTCAGCCATTCAGAACCATGCCGGTGCAGCCAGGCAACCAGACTGCCACAACAGAAAGGCACACCTTGCTGCGTCATCTCCACCCTGTCCTCCCCCCACACGCTTTATCACATCCGCCCTCAGTCGCGCACCTCCTGCTCTTACCTGAATACACTGCATATCCTGAAGCTGTTTCATTCTTGATCGTTACGCGATTGTTCTGAAACAGCACCTCTCTATCTGTATGCGCATGAGGATACAACTGGTTGCAGCCACCTGCTGCCACGTGTGCACTTTCGACAAAGGATATCTATCTATGAAGAGCATTTTTTTCAGCATCTTTACGCTGGCAGCTACTGTCCTGCCGGCAGCGGCAGCCGGTGGCAGCAGCGACATTGCAAACCTGACCGCCAGCGCCATGGGGATCTTTGCCCTGGTGCTGTTTGTAGCAGCCTATGGGCTGGTAATCTTGGAAGAAAAACTGCATCTGCGCAAGAGCAAGCCGGTGCTTGTAGCGGCCGGTATTATCTGGGTACTGGTTGCCCTGTCCTACCAGGCCCTGGGCAGGCCGGACCATGCCCACGGCGCCATCATGCACAACCTGACCGAATATGCCGAACTGTTTCTGTTTCTGCTGGCTGCCATGACCTATATCAATGCCCTGGAAGAACGGGATGTCTTCAGTGCCCTGCGCTCCTGGCTGGTCAACAAGGGCTTTACCTTGCGGACAGTCTTCTGGATGACCGGCCTGTTGGCCTTCGTTATTTCACCCATAGCCGATAACCTGACCACAGCCCTGCTGATGGGGGCGGTGGCCATGGCCGTTGGAGGGGCCAATACAAAGTTTGTAGTGGTAGCCTGTATAAATATTGTGGTGGCGGCCAATGCCGGTGGTGCCTTCTCCCCCTTTGGCGACATAACCACCCTGATGGTCTGGCAAAAGGGCAAGATTCAGTTTTTTGAGTTCTTTGCCATCTTTATCCCTTCCGTTATCAACTGGATCATACCGGCAGCCCTGATGAGCATGGCCGTACCCAACGAGAAGCCGGAGTCGAGCGATGTAACGGTCAGCATGAAACTTGGTGCCAAACGAATCATGGCCCTGTTTCTGGCAACCATTGTCACCGCAGTGTCGTTCCACAACTTCCTGCATTTGCCACCGGCAGTGGGGATGATGCTGGGTCTGGGCTATCTTTCCTTCTTCTCGTACTGGCTGAAAAAGAAAGAACACCGTCTGCTGTCCGGCGACAACCCGCTGGACGTGACCGGTCACAACCACGCAACCTTTGACCTGTTCCGCAAGATAGCCAAGGCAGAATGGGACACCCTGCTCTTCTTTTACGGGGTGATCCTCTGCGTTGGCGGGCTGGGACAGTTTGGCTATCTGGCCGTAACCTCAAACTTCATGTACAACGGCCTGGGACACACCACCGCCAACGTGCTGGTGGGAATTCTCTCTGCCATTATTGACAACATTCCGGTTATGTTTGCGGTGTTGACCATGGACCCGCAGATGTCCCACGGCCAGTGGCTGCTGGTAACCCTGACTGCCGGGGTTGGGGGCAGCATGCTCTCAATCGGCTCGGCAGCCGGGGTGGCGTTGATGGGGTCTGCCCGAGGTGTCTACACCTTTGGGGCGCACCTGAAATGGACCTGGGCCATTGCCCTGGGCTATGCAGCCAGCATCATTACCCATCTGTTTCTGAATGCGAACTATTTTACCCACTAATGTCCGGTTTGCCTTGAAGAAGATTAAAAGTACGCTATAGTTACACCCTCAGGCCGGCTTGAAAATCAGGCCGGCCTGCACAATACACTATGTTACCAGCTCTGCTACTCTCCATACCACTGGGCCTGTTTGCCTGGTTTGCCCTTCAGATCGGACCGGTTGCTACCGGTCAGCTGCTGCAGGTCTCTGTCCCCTGGCTACCTAGTCTGGGCGTTGCCCTCTCCTTCCGTCTGGACGGTCTGGGACTGCTCTTTGCGCTTCTGATCACCGGCATCGGTGCGCTGGTGCTGCTTTACGCATCATCCTATCTGCATGATCATCCCCACCTAAAGCGTTTCAACGGCTTTATTCTGGCGTTCATGGCTGCCATGCTGGGCACGGTGCTGGCCGGTGATCTGATTACCCTGTTCATCTTCTGGGAACTGACCGGGCTCTGCTCGTTTCTGCTGATCGGTTTTGACTACCAGCAGGAAGCATCCCGTCGTGCTGCGTTTCAGGCTCTGCTGGTAACCGGTGCGGGTGGACTGGCACTGCTGGCAGGGATCATACTGTTGGGACAAAGCGTTGGCAGCAGTGATCTGACAACTATTTTAAACAGTGGGGATCTGCTGCGCAGCCACAGTCTCTACCTGCCGATCCTGATATTAATGCTGGCCGGGGCCTTTACCAAATCCGCCCAGTTTCCGTTCCACTTCTGGCTGCCCGGCGCCATGGCCGCCCCGACACCGGTCAGTGCCTACCTGCATTCCGCCACCATGGTCAAGCTGGGCATCTTCCTGATGGCACGGTTTTCACCGGTGCTGGGGGGAACAGACAGCTGGCTGATCTGCCTGACCTCTGTTGGCGGTCTCACCCTGTTGCTGGGTGCCGCAAAAGCGATACAGCGTACCGATCTGAAACAGATCCTGGCCTGGACCACGGTCAGTGCCCTGGGGATGCTAACTCTACTGCTGGGATTAGGCACCCCGCTTGCCACAACTGCCGCCATGCTGCTGCTGGCGGTACATGCCCTGTACAAAAGCTCGTTATTTTTGACTGCAGGCGCGGTAGACCACGGCTCCGGCACCCGCGACATCAGACGTCTGGGAGGACTGGGACGCACCATGCCACAGGTGGCCCTGGCTGCCGGTCTGGCGGCGCTCTCCATGGCCGGCATGCTGCCGCTGGCCGGTTTTATTGCCAAAGAACTGTTTTATGAGGCCACCCTGCATGCGCCGTACTCCCCCTGGCTGATAACTGCGGTGGCATTTCTGGGCAACAGCCTGACCGTGGCTGCCGCTTTGCTGGCGGGCTATCTCCCGTTTTACGGAACCCTGAAGGACACTGAACTGCACCCCCATCAGGTGGATCTGCGGCTCTGGCTGCCCCCCCTGCTGCCTGCCCTGCTGGGGCTTCTGATCGGATTTTTTCCCGCAGCCTTTGGCAGACTGCTGCTGGCTCCGGCTGTTGCCCAGGTTGCGGGCAAGCCGGTTCCGGTTGAACTGGCACTATGGCACGGCTTTAATCCAATGCTATTGATCAGCGTCGTCACCCTGGGGGCTGGTCTGGCGCTGTTCAGCCTGCGTAACCATTTTCAGATGCAGCGACAATCACCAGGCTGGGATACGGAACAGCTGTATGACCTGCTGCTGGCAGGGCTGCCCAGGTTTGCCGATATGATAACCAGCTATCTGCAGAATGGCCGACTGCGTTACTATCTGATGATCGTAACCGGTACAGCAGTTGCCCTGATGGCTGCAACCCTGTTCACCAGCAGCACCGGCACACTGCAACTGCCCAGGCCTGACGGCAGTCTGCATGAATGGCTGACCGCGGTGATAATCCTTGCCGGAGCCCTGATGGCCACCCTGACTGACTCCCGCCTGGCTGCAGTAGCAGCTCTGGGGGTGGTTGGCTATGGTGTTGCCCTGATCTACATCCTCTTTGGCGCACCTGACCTGGCCATGACCCAGTTTTGCATTGAGACCCTTTCCATCATCCTGTTTGTGCTGGTGCTGCACAAGTTACCCCGCTTTACCCTGCTTTCCAGTACCAGGTCACGGCTGAGGGATATGGTCATTGCCCTGGGTGTTGGCAGCGTTATGACCATGCTGGTCTGGCGGGCTGTATCGCAACCACTGATCCCCTCACTAAGCACCTGGTTTATGGAACAGAGCCTGCCGGCCGGACATGGCCGCAATGTGGTCAATGTGATTCTGGTTGATTTCCGCGCTCTGGATACCCTTGGTGAAATCACGGTGCTGGCGGTTGCAGCCCTGGGGGTCTATGCCATGCTGAAGCCACGCTCCGGCAAGGAAGGAACAGACTGATGCACTCGCTGATCCTTGCCACTGCCATCCGTTTGCTGTTGCCGCTGATGCTGCTCTTTTCCCTGTTTCTGCTGTTGCGGGGCCATAATGAACCCGGGGGTGGTTTTGTGGGCGGTCTTGTGGTGGCTGCTGCCTTTGCCCTGTACACCCTGGCACATGGTGAAAAAGAGGGACGCCGGATGTTACGGGTTGCACCACTGCAACTGGTAGCATCAGGTCTGTTGATCGCACTGACAAGCGGACTTCTGCCGCTGCTGGCCGGTCTGCCGTTTCTGACCGCACTCTGGAGTGCAGTTCCGGCACCGGTAATAGGCCATGCCGGCACTCCGCTGCTGTTTGATCTGGGGGTCTACCTGCTGGTGGCAGGCATGTCGCTGCTGATTATCTTTACCTTGATGGAGGAGAACTGACGTGGAAAGCATGCTGGCGGTGGTCATAGGCGGGCTGTATGCCGCAGGCATGTACCTGATGGTGCGTCGCAGCATCGTCAAGATGATCTTTGGACTGGCGCTATTAGGTAACGCCGCCAATCTGCTGATCTTTACCGTAGGCAGGCTGACCCGTGGCAGGCCGCCACATGTTCCGGCTGACGGTGTTTTGTCAGCCCTACCGGTTGCTGACCCGGTACCCCAGGCGTTGATCCTGACCGCCATTGTGATCGGCTTTGGTGTGCAGGCCTTTGCCCTGGTACTGATCAAGCGGGTCTACCAGACCGTGGGCAGCGATGATCAGGATGTGATGGTTACTGAAAATCAGGGACAAGAAAAGCTGGGACAAGAGGAAGAGAGATGAAAAATCTTTTGTTTCTTCCACTTATCATACCACTTGCCACGGCGGTACTGGGGCTGTTGGCCTGGAACCAGCGAAAATTCCAGCGGATTGCAGGCATCTGTTCAACGGCACTCTTAAGCGTTACCGCTGTTCTGCTACTACTGGAGGTACAGCAGCATGGTATTCTGAGCGCCCAGGCCGGAAACTGGCCAGCGCCGTTCGGCATTACCCTGGTGGCTGATACCTTCAGCGCCCTGATGCTGCTTGCAACCGGGCTGATGGGGCTCTGTGTCACGGTCTATTCACTGGCAGATGCAGATTCAGATCAGGAAGCACGGGGGTATCATCCGCTGTTGCAGGTGCTGCTGCTGGGGATCTGCGGATCATTTCTGACCGGCGACCTGTTTAACCTGTATGTCTGGTTTGAGGTGATGCTGATCGCCTCCTTTGTGCTGCTGGCCCTGGGAGGGAAACGGGAACAGATGGAAGGGGCCATCAAATATGTGGCCCTGAACCTGATCGCCTCAGCCCTGCTGCTGGCCGGCATCGGTCTACTGTATGGCGTGACCGGCACCCTGAACATGGCCCATCTGGCCATCAGGCTGCAGGAGATGCCCCATACCGGCACCATACCGGTCATTGCAGTGCTTCTGTTCTGTGCCTTCAGTATCAAGGCAGCGGTGTTTCCATTCTACTTCTGGTTGCCTGCCTCCTACCACACGCCGCCCATTGCGGTGATTACCATCTTTTCTGCCTTGCTTTCCAAGGTGGGCATCTATGTACTGATCCGGGTCTTTACCCTGATTTTCCCCCAGGAAACCATTACCGGACAACCGTTGATTCTGGGCGCAGCAGGATTAACCATGCTGTTTGGCGCCCTGGGGGCGATCGCACAGCCGGAACTGCGGCGGCTGCTTTCCTTTTGCGTGGTCAGTCAGATCGGCTACCTGTTGATGGGTCTGGGCCTGATGACCCCGCTGGCCCTGGCTGGCAGTATCTTTTTCATGCTGCATATCATGGCTGCCAAATCAGCCCTGTTCCTGACCAGCGGTGTGGTGGCCCGCATGAGCGGCACCACGATGCTGAAAGAACTTGGCGGACTATATAAGCGCTATCCCCTGCTGGCTGTTCTTTTTCTGGTACCGGCGCTTTCTGTGGCAGGTATCCCTCCCCTGTCCGGATTCTGGGGCAAGCTGGCCCTGGTGCAGGCCGGCCTGCAGAGCGAACAGTATCTGCTGGTTGCCATGGCCCTCGGTGTCAGCGTGCTGACCCTCTATTATCTGGTTACAGCCTGGATTGCACTGTTCTGGAAGAATCAGCCTGCAGATGCGGAAAAACTGCACCACCTGCCAGCAGTACGCCGTGGCCAGATGATTGTTCCCGCCTTGCTGCTTGCCCTGGTCTCTCTGGTTGCCGGTCTGCTGCCGGAGCCTCTGTTCAGGCTCTGCCACATTGCTTCAGAACAACTGTTGAACAACGACGCCTACATCAAGGCGGTGCTGGGGGTGACCCAATGACCGCCTTTCTGGCCAATATCCTGCTGGCCCTGGCCTGGATGGCCCTGACCGATTCCTTCCATGCCGGAGGATTTGCCACCGGGTTTCTGTTCGGTTTCTTTGTGATCTGGATCGGACGCCGCGACCGTCAAACCGCCTCCTACCACCGTCGCCTGCTGGCCATAGCAGGCTTTATCCCCTACTTTATCAAGGAGATGGTGGTGGCCAACCTGCGGGTTGCCTATGACGTGCTGACCCCCAGGGATCATATGAAACCGGGGATTGTTGCCGTGCCCCTTGAGCTTGAAAACGATCTGCAGATCACCCTGCTGGCCACCTGTATTACCCTGACACCGGGCACCTTAAGTCTGCATATCTCTGAAGACAGACATACGCTTTACGTACATGCCATGTATATTGATGACCCGCAGCAACTGGTGCAGGAGATTAAACAGGGCTTTGAACAACGGATACGGGAGATTGTCCAGTGACCCTTGCAAGCTATATATCCTGGATCATCCTGCCACTTTTGGGACTGGGGATGCTGCTTACCTTTATCCGGGTGGTACGTGGACCAAGTCTGCCTGACCGGGTGGTGGCCCTTGACCTGATGGCCACCTTTATCATTGCAATTTCAGCAGTTTATTCAGTTGCCAGCAATGAGCCATCCTATCTGGATGCTGCGGTGGTACTGGCGCTGATCACCTTTCTGGGCACCGTGGCCTTTGCCTACTATCTGCACAAACGGGGGAACAATGCGTGATACCCTGATAGCCCTGTTGCTGCTTGGCGGCACCTTTTTTGCCCTGGTGGCAGCCCTTGGAGTGGTACGGATGCCGGACATCTACATGCGTCTTTCAGCCGCATCCAAGGCATCAACCCTGGGGGCAAGCTGTATTCTGGTTGCTGTGGCGCTTTTTTTCGCCAGTACCGCTGTTACCGGCAAGGTGGTGGCTATCGTTGCCTTTACCCTGTTGACCGCACCGGTGGCAGCCCATATGCTGGGCCGGGCCGCCTATTTCAGCGGTGAACCGCTCTGGGAAAAAAGTACGGTAGACGATCTGGGAACTCCGGGGGCATGGTTTGAAAGAAAATGCCCGGATCAGACAAAATCACCTGACAAAGAGCTGTCATGAGTCCGCTACGCGAAAAAATCTATACCATCATCTTTGAATCAGACACACCGTCCGGCAGGGCCTTTGATCTGGCCCTGATTTTTTTGATCCTGCTCTCTGTGGCACTGGTGATGCTGGATAGCGTACCAGGCATCCACGATCGCTGGGGCAGCTGGCTGCTGGGTGGTGAGCTGCTGATTACTACCCTGTTCAGTGTCGAGTATGTTCTGCGGCTTTACAGTGCCCGCCGTCCCCTGCGCTATGCCCGCAGTTTCTTCGGCATTGTTGATCTGCTGGCTATCATCCCCACCTATGCCAGCATTTTTGCCCCTGGTCTGCATTTTCTGGCCACCATCCGCATCCTGCGAGTACTACGGATCTTCCGTGTCCTGAACATGGTGCAGTTTATCGG
>NZ_JAOTRZ010000114.1 GCF_030247655.1 Trichlorobacter sp. | reverse complement strand
TCCAGCATCTGCTCGGCCAGGGCGCTCATCCCTTCAAAGTCATTCAGGTGCGAGCCTTTGCCGTTTTCAAAAATAACGCTGATCAGTTTGCCTGATTCAAACACCAGGATACCGACTGCGTCAGAAAAAGTCAGGTTGGCATAACCGGTAAAACAACCGTGGGCAAGTTTGGTGACAACTGCGTCAAGTTGTAGTTCTGAGGCATCAAGATCTTCAAAGAGGGGGGTGCCTTTGGGGAGACGAAGCATTTAATTGGTCCTCCTGACATGCCAACATAGCAGATGGTGCATATATGGGTAAACGTTACGATACACGTCGCTGAATGTCAAAAGATTGTTTAAAAGAGCATGGGGTAGCAATAGGAGGAAAAGCAGTATTTCCCGCATGGCGGAATGATCGGCCATGCGGGAAATACGATGAGGCTAGTTGTTGTTACGTCCCTGTGCATCAACCACTGCAATGGCAGCCATGTTGACGATGTCACTGACGTCGTCGCCCCGTTGCAGGACATGCACCGGCTTTTGCATTCCCATCAGGATCGGGCCGATCGCCTCAGCCCCGCCCAGACGGGCCAGCAGTTTATAGGCGATGTTGCCTGAGTTAAGATCAGGGAAAATCAGCACATTGGCCGTCTGCTGCAGTTTTGAGAACGAGAAGTGATCCAGCAGTTCCTGTACCACTGCCGTATCGGCCTGCATCTCGCCATCAATGATCAGCTCCGGCTCCCGCTCCTTAACGATCTGCACCGCACGGCGCACCTTGTCAGAAAGTGGGTGACGCACTGAGCCGAAGTTAGAGAAAGAGAGCATGGCCACCCGCGGATCAATGTCAAATACCTTGACATTTTGTGCCGCCAGAATGGCTGTTTCAGCCAGCTCCTCAGCTGAGGGGTCAATTTCAACCGTAGTGTCGGCCATGAAGTAGACACCCTTTTTGAAGACCATCATGTACATGCCATGCACTGAAGTCAGGTTCGGCTGCTTTCCAATAACCTCCAGCGCCGGGCGGATGGTCTCTGGATAGTGGGCGTCAATACCGGACAGCATGGCATCGGCATCGCCCATTCTGACCATCATGGCACCGAAATGGTTGCGCGACTTGCGGCGCATGATTCGACGTGCCTCGGTTTCCGTGATTCCCTTGCGTTGGCGCAGGCGGTACAGCTCCTGTGCATACGGTTCAGTATATTTTGAGTTTTCAGTGTCTACAATCTGTACGTCGTCCAGGTTAAGACCCAGCTCATCGATTTTGTCGCGAATCTTGATGCTGTTGCCGATCAGAATCGGATGGGCTATTCCTTCATCCACCAGGACCTGGGCTGCGCGAAGCATTTTTTCATTATCGCCTTCAGGGAAGGCCACCCGTTTCGGGTCAGTCTTGGCCTTGTTGATGATGTAGCGCATGATCTCTTTTGATGTGCCCTGGGTCGATTCGAGGTGTTCAATATACTTTTCCATATCCTCGATCGGCTGACGGGCAACACCGGAATCCATGGCTGCCTGAGCAATGGCCGGGGCCACATGCAGCAGCACCCGCGGGTCAAACGGTTTGGGAATGATATACTCCCTACCGAATGAAAATTTGACATTGCCATAGGCTTTGCTGACGGAATCGGGCACCTCTTCACGGGCCAGTCTGGCCAGGGCCTTGACAGCAGCAAGTTTCATTTCTTCATTGATACAGCTTGCCCGTACATCCAGAGCGCCGCGGAAAATGAACGGGAAACCCAGCACGTTGTTAACCTGGTTGGGATAGTCAGAACGTCCGGTGGCAATAATCACATCGCCTCTGGCAGCCCGGGCTTCATCAGGAGTAATCTCCGGGTCCGGATTGGCCATGGCAAAGATGATCGGGTTGGGAGCCATGCTGCGTACCATATCAGCAGTAAAGGCTCCTTTGGCGGAAAGTCCAAACAGTACGTCGGCTCCTTTGGCAGCTTCTTCCAGGGTGCGGAAGGGGGTGTCAGCGGCAAAGAGTTCTTTATAAGGGTTCATGCCGATGGTGCGGCCTTTGTAGATGACCCCTTTGGTGTCGCACATGATCATGTTGTTGGGCTTGACCCCCAGGGCAATCGCCAGCTTGGCACAGGAGTTGGCAGAGGCACCGGCACCGTTGACCACTATCCTGATGTCCTCGATATTCTTGCCCACCAGTTCAAGGGCGTTGATCAGAGCAGCTGATGAGATGATGGCAGTACCATGCTGATCATCGTGGAAGACTGGAATCTTCATGGTTTTTTTCAGCTCTTCTTCAATGTAGAAACATTCAGGAGCCTTGATATCTTCCAGGTTGATCCCGCCAAAAGTCGGTTCCAGCAGTTGACAGGCTTTGATGATTTCGTCAGGATTTTCAGTGTCAAGTTCAATGTCGAAGACATCAATATCGGCAAAACGCTCGAAAAGAACCCCTTTGCCTTCCATGACCGGCTTACCGGCCAGTGCCCCCAGATTGCCAAGTCCCAACACCGCAGTGCCGTTTGAGACAACGGCCACCAGATTACCTTTGGCTGTGTACTTGTAGGCATCATCCGGGTTCTTCTCAATAGCCAGACAGGGCTCTGCCACACCCGGTGAATAGGCCAGGGATAGATCTGCTGCGGTTTGGCAGGGCTTGGTTGAGATAACCTCGATTTTGCCTTTACGACCCATTGAGTGGTACTCAAGAGCATCCTTGATCTTTGCCATGGTCGACATCCTCCAAATAAATTTAGTGACGATAAAAAAATGGTTGATTTGGTCCTGATTACGCTAGTTTGTGTTTAATATGACTAAAGACATATATTCCCGTTGTCTGGGGCTGTCAAGCGCTATCAGGTTCAAATAAAAAAATATTCTATTTTATGCGTGGTAAGGGTTGAAGATGTTCGATGCGGTACCGTATTATAGGTGACTCATTTATGTTGTTGAATAAACCTCAAGCTGTACGTGGAGAGATCCGTGTGTGATCAGGAGTCTGGCTATATTGGTGTTGATATCGGCGGAACAAACCTTCGGGGGGCGCTGGTACGGGTAAATGGCGAGGTTCTTTTCCGATTTCGCCTGAAGAGTGCCATCTCAAACGGTGCGGACTCTTTTTTGGAGCGCCTGACAGTGGAAATAGGCACGCTTGTGGAAGAGGCCTCTCGCTATGGTCTGAAGGTGCAGGGGGTGGGGCTTGGCATACCTGGCCTGATCGGGAATGATGGTACCATTCATTCCTCAGTTAATTTGCGACCGCTTGAGGGGATGAATCTGTCCAGACTGCTTTCCAGCCGTTTACAGATACCTGTTGTCTCTGCAAACGATGCAAATCTGATCGCTTTGGGTGAGGTCTGGGCCGGTGCCGGTCAGGGGATGCAATCTGCGGTTGTAATAACAATAGGAACCGGACTGGGAAGCGGCCTGATCCTTGATGGCAAGCTGTGGACCGGTGCAGGCGGTTTTGCAGCGGAGTTTGGGCATCTGACTGTTGAGCCGGAAGGGCTTCCCTGTCCATGTGGTAATCGGGGTTGTCTGGAACAGTATGTCTCGGCAGCCGCCCTTTCCCGGTACGGTGGAGGACGCACACCTGAAGAGTTGGCGCTACTGGCACAAGACGGAGATCCTGTCGCCTGTGCTGCCTTTGATACTATCGGTTACCGCTTGGGGACAGCCCTGGCCGGGTTGGTAAACCTCCTTAATCTTGAAGGCATTATCATTGGTGGCGGGGTCTCTGCCGGTTTTGATCTGTTTGAGCCTATGTTACGTAAAACGATTCAACAACGGACATTTCCTCAGATAGCAGAGCAGGTGCGGCTCTGCAGGGCCGCTTTGGGGGACGATGCCGGGCTTGTGGGGGGAGCACTGCTTGCTGCGGGTAAAAAGCTGGGAAGTTGATTTTTTTGATGGGGAGTTTACTTTCAGATAAATGATGGTATTCTACACGACATATAGTATTCGGTCTATTCAAGCATTGTATTCGTTAGCTCGGGAGGTTGTCTATGAAGCGGATCTGGCTGTTTCTGGTGTTGATAGTGGCTTTACTGGCGGGGGGGTGTGTCAAACAGGTCGCACGGTGTACGGCGCCGGAGGATAATCCTGCTCATCATTACCTGCGTGGCATGGAGGCTCTTGAGTCTGGCAAAATTGATCTGGCTCAGGAGAAGTTTGATCGGGCGCTCTACTGTGAGGAGAATTTTTCAGCTGGCTATGGTGGCAAGGCGATTGTTGCCGCTTTAAAGGCAAAAGGAACGGCTGATGCCGGGTATCGTGCTATTGAAGTGGCCCGCGCAGAAGAGTACCTTGAGAAGACAAAAAAACTGATTGAAACTGACAACGACCGGTTTGAATATCAACTGGCTGTCTTGCGGGTGGCCCCTGTAGTAAAGGGTAAAGACTGGCTGGACCGGGCTGAAGCAGCCTATCGTGCTGTCCAGTCTATCGAGAAGGTTGATGAGCGACGTCTTGACTACTATCAGGGGAAAGAGGCTGCTGCCTACTTCATGGGACTGGCCTATCTTGAAGGCTATCAGTTCCGTAAGGCAGAGGATAAATTCCGTGAAACCCTGGACAGCCGCAAAATGGGCAAGTGGAACGAGCCGGCTGATAAGGCCTGGAAAAAGACATCTAAGATTGTGCGGGCCATGGGTGGCATCACGGTGGGCGATGTGGGGAAAAAGATTGCGGTAAAAGATACGGTGTCACGGGGGGACCTGACGGCCCTTTTGGTTGATGAGATGATGATCGACAAACTGTTCGCAGGTCGGATTCCCGTTAAATCACAACTGGCTGCCATGAAAGCGGAGTTTACTCCGGCAGACCTGCTCTCCCATCCGTTCCGTGATGAAGTCAACACCATCATGAAGTGGAAGGTCCGTGGTCTCGAACCCAAGTTTGACCAGACAACCAAGGCCTACCTTTTCAAGCCTGAAGATAAAGTGCTGCGCGGTGAGATGGCTTTTATCCTGGAAGATGTCCTGATCAAGCTGACCGGGGATGAAAAGATCGCCACGGCCTACTTCGGTCAGGAACGGTCTCCTTTCCCGGATGTCAAGACCACCTCTCCTTACTATAATGCCGTCATGAACATGACCAGTCGCGGGATTATGGAAGGTGAACTGTCCGGAGAGTTCCGCTTTAACGAGCCGGTGGACGGGGCTGAAGCGATCCTTGCCATCAGGATGTTGCAGCAAAAAATCAATATCTATTAGTTTACCGCCTTTACATGGCACTAATCTGAGACAAGGAGGAAGGTTCAATGAAAAAAAGTATTATACTGGCAGCAGTAGCCCTGATGGGATGTGCAGGACTGGCTCAGGCAGATGAGGTGGATCTGAGACACTACAAGATCGCCCGTGAGTATATCAAAAAAGAAAAGGTTACGGTAACCGTTACCGTTGAGCAGGCGTTCAAGCAGGATGCCATCCTGGTGGTGGGTGAAGGGGTTCCCAAAAAGGGGACGACCGGCGGACAAAAACGGTTGACCGCCATCCGGGCCGCTGAAGTATCTGCCCAGCGTGCCTTGGCAGAGCTGCTGAAGGGTGTCTCCATTACCGGCCAAACCACCGTGCGGGATGCTGAACTTGAGTCCGACGTGATCAAGTCATCCGTTAATGCCTTTATCAAAGGCTTCCAACCGGTGGTCAAGGATTGGAATGCGGAAGAAGAAACCGCTCTGGTTATTTTGAAGGTGGGGATGAACGGCCCACGCAGCTTTGGCGCCATGATGTATGAAAAGATTCTGACCGAGCCCAAGATTAAGCAGCAGATTGAGCAGCCTGCCTATGTACCTCCTGCAGAGGTGCCTGCGCCGACTCCGGTTGTCAAGCCCTACGACGGCCTGATCATTGATGCCACTGCCTACAGCTTCCGTCCGGCCCTGATTAACCGGATTTTTAACCCCAAGGGCGAGGTGCTGTATGATCCGGCCAAGATCAGCCAGAAGGTACTGGTAGAGCAAGGTTGCGGCGAGTACACCAACAGTGTTGACAAGGCCCGTGCTGCCCTGCGTAAGCGTGGCGTCAACAATCCGTTGGTCGTTGCTGCCTCCGGTACGGTCAGCCCGTCTGATTTGCAGGTAAATAATGAAGTTGCATTGCAGATCTTCAGCGCCAACCAGAACAACGGCTTTATGGCTGATGCGCGGGTTGCCTTTGTGCTGAAGTAGCAGGCTGTTTTAAAGAATGAGAACCCAAGCCCCGTGACAGAACGTTGCGGGGCTTTTTTGTAGGGAACTTTTTTGCTGTGGGAGATGTCATATCCTGTGAATGCGACGGAACTACATACTGCTGAAGATTCAGACCTGCTGGCTGCCTGCCGCAAGGGGGATACCCGTGCCTTTGAACAGCTGGTGCTGCGCTACCAGCGCAGTCTGTTCAATGTTGCCTTTAGAATCAGCGGTAACGAGGCTGATGCGGCAGAGATTGTTCAGGAAACGTTTTTGGCAGTCTGGCGCAAGATCAAGGAGTTCCGGGGTGAGGCCAAACTCTCCACCTGGCTGACCAGCATTGCCGTCAACCAGGCTCGTACCCGCTGGCAGCAGAACCGTCAGAAGCAGGGGCGTGAGAAGTCTCTTGATGAAACTGCCGAAGAAAATTCGGGGGCACCTTTGCAGATCGCTTCGAAACAACCCTCGGCCCTTGAACAACTGGAACGTTTGGCGCTGAGGGAGCTGCTGGAACGCTGTATCAGGGCTCTGGACCAGGGGTTTCGAGAGGTGCTGGTGTTGCGGGATATGCGTGAGTTGCCCTATGATGAAGTGGGGCAGGTGTTGGGATTACGGGAGGGAACAGTCAAGTCTCGTCTGTTTCGGGCCCGAGAGGCGGTCAGGGACTGTGTAACCAAAGGTATGGCATAACCATGAAAAGTCATGAAGAACTACGCAGTCTGCTCCCGGCCATGGCTGGAGGAGACCTGTCCAAAATGGATCAGGCACGGCTTGAACTGCATCTGGCTGAATGCCCGACCTGCCGTAGCGAACTGGCACAGCTGCAGGCCGTGGTGAAGGCGATGCGGAGTACGCCCGAGCTGGAGCCGCCTCCCTGGCTGGCAACCCGCATTATGGCCAGGGTCAAGGAAGAACAGGAATCCCACAGGAGCTGGTTTGCCCGTCTGTTCCTGCCGCTGCAGATCAAGCTGCCTTTGGAAGCCTTGGCTTTGGTGATGATCTGTGCAACGACTTGGTATGTTATGCAGGATGTGAATCGTTCTCAACAGCGGACTTCGGCTCCACCGGCAGCTGAGGCCCCTGCTGCCGCCCCCGTCAGAGAGGCTGACAGATTATCTGAGGATCAGATCCCCCGTGCAACTGTTCCGGTAACATCTCCTTCCAAACCGGTCGCCTCAAAGGCAGTGTCCGCACCATCTGCTGCTCCGGCAAGGCCGGATGCTCAGAGATCACAGGCTGCTCCAACCTTTGCACCGCAGCCACAACAGGTGCCTGCGCCTGTCGAGCAGATGGAACGATCCAAGTCAGCTTCAGAGTCCGTACCTGCCCCTTCAGTTGCCAGTCGTGAAAAGCGTGTCGCTAGCCCGTCACCGCTGCCAGATCGTACCGTGGCTGCCAAACGCAAGGCTGAAAGCAGCGACAGTGCTGCTGGTGTAACCGGAATACAACCGCAACGACTACGGTTGGTGGTTGATGACGGCGCTAAGGTTTCAGATACTCTTGGCGATGTTGTGCAGCGCCTGGGTGGAACCATTCTGGAGCGCCGCACCGGCAGTGCCAGAGTAAGGATTCAGATGGACCGCCTGCCAGAGCTGATGGAACAGCTTAGCCGATTGGGGCGGATAGCTGAACGTCCTGTCGCGGATAAAGCCGGTGATAAGATTTTAGAATTACAGATACTATGGCAGGTTGAAAATAAATAAGTTTTTAGGGAACTTTTTCCTGACTGTTCCTGTCTAACGGTGCAAAGGCTCATCAAAAGCCAATCACCCACAACGGGAGGAAGTCATGAAAACTATCGTAGCAGGTATCCTGGCAGTCATGATTAGCGTCGTTCAGGTATGGGCAGGCAGCATCGGCGACAGTGTTGAGGTCAGAGTTCTGTCGGAGTCAGGTGCAGAGTTGCCGTTTTATCCGGTCTCTGCCCGCTATCCAGCCAAGAAAGTCTATGCAGAAGCGGTCAAGGGAGATCACTACAGGATTGTGGTCCGTAACAAGCTGAACCGTCGGGTAGGGGTGGTGATTGCGGTTGATGGCCGCAACATTGTCTCTGGTCAGAAGTCATGGCTCAAAAACAGTGAGCGGATGTATATCCTGGAACCGTACGAGCGTTATGAGTATGCTGGCTGGCGTACCGGACAGGACCGGATTAACCGTTTCTACTTCACCGAGGTGCCTGACTCATATGCAGCTTCTTTTGGTGATCAGAGCGCCATGGGGGTAATCGCGGTGGCGGTCTATCCTGAAGTGCAACGTTATGAACCGCCGATGCAGTATCGCAATCAGCTTTCCGGCTCAGCACCTGCGCCGGCAGCAGAGGCACCGGCACCTTCTACAGCATCTGAACGTAAAAAGTCTGCTGCAGCCCCGGCAGCAAAGGCTGAGGCGATGGACCGGTCTGCCGGTACCGGCTATGGCAGGAGCGAGTACTCACCATCACAAGTTGTTGCCTTTGAGCCGGAACGCCGCTCTGTGGAAAATCTGTACATTAAGTACGAATGGCGTAGCACACTCTGCAAGATGAAGATTGTCAGCTGCGGTCACCCGTACCCCAGAAATAATAACCGGCTGTGGGACCAAGGTGGTTATGCACCGCCACCTCCAGGTAGGGAATAGATACAGGAACCAAGGTTGTAAGCAAACGGGGGCTGCTCACCACAGGGGCATCCCCCGTACTGTTTTGGTGAGCGTGATTGCAGGGACGGGGATCTGTGGTATAGCAACAAGAGTATGTTTGTTGCATAACGTCAGCAGTTGGAGAGTCCTATGTCTGATCTGAACGGTGTCATGATGCAGTATTTTCACTGGTACTTGTCTGCTGACGGT
>NZ_JAOTRZ010000113.1 GCF_030247655.1 Trichlorobacter sp. | reverse complement strand
AAATCCGCACTGAATACTGAAACAAAAAATCAGCTACAGGTTAATATCCGCCTGCTGAGTGACATGATTACCACCATCAATACTGCCACCATTAACAACGCCAATGAAAGGTCAGACTCCCTAATCAAGCTATGTGGCGGCAGTAACGGATTTACTATGAACACACAGGCCACGGTCAAGGTAGGTGACCTAGACACCCCTACCCTGACACTGAACGGCTCCGTACAAAACATGAATGAGGCAAAGGTTGAAGAATTCAGCAACCTGTATTCCGGTTCAGTGGCAACCATTTTTGTCCGCAAAGGTAATGACTTTGCCAGGATCACCACCTCGTTAAAAAAAGAAGATGGCAGCAGAGCAATTGGCACCCTGCTGGGTGAGACTCATCCTGCCCACAAAAAACTGATGGCTGGCGAGGTCTACCACGGCATAGCTCGGCTGTTCGGCAGCTGGTACATGACTAAATACACACCGATCAAACAAGGTAACGAAATTATTGGTGCCCTGTTTGTCGGCACCAACATAAACAAAGATATTGATCAACTTATTAAGGCGGTCCAGCGGATCAAGGTGGGCAGTACCGGATACGCCTATGTGCTTGACGGCAAGGGGACCATGCTTATCCACCCAAACAAGGCTGTTGCAGGCAAAAACGTACTGGATATGAAAGATGCCCACGGCAAGCTACTATTCAAGGATATGCTGGAGAAGAAAGAAGGCACCATCCTGTATGACTGGAAAAACGAAGGCGAAACAAAAGCACGGGAAAAAATAGCCATCTTCACTGCTGACAACCCATGGAACTGGCTCATTTCGGCGGGCGCCTACTCAGAAGAACTGTATGAGGCTGCCGTACGGATCCAGTGGATACTGATGGCTGCTGCTGCAGTCTGTGCAGCACTGTTGGCTGGATTAGTGGTTTTGGTTCTTAAAAAGACGCTTGCCCCGCTAAAGGACACCTCACTTGCCAGTGAACAGGTGGTGCAAGGAGATCTGACCGTACGGCTCAACGTACAGTCCGGGGATGAAATTGGAACAATTCAGGGTGATGTTAATACCATGGTGGCAAATCTAACTGAGATCATGCGTCAGACATCCGGTACAGCAGGCGAAGTGTCATCATCTGCCATTCAGCTACAGGCAACCTCCGGCAACATGTCAGAAAATGCAGAACAGGTGGCACAGCAGGTTGGTTCTGTTGCCACCGCCAGTGAAGAGATGGCAGCCACCAGCAATGATATTGCCATGAACTGCCATCAGGCTGTTGAATCAGCTAAACGGGCCAATGAAACAGCAGAGCGTGGTAAAGCGGTTGTCAGCAACACCGTTGCTGCTATGGGCCGTATTGCCGACCGTGCCAGTCACTCTGCCAGTGCCGTGGAATCTCTGGGAACCCGTTCTGATCAGATCGGCGCCATTGTTGCCACCATTGAAGATATTGCTGATCAAACCAACCTGCTGGCGCTAAATGCCGCCATTGAAGCGGCGCGGGCCGGGGAAATGGGACGAGGTTTTGCCGTGGTGGCTGACGAGGTACGGGCCCTGGCAGAACGGACCACCCGTGCCACCCATGAGATCAGCGGGATGATCAAGGCGATCCAGGCTGAAACCCGTGATGCGGTGAGTGCAATGAGTGCCGCAGTACAGGAAGTCAAACTGGGAACCAACGATGCAACCAGTTCCGGGGCAGCCCTTGATGAGATTCTGGAAGAGATTTCCAATGTCACCATGCAGATCAACCAGATTGCCACTGCAGCAGAAGAACAGAACGCCACCACCGGCGAGATTACCGGCAACATCACCCGCATCTCTGACACGGTGCAGGAAGCTAACCGGGGTGCCCATGAAACTGCCACTGCAGCATCACAGCTTTCCGGTCTGGCAACCACCCTTCAACAACTGGTGGGACGCTTCAAGGTATCCTAACACGACATTAATTACTAAAAGGCAGCAGGATCACCATCCCTGCTGCCTTTGTCATATCTGACTCAAACTCTGTTCCGCATCCACCAGCACCCGCCAGAGATCTTCGCTCTCCCCCATCCCCACTCGAATCAAATATGCGGCAATACTCAGATTGGTACGCGCCCGAAACAGCTCCACCTGCCAGATAAAATCATCCCCCACCGGTGGGCCTTCATCCAGATAGGCATCCATAAAGATCGATTCAGGCAGCCGCTGCAGCAGCTCCTGATGGCTGAACAGCTGATTGCGGTACTGGGCCAGAAAGGTACCCAGATCAAAGGCAGGTGGCAGCATCAGCGAGCTGCCAAAATCAATGGCTGCCACAAAGACGGTATCGCGATTATCCTGGATATCCTGGCCGATCATGATGTTCTTGGGATGAAAATCTCCATGGCCTTGCACCAGGCAATCATGGCCACAGGAACGATCCTGTTCAGCCGCGATGATCGCTTCAGCAATCTGCCGGGCTCGACCGGCATGACGATGGTTGATTGCTTCGAAGCGCGACAGATAATTTCGTATTCTGGCCTCTTCGCGCTGCTCAAACTCATCTGCTGCCGTTACAGCCAGTCGTGCCTTGTGCAGACGGGCCAGCCAACGGCCGGTCAACTCAAGATACCAGCAGGCATCAACATGACCGGCAGCCAGCAGCTTGTCATGCAGTGAGCGTCCCCTGATCCCCTGTTCAATAATGGTCATCCGCTCCTGATCAATCTCGATCGGCCTCGGAACCCGGTAGCGGCCATGGTTAAACCCTGACTCTGCCACTACCGCCATAATGGTTTCAGCCCGTTCGGTACCTTTCCATTTCTTTTCATCGGTCAGGGTACGGATAATGATCCGCTCCCGGTTTTCATCACCATCCTTGGTACCAAAGGTCACTTCTGTTACCAAGGCATTGGCGCCGGAGCGGGGAATCTCTTTAAAAAACGGGCGACAGCGACCGGCCCGCAGTTCGTCAGCCAGCTCCTGAACTGACTGTATCGGATGGTCAAAGATGGTGGGATAGGATCCGGCATACTGCACACCGTGGGTGTCAGTGCCGCTGATGGCGGTAAAACGCAGGCGATGCCAGTCTGTCAGACCACGGCTGTTTTCCGCCACCCCGTGGTTGGAGCTGAAGATTTCCACTCCATTCAGTAATGGGCTCAGCAACTGCTCGTCAGTCGGACGACGCCCCTTACGATAGGCATGGGCCAGCACCAGGGCGGCCTTGGGCCAATCCTGCCGGATCTGCTCCAAAGGAGTGCCTTTAGGGATGGCATTGGTTGCCCCATAGACCAGCACGTCACCATGGGCTGAGGTAGTCACCTCCTGAGCAGCAAAAATCAGAAAGTGCCCCGGTACTCCGGCCTGATGGCGAATTTCAGTCAGCTCTTCAACCTCCCAGATGGCGTGATGATCGGTCAGCACGATCCCCTGCAGCCCTCTGGCCTGCACCCGCCGGATCAGCTCAACAGCAGCAACCGAGCTGCAGCTCGATTTTTCAGCAGTATGGCAATGCATTTCAAACAGCATTGAGTAGCTCCTTTCCAGCTTGACTCGCTATTTTTCTATGTTATAGGAATCAATACAGAACAAAATCAAAGCAGAACGAAGAGAGGTATTTTACATGAAATACTGCATAGTAGCTTTAAATTTGGTAGCAGTGTTGATATTGGGCAGCCAAAACGGTGCCCACGCTTTTTCTCTGGACAGTTTCAAGAGTATGCTCCCCCCAGCAAAAACTGATTCAACGCCCCAAAACGAATCCCCACAACAAAATGATGCTAGCTCATCAAAAGAAGCAAGCTCGTCAGATGTTGATGCAATCCTTTCTTCCGCCCTTTCAAAGGGCGGAGCAAAGCAAAAACAGGTACTTAGTGAGACAGAAAGGGGCAGATTTGTTCTAAGTAACACAGCATTCACTGCAGGTTCTAACGACCTGACAGCAAAACTGGAACTGCCGCAAAGCCCCAAATTTTACAACATGAAATGGTGCCAGGCATCTTCTTGTGACTATGATAACGGTTATCTGGAGTTGTATGTATCTGTTGATAACATGCCGGTAGCAGCATGGTCTGCCAAACTTGAAGGTGCCGACTATACCGGGACTAAAACGTTTGATTTTGTTGTCTTACCCAAAACAGATGCAGGTATTGGCGTAGTTGAGGCCCCCTTTAACAAATCAAAACTGTTTCAGCCTGAAAATGCAGTGGTCTATGCATTGCTTGATCTGATTTACAGCGGCAACCTGAAAAACGGCCCTCACAAACTTAAATTGAAGGCATATTCCAAACAGACAATTCCTCTGAACACAGCCTACGAATTTGAAGATAGCTATTTTGCCAAATGGCCGTCAATAGCTGAAACTACTATTGATTTTATCATAACCAATGAAGGTCGCAATACCATGGCCCGCAATAGCTCGGCAAAGAAACTGAGTCATGCCACCGGCGAGTGGATTGCCATTGATAAGGCGCTGAAATCTTCTGCCACCGGTTCTGCAGAAAATCAACTGATTGACGTTGCAACCAAGACCACTTGGAAAATAATCAGAAATTCGCTGGGTGCTATTCTGTACAGACAATGCAAGGCAGATGTTATCTACAAATCAAAGTACGGTTACCGCTTGCAAAAAGGAATTCTGGTAAAACAGAACTATACCGGCAGTGGCTACGGAACGCCCTATTTTGCCGAGCGAATCCAGTTTGCCCATGGACCTTCTTTGCTCAACTCAACCCATCTACCTGTGCCTGTAGAGAAAGTGCGCTAACGACCTTCTCCAGAAACACCACCAAGTTATATGGCCTTTGTCAGACTGTTGACAAAGGCCATACTCTTCTTTGCAGCGATCATCCGTTTTTCTGGGACGCCAGCGCCTTTTTTGTCCGATGCGTCGCCACTGCATTCCAGGGATCATCCGGCCAGGGATGCTTGGGATACCTGCCCCGCAGCTCTTTGCGAACCTCTTGGTATCCCCGCTCCCAAAAGCCCTTCAGGTCTCTGGTAACCGCCACCGGTCGCCCGGCAGGTGAAAGCAGGTGTACCAGTACAGCCCGCCTACCCCGACAGATTGTGGGGGATGCTGCCAGACCAAACAGCTCCTGCAGCTTGACTGACAGCACCGGCCCATCAATATCAGCATAATCCAGGCTCACCTTTCTGCCACTGGGTATCACCAAATGAGTTGGCACTACAGTTTCAAGTGATTGCGACAACTTCCAACCAACAACCTCATGTAACAGATCAATTAATTTCAGCTGCCGCAAGTCCTGCAATGAGCGTACACCTGACAGGTGCGGCAGCAGCCATGTATCAAGCGTAGCCAGCAATGTCGCATCAGACAGGTCAGGCCAGCCATCCTCCGGCAGCAGACGATATGCCAGTATGACCCTGGCCTGTAACTGGCGGGCAGCTTCCGACCAGCCCAACAGGGCGATACCCTGGCAACGCAGCTGTTCCAACAGCAATGGTACTGCCTCTGCATCATTGGCAACGGCCTGACGGGAAGAGAGGACAACCGCCCCGATCTGTTCCTGTTCCGTTGCAGATATCCGTGCAGCGGCCTGATCCCAGATAACGAGACGCTGTCGCGTAATCAACTGTGGCACGGTCTGACGCAGTTGTTCAACCGTTACCGCTGCTGATTGATGAATAACCCCTTCAGCACCATCGCCGCCATCCACCTGTAAGGCCACCAGCAGCTCTGCCTGATTATTCCTGCAAACTGCCCCCCGGCCAGATGCCAGCAGGTAACGCCCTTCATCACCCGGACGCCGTCTGGCAATCCGGTCCGGCCAGCCCAGTATAAAAAGCGGGGCCCGCACTGCATCAGCAGAAGATTGGGTGACGTGTCCCCTGCGTGCCCCCATCAGCTGCAGCAGCTGTTGTTCTGTGCGTTCTATCGCTGTCAGGGCCGATGATCGGTTTGAGAGTTCTGCTGCCATTCTGCAGGACTCGGGCAGCAGTTGTAATTCCTGTCCGGCAATCAGCAAACGTGCCAGACGCGGGTGTACCGGCAGGCGCACCATGCGGCGGCCAAGCCCGGTTATTGTGCCTTTTGGGTCAAGCGCCCCCAACAGTTGCAACAGCTCTCGTGCCGCTGCCAGATGTGCTGCCGGTGGTTGATCAAGCCAGGCCAGCTCTTCAGGCGTGGCACCCCAGGCAGCCAGTTCAAGTACCAACGGTGCCAGGTCTGCAGTCAGTATCTCTGGTGGAGTAAACGGGGTCATGGCCTGAAAGCTCTGTTCAGCATATAGACGGTAACAGACCCCCGGACCGGTGCGCCCTGCCCTGCCGGTACGCTGCAGGGCGGATGCCCGGGAGGCTCGCACCGTAACCAGCCGTTCAAGGCCGGTGGCCGGATCAAGCTGCAGACGGCGGGAGATCCCGCCATCCACCACAATCCGCACCCCATCAATGGTCAGACTGGTTTCGGCAATGTTGGTGGCCAGCACCACGCGGCGTTGTTCTCCGGGTACAATGGCCTGCTGCTGTTGTTCAAAGGGAAGATCACCATACAGCGGACAGACCCTGGCATTGGCTAGCCCTTCCAGCTCTCGTTGTACCGACCTGATCTCACCGCTGCCGGGCAGGAAGGCCAGCAGGTCTCCCTGATTGTCCAGCAGGGCCTGCCTGATAGCCCCGGCCATCTGTACAGCTATTGATTGCTGCCTGTTTACGGGGGGAAGATACCGCACATCCACGGCAAAGGAACGCCCTTCAGAAGTAACAATCGGTGCATCTCCCAGCAACCTGGCAATCGGCCCGCAATCAAGGGTGGCAGACATCACCAGCAGCTTCAGGTCAGGACGCAGGGCTGCCTGGGCCTCCAGACAAAGGGCCAGCCCCAGATCGGCATGGATGGATCGCTCATGGAATTCATCAAAAATCACGCAGGCAACACCGGCCAGCTCAGGATCGTTCTGCAGGCGACGGGTCAGGATCCCTTCAGTCACCACCTCAATCCTGGTTACAGCTGAGATCTTGTTCTCAAAACGGATGGTATAGCCAACGGTCTGGCCCACCTGTTCTCCCAGAGATTGCGACATGTAGCGGGCAGCAGAGACAGCAGCAATCCGCCGAGGTTCCAGCATAATGATCCGGCCATCTTGAGGGGGGATGCTGTTCAGTAGCGCCAAAGGCACACGGGTGGTCTTGCCTGCACCGGGCGGGGCAGACAGTACGGTGTTAGGGTGGGCCTGCATGGTGACAAGCAGTTGAGGCAGGATCTGGGTAATAGGCAGGTCTGTCATAGGCTACAGCCGGATCAGGTCCTCATGGTCTTCATCGTGGGGGTTGATATGGATCATCACATCACCCACATTCTGAAATCGCTCAAAGATCTGGCGTTTTACCTCTGTAGCGACATAATGGGACTGTTTGACGGTCATCTCCGGGTCCATCTCCAGCTTCAGGTCAATAATGATGTACTGCCCTGATCTGCGGGCACGGATTTCATGCACATGCTCCACACAATCAACCGCTTCAGCCAGTTCAGTAATATCCTGGATATAATCACCACAAATAGAGCCATCCATCAGATCATGGGCAGCCCCGCGAAAGGTTTCCCAGCCAATATGCAGGATAAAGAATGAGGTCAGTGCTGCTGCCAACGGGTCCATGATCCCCAAGCCCAACACAGCCCCAACCACACCTGCCAGCGTAGCTACGGAGGTCAGGGCATCTTTGCGGTGATCCTGGGCAATTGCCAGTAAGGACGGGCTTTCAAGCTTTTTACCGGTTGCTGCTGAGAAACGGTAGAGCCATTCCTTGATGACAATGGTCAGGGCTGCTGCAACAACTGCTATCCAACCGGGAGATTTAAAATCATGGCGCAGTATGGTCTGTATGGCATCCACCATGATCCAGATGCCGGTTGCGCAGATCACCAGCGAAATCAGCAGGGCAGCCAGTGATTCTGCCCGACCGTGGCCATAGGGATGCTGCTCATCATAGGGCTGCCTGCCAAGCTTGAGGGCAACCATGGTACTGCCAATGGCAATAAAATCGCAGGCTGATTCAATGCCATCCGCAAAGACAGCATCAGACTTACCCCAGTATCCGGCAGCCAGTTTCATGACCATCAGAACAGCATTGACCCAGAAACCAACCTGGATAATCCGTTCAGCCTTGTCAAAGCGCTCATTACGTTGCATCTGTTGCCCCTGTGGCACGAAAATCCTACAGTTCCAGCTTGAGCTGTTCACGATTATTCCAGGTATCTATCTTTACGGTACAGGCAAGATCAATACATGCTGGAACTTCGCGATCTGCCATGCCCCAGCCAACCGCCTTAAACTGGTACCTATCCCACTCTAACCGCAGGTTAAGGTGGTTCTCACCAAAACTGCGCAGATCCCCCACTTTCATTCCCTGCATCAAAAGTACCGGTGTCTGATTACCCATGCCAAAAGGCCCCAGACTTTGCAATTCCTGAACCAGCTGCAGGGTTAATTCATTGGGATGAAGTTCAGCATCCAGCTGCAGTTGGGGTAGTAGTTCCTGATCCCCTAACCGGGTGGCTGCTGCCTGCTCAAAGGCTTCCGCAAAGGCTGCTATTTGTCCTGCCTGCACGGTAACCCCTGCTGCGGCACGGTGACCACCATACCGTTCCAGATGCGCGGAACAGTCATGCAGGGCATCCAGCAGATGAAAACCGGAGATACTACGTCCAGAGCCCTTGCCGGTACCATCTTCACGCTCTGCAATCAGAATCGTAGGACGATAGTAACGCTCCACCATGCGGGAGGCAACAATACCCACCACCCCCTGATGCCAGTCAGGCGATGAAAGCACAATGCTTTTACGTTCTGCTACACCACCCTGGGCTTCAATCAGCGCACAAGCTTCCTCAAATATCCGGCGTTCCACCTGACGACGCTCAAGGTTGGCAGCATCAAGTTCTTCTGCCAATGCTGCGGCCTGCTGCGGATCATCGCTTAACAGCAGCTCCACACCAGGAACGGCGCTCTCCAACCTTCCGGCTGCATTCAGGCGGGGAGCTAGCTGAAACCCTACCTGACCACTGCTCACACTACCTTTGACCCCGGCAACCTGTTTCAGGGCAGCAAGACT
>NZ_JAOTRZ010000112.1 GCF_030247655.1 Trichlorobacter sp. | reverse complement strand
CCTATATGACCGAAAAGTCCTGGTTTCAGAAAGAGTACAACGGTGACTCTCAGCTGAAGACCGCCTACTTTTCCATGGAGTTTGGCCTGCATGAATCGCTGGCGGTCTACTCCGGTGGTTTGGGGATTCTGGCCGGCGATCACCTTAAATCAGCCTCTGATCTGGGCTTGCCCCTGGTGGGGGTGGGGCTGTTGTATCGTCAGGGCTATTTCCGTCAGTACCTGAATAATGAAGGCTGGCAGCAGGAGATCTATCCTGAAAACGATTTTTATAATCTGCCCCTGACCCTGGAGCGTGATCAGTTGGGCCGTCCCTTTGAGGTGGAGCTGGAGTTTGGTCCGCGCCACTTCAAGGCCCATATCTGGCGGGTGCAGGTGGGACGGGTGCCACTCTACCTGCTGGATACCAATCTGGAAGAGAACAGCCCCGAGGATCGCTTGATTACCTCGCAACTGTACGGCGGCAATCAGGAAATGCGGATGCTGCAGGAAATTCTGCTGGGGATCGGCGGGGTGCGTGCCCTGCGTGCCCTGCGGATTATCCCCAATGTCTGCCATATGAATGAAGGTCATGCTGCATTCCTGGCCCTGGAGCGGATCAGGCTGGTGATGGAGAAACGCAAGGTTAGCTTTAGCGAGGCCTGCGAGGTGACCAGGGCGGGCAACATCTTTACCACCCATACCCCGGTTGAGGCTGGAATCGACCATTTCCCCACCGAGATGCTGGATAAGTATTTTACCAAGTACATCAAATCATTCAACCTTTCCCGCGATGAGTTTCTTGGCCTTGGTCGTCAGAATCCGGCTGATCAGTATGAGAGCTTTTGCATGGCGGTGCTCGCCCTGAAACTGGCCGGTCACGCCAACGGTGTCAGTCAGCTGCATGGCGAGGTTTCCCGCGGCATGTGGAAGAACCTCTGGCCGGAACTGCCCGAAGAACAGTTGCCGCTCAGTTCCATTACCAACGGGGTCCATACCCGTACCTGGATGTCTGGTCAGATGGGTAGTCTGCTGGTACGTTACCTGGGTACCCGCTGGCTGGATGATCCGACGGACCACAATGTCTGGCGCAGGATCGGCAAGATACCGGATGCCGAAATCTGGCGTACTCGCCAGTCTACCCGTGAACGGCTGGTGGATTTTGCCCGCTGCCGCCTGAAAGAACAGTTGAAGAAGGTCGGTGCCACCGCCAAGGAGATAGCCACAGCCGATGAGGTGCTGGACCCGGAGGTCCTGACCATCGGTTTTGCCCGTCGTTTTGCCACCTACAAGCGGGGCACCCTGCTGATGCGGGATCTGGATCGTCTGGACCGGATCCTGAATGACGCCGATCGACCGGTACAGATCATCTTTGCCGGCAAGGCTCACCCCCACGACACCGAAGGTAAGGAGCTGATCCGTCAGATCGTACAGGTTTCTCACCAAGAGCGGTTCCGGCATCGGATCGTCTTTATCGAGGATTATGATATGGAGGTGGCCCGTCATCTGGTGCAGGGGGTGGATGTCTGGTTGAACACACCCCGCAGACCGATGGAGGCCAGTGGTACCAGCGGCATGAAGGTGGCCTTTAATGCCGGCCTGAACCTCTCAATTCTGGATGGCTGGTGGTGTGAAGGCTACCAGGGTAATAACGGCTGGGCCATCGGTAAAGGCGAGGTCTATGCCGATCTGGAATACCAGAATCAGGTGGAGAGTGGCGCCCTGTATGACCTGCTGGAAAAGGAAGTGGTACCGCTCTACTACCAGCGCGGCGGTGACGGCATTCCCCGTGATTGGGTCAGCATGATGAAGGCCTCAATGCAGTCGCTCTGCCCGGTCTTTTCAACCGACCGGATGGTTGAGGAATACGCCCAGCTTTCCTATATCCCTTCCTACCGCCAGTGGGCACGGCTTGAAGCCAATGATCTGGGTCTTGCCAAGGAGCTGGCTGCCTGGAAAAAGCGTGTCTTTGGCAGCTGGAATCAGGTAGGGATTGAGGCTACTGAAGCCAAACTGAGTGATTCAGTGGCGGTGGGCAGCAGCCTGCCAGTTAGTGCTACCGTCAGGTTGGGAAATTTAAATCCTGATGAAGTGGCTGTGGAAGGCTATTTTGGTGTGCTTGATAATCAGGGGATTATCCGTGGCGGTGAGATTGTGCCGTTGTCAGTGACAGAAACGCTGGAGAACGGTCGTTACCGCTTTGCCGGAGATCTTGAGTGCCGTTTCTGCGGTCGTTATGGCTTTGTGGTGCGGGTACTGCCGAGGCACGGGGAGTTGGGGCTGATCTATGAGCCGGGGTACCTGGTCTGGGGATAGGAAGCTTTTCAGAACGTAGTCCTGACAGCCGATAAGTATTCCATGGCCTTTCCTTCTGACATACAACAGCAGGTCTATGATCTGCTGTCCCGCAGTTCAAACCTGGCGATTGTACCGGCAGAGCCGGCTGAACCGACTACGGTTTGGGGGGGGCAACAGTCGCTTTCCCTTGCGCCTGGTCAGCGGATAACGGCTGAGGTGACCGGTCAGCCCCAGGCTGGCAAGATACCGGTCCAGATTGCTGGACAGCAGTTGCAGCTTGATTTGCAGATGGCGGTACGTCAGGGACAAAACCTTGAGCTTACCTTTGTCGGCAATGATCCCCGTCCAACCTTCGCCATGGCCCGTCCAGGGGTAACTGCGCCTCCGGTCAGCCTTTCTGATGCCTCCCGTCTGCTGTCGCTGCTGGTCTCAAACGAACAGTTCTCACAACCAAGCCAGCGTTCATCTCTGCAAAGTATTGGTGATCTGCTACGGCAATCAAGCGGGCAGACCAGTGTACTGGCCGGTTTTCTGGATGATTTTCTGACCTATCGGACTGATGGGCGGGCCGTTGTCGTGGCGCCGGGCGGTTTGCTTGATCAGCCAGGGAAAAATGTAGGGGATGAAGCTGGCCAGCCCCCCTCTGCCTCAACAGGCCTGGGTGGCCGGGCAACCGCTGCTTTTGAGGATACCGCCTCCAAACTGCTGTTGAATCTGGCTCAGCGGGCACGTTTGACCCTGGTTGATGTGGCTAATCAACCGCTGGCACCATTACCGCTTCAGCCGGGTGACGAGGCCAATGCCCTGGTGCAGGGGCGCTTGCCCGGTGGTCGGGTGTTGGTGCAACTGGCTGGTGAGTCATTGGAGCTGCAGCTGTCAAAGCCGGTGGCGCAGGGCGAGATCCTGCGTCTCGCCTTGGTGACACAACATCCAAAGCTGGTGTTTGCCCTGTTGGGCCAGCCTGTTCAGGAACAGCCCAGCAATGTAAGTGATGCCGCCCGTTGGCTCAGCGCTCTGGTAAGCAAGGAAGAAGGGCAGGGTGATGCCCAGCGTGCCATTATGGGGCGTCTGCAGCAGGTGGTCAGCAGTCTGCCAGCCGGTTCTTCTGCCCTGGCAGCGATTCTGGATGAGGCGATGACCTATGGTGCATCAGCCAGCCTGTCTGCCCGTTCTTTGCAGAATCGCACGGTTCCGGCTGCGGAAGGAAAACTTGATGATAGTGTGCTGAAGCTGTTGCAGTCGCTGATGCAGGGAAACCGGTTAGCCCTGCTTGAACCGCAGATTTCGGCTGATGCGTCAAAAAGTTTTCAGGTCGGTCAGCAGTTACGTGGTGATGTACTGCAATCGCTGGGAGGTGGCCGGTTCATGATCCAGGTGGGTGGTCAGGCCATGGAGGTGCTGCTACCCAAAGGGATGAAGGCTGGCGATGGTCTGAATCTGTTCTTTGTTGGTGAGGAACCGCCCACCTTTCTGCTGGTGCGCTATGGCAAAGGCGGCGATGCACTGGTCAGCCAGACCGGTCGTTGGGTCAGCACCCTGCTGGGGATGCAGGATCAGTCGGCACCGCTTAAAGAGGGATTGGGGATACTGCGTACCCTGCTGCAGGGGACACCCTCTGACCCTGCCCAGCTGGAGCAGGTCTTGAAACAGGGGCTGAAGGAAAGCGGTCTGTTTTATGAGGCCCATCTTTCCCGCTGGTTCAGCGGTGACTACTCTCTGGAAAAGCTGTTGCAGGAGCCACAGGGGAAGCTTTCAGTGCCTCCCCATGAGGGGCGACCGGTTGTGGCGCAGGGGGCGCAGGAAGGCAGCGACCCGCGTACCATGGCGATTGTCAAGGAACAGCTGGCAGCCCTTCAGACCAGTCAGTTGCTCTTTCATGGCGAACTGTTTCCCGGACAGCCGATGGAGTGGCGTATCAAGGATCGGGAAGGCAGGGGACGTGGCGGTGATGAGCAGGAGCAGGCCGCCCCCTGGGAAACCTCACTTGCCTTGACCCTGCCAAAGCTGGGGAGGGTAGAGGTTGCCTTAAGTCTGAATGGAACCCACCTTGATCTGGTGATTGAGGCCGGCCAGGAACGTGCAGCCGGTCTGTTGGAGCAAGGACGTGAAGAATTGCAGGATCAGCTGCTTGCGGCAGGCCTTGAGCCTGGTAGTATTGTGGTGAAGCATGGCCCGTGAACGGCAGTTTAATGATCAGCGCATGGCTGCGGCCCTCTCCTATAAACAGGGCTTTTATGCGCCGGTGGTGGTGGCCAAGGGCAAAGGGATTATGGCTGAGGCGATTATTGCCTGCGCCAAAGAGGCCGGTGTCTATGTGCATGAGTCGCCGGAACTGGTGACTTTGCTGATGCAGGTGAATCTGGACGAACATATCCCGGCTGAGTTATATAGAGCGGTAGCAGAACTGCTGGTCTGGATCTATAAGATGGAAGGGAAAGAAAAGGGATGACGGAAATAAAGTTCGGAACCGACGGCTGGCGCGGGGTGATTGCCCGTGAGTTTACCTTTGATAATCTGGGGCTGGTGGCCCAGGCCACCATGGACTGGATGACCCGCGAAGGGCTGGCGGATCAGGGATTGGTGGTGGGCTATGACCGTCGTTTTCTGTCGCGAGAATTTGCCTGCCGTGTGGCTGAAATAGCAGCTGGTAATGATATCAGGGTATTTTTGTGTGATGATGTTGCGCCGACACCGGCGGTTTCCTGGGCGGCCAAGGCGTTACAGGCCGGGGCCGGTGTCATGATTACTGCCAGCCATAACCCACCGATCTATAACGGTTTCAAGATTAAAGAAAACTTTGGCGGTTCAGCCCGGCCAGAGACCACACGCCTGCTGGAGCAGATTGTTGCCTACAACCAAACAGAAGGGCGTCTGGTCCGCTCGGTCCCGTTTGAAGAGGCCTGCCGTGGCGGTAAAATTGAACAGTTTGATGCTGCCACCGGCTATCTGCAGCAGCTTGGGCATCTGGTTGATATTGAGGCGATCCGCAAGGCAGCGATACCTGCCGTGGCAGACCCGATGTTTGGGGCAGGCAGTGGCTTTTTTAATCGCTTGCTGGGGATTGACGAAATCCACGCTGAACAGAACCCTTCCTTTGGCGGACGTCCACCAGAGCCGATCGGCGAAAATCTGCAGGAGCTGTGCGGACTTTTGGCAGCTGGTCGTTACCGGGTTGGCCTGGCACTGGATGGTGATGCAGACCGGATCGGGGCAGTGGATGAGCGGGGCGAGTTCTTTTCATCCCACGCCATCTTTACCCTGCTCTTGAAGCATCTGGTGGAGCGCAAGGGGCTGTCGGGCGGAGTGGTCAAGACCGTTTCATCAACCCGGATGATCGATCTGCTGGCACAAAAATATGATCTGTCCTTATATGAGACGCCGATCGGCTTCAAGCATATCTGTGAGCTGATGCTGAATAAGCAGATCCTGATGGGCGGGGAGGAATCAGGTGGTCTGGGTATCAGCGGCCATATCCCCGAGCGGGACGGCGTGCTGATGGGGCTGTTGCTGCTGGAAACGGTTGCAATGACCGGTAAGGGGTTGCGTCAGCAGCTGGAAGAGATCATGGATGAGATTGGTCATTTCTTCTACCGCCGGATTGACGCCCATATCAGCAATAATGCAAAGGAGGCGCTGCTGCAGCGTTTGAAGAACGACCCTCCTGTGACCATTGCGGGGCGGCCTGTCTCCTCCACCAACTTCAGTGATGGTTTCAAGTTTGTGTTTGATAACGGAGACTGGTTGCTGATCCGCCCCTCCGGCACCGAACCGGTCTTGCGGCTCTACAGTGAGGCTAATGACCTGTCCATGGTAGACACCCTCTTGCGTGCTGCTCGGCAGTTTGCCGGAGTATAACTGCTATGAAATGGCTGCTGAGCCTGGTTGCGGTGAACAGTTTGATTTCGGTGGTGATCTATCCGATGATAACGTTGGGGGTGGATAAGCCGATGAACTGGCTGGTGGAAATCGGTTTGCTGGCGTTTGGGGTCGGGGCGCTGTATCTGTTGATCCGTTATCGGAAAGAGTTCTAGTCGGCGTAACAGCTAAAACTAACCCCCCTCAACACCTGTCAGGGGGGATGCCTTTAAGTCTCCCCTGAGAAGGGGAGGTTTGGAGGGTTTGGTGCGAAACAGTAGATGTTCAAACGTCTGGTCCCATAGCCTGTAAGTTCTGATTAGCTGCCGTGTATCCGTAACAGCTCCGGCAGGTCCAGGATCAGGGCGATGGTGCCGTCTCCCAGAATGGTCGCCCCGGAGATGATGCGGGCATCGCGGTAGATCCGCCCCAGTGGTTTGATGACCGCCTTGACTTCGCCCACCAGCTGATCCACTGCCAGACCCACTCTCCGGCCTTCCTGACGTACCACCACTACAAAACGTGATTCCTTTACCGGGGAGTCAGGCTGCAGAATGCCATTCAGATCGAGGCAGGGCAGTGCCTCACCCCTGACATTTAAATAGCCCCGTAGTCGTAGTTCAATAGCCGCTTCCTGCGGTAGATCAATGGTTTCATCAACCAGTTCCATCGGCAGGATGAAGTAGTCGCTGCCCACCATGATCATGAAACCGTCAATCAGCGCCAGAGAAAGCGGCAAACGGAGCTGGAAACTGGTCCCCTGCCCTTCTATGCTGGTCAGGTCGATCTTTCCACGCAGTTCTTCAATGGTTCGCTTGACCACATCCATACCCACCCCCCGCCCGGAAAGCAGGGTTGCTTCGTCCATGGTGGAAAAACCCGGTTCAAAGATCAGGGCCAGTGGATCACGATCAGCCATATCAAGGGAACGGATCAGGCCCCGTTCAACGGCCTTGTGCAGCACCCGCTCACGGCTGATGCCCCGGCCATCATCCCTGACCTCAATCACAATACTGCCAGCCTCCTGAAAGGCGTTCATCCTGATGGTGCCGATGACGGGCTTGCCAAGTGCCAGCCGTTCAACGGGTGGTTCAATGCCATGATCAATGGCGTTTCTGATCAGGTGGACCAACGGCTCACGCAATCGTTCCGCCATAACCTTGTCCAGCTCGGTTTCGGCTCCGGCGGTGAGCAACTGGATCTTCTTGCCGGACGAGCCGGAGAGGTCATGTACCAGACGCTGAAAACGGCGAAACAGGTCTCCCACCGGCACCATCCTGAACACCATGGCCCGTTCCTGGATCTTCTTAACCAGCAGAGAAACTGATGAGGCTGATTCAAAGGAGGCGCTGTCCCCAAGGCGTTTAACATGGGATTCCAGCTCTGAAGAGGCGGTGACCAGTTCAACCACCAGATTGATCAGCTGATCCAGCTTCTGGGCATCAACCCTCACCACTTTTTGAGCTGCTGCTGATTCTTCTGTGCTTGCCTCTTCTGTTGGCAGAAGTTGTTCTTGCTCTGGCTGGGCTATGGTTTCAATTACTACAGGAGGCTGCCACTGGGTGATCAGGGTAACGAGCTGTTCATGGCGGGGGGGGAGCTGGGCGTTTGAGGCTTCAAAGGCGGCAATCAACGCCCTGATATGGTCATGGCACTGCAGGCAGAGGGTCAGCAGCTCTTTGGTCAGCGGGAGCTCGTTTTCCCGTACCTGGACCAATAGATGTTCAAGGGCGTGGCAAAAACTCTCCACCTGGTCGGCAGCAACAATACTTGCAGAACCTTTAATCGTATGGACTGCACGGAAGAGCCGGTTAAAGTCGTCTCCAACCGTGGGCTGCGCCTCAAGGATCAACAACGCTGATTCCATTTCAGCCAGCATCTCAACTGACTCCAGGGCAAAGGCTTCCCGTATCTCGGCTAATTCATCCATCATGGGTTGGGTTCTGATGGAGCAGGGCAGCTGCAGACCCGGTTACGGCCTTCTCGCTTGGCCTGGTAAAGAGCATCATCGGCCCGCTTGATGATGCTGTCCAGTGAGTCATCCCGGTGCAAGCCGGTGACCCCTATACTTATGGTCACGTTGGTCTGATGGTCGGTACAGGAAAACTGGTTAGCAGCAATCTGCTCCCGGCAACGTTCAGCCAGTACAACGGCCTGTTCAAAAGGTGTTTCAGGCAGGATGCAACAGAATTCCTCGCCGCCGTAACGCCCCAGGATGTCTGAGGTCCGTACCAGCTCCTGCAGTAGTTCTGAGATTTTGCGCAGGGCATAATCTCCGCAGAGGTGGCCGTGGGTGTCGTTGATTTTTTTGAAGTGGTCGATATCCAGCATCAGGATGCTTAACGGGTTGCCATGCCGTCGGGAACGTTCGATCTCTTCAGCCAGTCGGCTGTCAAGATAACGGCGATTGTAGATCCCGGTCAGACTGTCGATCTTTGCCATCAGGATCAGTTTGTGCTCATACATGACAAAGTCAGTTACATCCTGCACAGAAATGTACACGGCAATTATCTCTTTGTTTGCATTCCGCAATGGTCCAAAGGTGCAGTTCTGTTGCATCCAGGGGAATATGGATGAAGACCCGTGGGGGTTCTTCATGGGGAAGAGATGTTTATGCAGTTTCTGGGAATAGGAAGCGTAATTGCCAAAGGCAAAGACACTTTTGACAATCCGGATAAAGCTGTTGTCACACAGGGAGGGAAACAGGTCGCAGACCGGTTGACCAACTACCTTTTCTGCAGGCATTCCACTGTGCAGTTCCATCCAGCGGCTCCAGGCGCTGACGTTCAGTTCACGGTCAAGTACCACCAGGCCGAGGTTGATGGTGCTGAATATCTGCTGATACTCATTCATAAGGCCCCAGAAATTCGGCAATGGCCTGTTTCAACCAGGGCATG
>NZ_JAOTRZ010000111.1 GCF_030247655.1 Trichlorobacter sp. | reverse complement strand
CCTATAACCGCACCCGCCTGACGCCACTGCTTAAAAAGCTGCCGGCTGGTTGGCTGAAATGGCAGAGACAGTAATGTCATTGCCTGTTTCACCAGATACGCTGCGTCTGGCTGTTTTTATTGGCCTGTTTGTCCTGCTGGCACTGGCCGAGACGGTCTGGCCCAGACGGAAACTCACCGCAGTAAAAGCCAAGCGCTGGCAGGCCAATATCGGTATTATTGTTGTTGATTCACTGGTTGTTCGTCTGCTGTTCCCGGTGGTGCCGGTCTCGCTGGCAGCCACGGCACAATTACACAACTGGGGGCTCTTCAATCTGGTAGGTATCAAGGGATGGCCAGAACTGCTGCTGGGGCTGGTATTGCTGGATCTGATCATCTATCTGCAACATCGCCTGTTTCACCGGATACCGCTGCTCTGGCGTCTACACCGGATGCACCATACGGACCTTGATCTGGATGTTTCAAGCGGCACCCGCTTTCATCCGCTTGAAATTGCTCTATCGCTGTTGATCAAGATGGCTGTGGTGCTACTGTTTGGCATAGCTCCACTGACCGTGCTGTTATTTGAGATACTGCTGAATGCCGCTTCCATGTTCAATCATGCCAATCTGTCCATTCCGTTGTCGATTGATCGCTGGTTGCGTCTGCTTGTCATTACCCCTGATATGCACCGTGTCCATCACTCGGTGATCCCCCGGGAAACCGACAGCAACTTCGGCTTCAGCCAGCCCTGGTGGGATCGCCTGCTGGGAACCTACCGGGATCAACCCAAAGAAGGGCACACCGGTATGACTATCGGGCTGCATGAATACCGTAACCAGAAGGAACTGGGATTCTGGCGCCTGTTGCGTATCCCCTTTGAAACCACCCCTGTTCGGAGAGCACTGTGAATAGCAAAAAAATCATCCTGATCCTTATCAGCCTGGCCACGGTGGCCCTGTTCTTTTACCTTGATCTGGGCCGCTTTCTGACCCTTGAAAGCCTGAAAGCCAATCGGCAACTACTGCTGGCCTTCTATGCAGATCATACCCTGCTGATGGTGGCTGCCTTCATGGCTATCTACATCATCCAAACCGCTCTGGCACTGCCTGGAGCAGTGATTCTCTCGTTATCAGCAGGAGCGGTCTTTGGCCCGTTACTGGGCACCACCTACGCGGTTACTGCCGCCTCCATTGGCGCCACCTTCTCCTTTCTGATTACCCGCTATCTGCTGCGTGAGGCGGTGCTCAACCGCTTTGGCAGCAAGCTGGAAAAAATCAACAAAGAACTTGAAGATCGAGGCATCAACTACCTGTTGTTCTTAAGACTTGTTCCAGTTTTTCCGTTCTTCCTGATCAACCTTGCGGCAGGATTAACCCGCCTGCCCTTACGCACCTTTGTACTGGGCACCTTTTTTGGCATCATTCCTGGCGGTTTTGTCTTTGTCAACGCCGGGGCAAGCCTGGCCACCATTAACAACCTGTCCGACATCGCTTCCCCCCGGGTGCTGGGTTCCTTTGCCCTGCTGGGACTGTTTGCCCTGATACCTGCCCTGTATGCAAAATTCAGATCAGCCTGACCACTGACACTATCGCAAATTACAATCACAACCATCTTTAATATTGATATTATGCATTTGACTTACCGAGCTCTCACTTTTATGTTCGGTCTCCATTATTTCAATTGAGGGAGAACCGTACATGAGCGCATTTGAAGTAAAATCCGATCCACAACTCTGGGAAAAACTGGGCATGGATGTCCCCCGTTTTTCCGGTATGCCGGCCATGCTGACCCAGGCCTATACCAATATCTTCCTCTCTCAGAAGAACCGTCCGGCAAAGATGGCCTATTTTGATGGCATGGTGGAGAACATCCACACCGGGCGCATTCATGAGTTAATGGCTGCCAAGGATGCAGGCAAGCCGGTAATCGGCACCTTCTGCGTCTATATCCCTGAAGAGGTGGTGGTGGCTGCTGGCGGCATTTGTGTTGGTCTGTGCGGTGGTGCCCAGGGTTCCATTGCTGATGCAGAAAAAGTGCTGCCCCGCAATATCTGTCCCATGGTCAAGTCAGCCTTTGGCTTCAAGGTGGGCAAGATCTGCCCTTACTTTCAGGCCGTGGACTTTGTCTATGGCGTAACCACTTGCGATGCCAAGAAAAAGACCTGGGAACTGCTGGACGAATACGTGCCGACCCATGTAATGGAAATTCCTCAGATGAAGCGGGAAAAAGACAAGGCACTCTGGCTGGATGAAGTCAAGGATTTCAAGGCGGCTGTGGACAAGATTACCGGCACAGAAACCGGCTTTGAAGAACTTTCGCAGGCCATTGTCACCATCAACGCCAAACGTAAGGCATTGCAACGGTTAAATAACCTGCGCCACCATAACCCATCACCCATCAGTGGCAAGGATATGCTGTTGATCGAGCAGATCGCCTTCTATGACGAGCCGAACCGTTTTGTGGAACAGGTGCATACCCTCTGTGATGAGCTGGATGAACGGATCAAACAGGGTATTGCGGTTGCTCCAGCCTCCACCCCGCGAATCATGGTGTCCGGCACCCCGATGGCACTGCCTAACTGGAAACTGCACAACATCATTGAAACCTCTGGCGCTGTGGTGGTCAATGAGGAGAGCTGCATCGGTACCCGCTATTACAAGGACCTGATTGATGAAAGCTCAACCACACAGGAACAACAGCTTGAGCGCCTGACTGAACGGTACATGAAGATCGACTGTTCCTGTTTTACCCCCAATACCGAGCGGATTGATCAGGTGCTGAAGGAATATGAAGAGTCCGGCGCTCAGGGGATTATTGATTACTGCCTGCAGTTCTGCCATACCTACAATATTGAGGCGGTTAAACTGCGCAAGGCCTGTGAAGAGCGCGGTATTCCGTTCATGGCAATTGAATCTGATTACTCACCAGATGATGTTGGGCAACTCAAGACCAGGGTTGAGGCGTTTATCGAGCAGATCGGGGGCTAGTAGTGAAGGTAGGAATTGATCTTGGTTCTCGGACGATCAAGGTGGTGGCGCTCAAACAGGGCGCCATTACTTTTCATAGTGTGGTTGAAAGCAGCTTTGAACCTCATCAGCAGGCATTACGGTATCTGGCAGAACACTCACCAACGCGGGCTGTTGCCACCGGCTACGGACGACACCTGGTACAACAACATGCTGAAGTAGATGTCATCACTGAAATAAAGGCCCATGCCATGGGGGCACGTTACTTTTTTCCGGCATGCAGAACCATTCTGGATGTCGGTGGCCAGGATTCAAAGGTAATTGCCCTGAATGAAGCAGGCAAGGTTCAGAACTTTCAGATGAATGACAAATGTGCTGCCGGTACCGGACGTTTTCTGGAGATGATGGCGGTCTCACTGGGGTACAGTATGGCAGAGTTCAGCGCAGCTGCTGCCGCTGTTGAGCAGGCCACCCCGATCAACAGCATGTGTGCGGTGTTTGCTGAGTCAGAGGTGGTATCACTCAAAAACAGCGGCATGCCTCCTGCAGAAATTGCACGTTCTGTGCATCTGGCTGTTGCCAATCGTCTGTCCACCATGGTACGCAAAGTCGGTTTCGGAGATCACCTGGTCTTTTCAGGTGGTGTTGCCAACAACAAGGTCATGGTTGCACTGCTTGAGCAGGAACTGGGGGTGCCGGTGCTGGTGCCTGACCATCCATCCATTGTTGGCGCATTAGGCGCAGCTCTACAGGCAGAACTGCTGCATCATTCTCACGTAATAACTATTCAGGAATAATCAATGACCTTTGATCCATCCCGTTGGACCCGTTTTCATACGGCTGACACCGCAATCTGGCTCTGCCCTGACCGTCCTTCCTGGTTTGTACCGACAACCAGCGGAGACGAGTTGCTGCAACAGCTGGCAGCAGGCAAGAATGATCACTCTCTTGAACATGCGAGCTTTCTGCAACGTCTGCCGGATTATCCCCAGAATCAGTATTCTGGCCGTTCTACATTGTTGGGCAGCACGCCACAATTAAAGGAACTCTGGCTGCATATCACCGACCGTTGCAATCTGTCCTGTAGCCACTGCCTGTTCAGTTCAGGCCCGAATCAGGGACAACAGCTAGCATTATACCAACTGAAGCAGCATGTAGATGATGCGGCAGCCCAAGGCTGTCGTCTGTTTGCCCTGACCGGTGGCGAACCACTGGTGCATCCTGATTTTGCCAACCTGATCAACCATATCCTGACCATACCGGGCAGCCGGATTGCCATCCTGACAAACGGCCTGCTTGTGGCGGACAAACTGAATAAGGATTGGCCCCGTGAGCGGATTCACCTGCAGATCAGCCTGGACGGCCAGCCTGAACACCATGACGGTCTGCGGGGAACGGGCAGCTTCAGTCGTTTGGAACAGCAGCTTGCCTGGCTGGGGCAACAGAGCTGGCGCTTTACCCTGAGTTGTTGTGTCACCAAAGAAAATGCCCGGGACCTGGTCTGGCTGGTTGACTATGCCGCGGATCAAGGGGCGACCACCCTGCACCTGATGTGGCACTTTATTCGTGGCCGGGGCAGTGCAGCACAGCATCTGCAGCCGCTGGAACTGCTGCAGCCGGTGCTTAATGCCCTGCAACGGGCAGATGAACGTGGCATTACCATCGACAACATCGAGAACCTGAAGACACAGATCTTCTCACCGCCCGGCACGATCCACGACGGTTCCAGTGCAGGCTGGGAAGCCGCAGCCATTGGACCGGACAATCAGCTCTACCCCTCAGCAGCCACCATCGGTCTTGCGGAGCTGGCAACGCCACTGGATCAGGGGCTTTTGTCGGCCTGGCAGCAAAGCCGGGTGCTGTCAACTATCAGGAAAACCAGTGTTGTCAGCCTTTCCGATCCCTGGCGTTTTCTGCTGGGCGGTGGCGATCTTGATCATTGCTACCATCATGCAGGCAGTTTTATCGGTACTGATCCCTACCAGCCATTGTTTGAACAGCTGGCTCTGCAGTTGATCAAGCAGGCTGCTGTCAGGCTTCCTGAAGCGGCACTACCCGGCCTGCGCCTCAAGATGGGTGAACTGCTGGTCAGCTGCGGTTCCCACGGCCCGGTGGCGCTCTGCCACACCAACTGTCTGCTATCGCTTGAAGCGCCAACTGACAGCCGCAGTCAGGTGGGCAGCTACTATGCTGATGCTGCTGGAGACAAGCGTCTGGAGATCCTGAATCCGGTTCACTATGACCAGCAGATGATGGTGCATATTCCCCCTGCCTATCGCTTCCGTGGCTACGGCTGCGGCAGTCCGGTGCTGGATGCCAACCTCAAACCAGGTGAGTATATGGTGGATCTGGGCTGTGGCAGCGGTGTGGAATGTTTTATAGCTGCCCGTCTGGTGGGAAAAGAAGGCATGGTCACCGGCATTGATATGCTGGAGCCGATGCTTGATCTGGCTCAACAGGGAGCAGTTGAAGTTCAACAGGCGCTTGGCTACAGAAACTTGCAGTTTTTAAAAGGCTTTCTTGAATCAATCCCTGTTGCTGACAACTCACAGGATTTGGTGGTTTCCAACTGCGTGCTGAACCTGTCTGCTGACAAACGCAGTACCTTTGCAGAAATTCTGCGTATCCTGAAGCCGGGCGGCAGGTTGGTGGCAGCGGATGTGGTCTGCGAGACTGAGCCTGATGCGGCTATCCTGAATGATGAAACCCTGCGGGGCGAATGTATCAGCGGCGCCCTGCCCCAGAAAGACCTGCTGGGTATTCTGGAAGAAACCGGCTTTGTCGGTTTTACGGTCATCAAGCGGTTACCGTACCGGGTGGTTCAGGAACACCCCTTCTACTCACTGACCTTCAGTATCATCAAGCCGGAGACTGTAACCACGTCTGTAACCGTGCTGTATCCCGGCCCGGCAGCAGGTCTGCTAACTGCTTCCGGCATCTGGCTGCGTCCTGGCCAGACCGCTGTCATTCCCCAACCTGATGCTGATCTGCTTGGCGATCAGGTCTGGCATCTGGATAGCCACGGTTTTGTCACCAATGTAACCATTGAGGCTGGCGCCAACTGCGCACTACCGCCGGAAGGGCGCGCCAAAGCATCTACTTCCACTGTTCAACATGACAGCGGTTGCCTGGTCTGCGGTGCACCACTGGTCTACCATGCCACTGAGCAGCAGCAGAGCTGTCATTTCTGCGGCACAACGTTGTCAGCCAACGCCTGCTGTCAGCAGGGGCATTTTGTCTGTGATTCCTGCCATACCGGTGATGCGCTGGAGTTGATTGAACACCTCTGCACGATGTCAGACACCACTGACCCGATCCAGCTGATGCATGAAATCCGTCAGCATCCATCCATGCCGCTCCACGGCCCCCAGTACCATGCCCTGGTGCCAGGGGTTTTGCTGTCTTGTCTGCGCAGTGCCGGGCATCCGGTTATGGCAGAACAGCTGCATGCCGCGATCCAGCGTGGTGGTGAAGTCAGTGGCGGTAGTTGCGGCTTCATGGGGATCTGCGGTGCCGCCACCGGCATCGGTATCGGCTTCAGTGTTCTGCTGGAGGCAACGCCGCTTAAGGCTACCGCCCGTCAGACCGTCCAAGGGGTAGTCCAGCAGGTGCTGTCCGAGATAGCAGGCTATGAGGCAGCCCGCTGCTGCCAGCGTGATTGCTGGATCGCCCTGCGAACAGGAATGCGGCTTGCTGCAGAGCTGTGGCAGCTTGACCTGCCAGCGATAGAGCCATTTGCCTGTTCCCAGATGGCCCGAAACAAAGAGTGTCTGGGAATTGACTGCCCACTCTGGCCCTGATAATTACGGAGATCATACGTTACATTGCTTGACACACCGTTGACCTGCGGTACTCTTTATACGGTAACAGATAAGGAGCAGACCTCATGACGACATCTGCTATGCCCGATACCGTTGCACGAGTTCCCTGGTTTCCATCAGTCTTCTTCGGACTTATGGTATTTTTTACAGCCCTGTTGCTGGTGGGCTGTAATCGTCAACCCGCTGAAAAGCCGTTGCAGTACAGCAAAACACCTGCTGCTGCCTCTCTGCCGGTCTACCGCTTTGCAGTCCACCCCCTGCACAACCCGGCAAAACTTGCTGAAGCCTATCAGCCACTGATCGATCAGATTAATTCCCAGATCCCGGAAGCACGCTTTGAACTTGAAGCCTCACGGGATTATCAGGCCTATGAAGAAAAATTCCGCAGCGGAAGTCCTGAATTCCTGTTACCCAACCCCTGGCAGACACTTGAGGCAATGAAATCCGGCTATCAGGTGATTGCCATGGCTGGCGACGCAGAAGACTTCAAGGGGATCTTTATTGCCCGTAAAGACAGTAACATCAAAAAACCGGCGGATCTCAAGGGCAAAACGGTTAGTTATCCTTCCCACACGGCTCTGGCAGCCTGCATTATGCCGCAGTTTTTCCTGCACCGTCATGGCATTAACGTTAACCGGGATATTACCAACATCTATGTGGGATCTCAGGAATCATCCATCATGAGCGCCTATTTAGGACAATCTGCTGTTGGTGTCACCTGGCCGGTTCCCTGGCGGCTGTTCCAGCAGGACCATCCCAAGGAAGCCGCACAGCTTCATCTGCTCTGGGAGACCCCCCATCTCCTGAATAACTCGGTAATGGCTCGTACTACGGTGCCACCGGCTATCAGCCAGCAGGTTAGAAGAGTGCTGCTTGAGCTGTCTCAATCGGCAGAAGGACGCACAATTCTAAGCGCCATGGCCACCGCTCAATTCCATGCCGCTGATAACGCCAGTTATCAAAAGGTACTGGACTATGTGGCTGCCTTTGAAAAACAGGTACGCCCTGTGGAGAAAAAATGATGTCCGAGAGGCTGGCATGGCTGCTTCTAGGCACACTACGGCGCCGTATGATTGTTGGCATGACACTGATAATGGCCATCTTGATGACGCTGTTTGTGCTGGAAATGACCCGACGTCAGGAGGCAGCCGCCTTAAAGCAGCATGTCTCGCAAGCAACCTCCCTGGTCCAGAGCATCTCCGCATCATCATCGGTCTGGGTTGCCTCCCGTGATTACAGTGGACTACAGGAAATCATAAACGGCCTTAGCCGCTATCCTGATCTTGCCCATGCCATGGTGCTGGATTCCCGTGGTCAGGTATTGGCCCACAACGAACAGAGCCGGATCGGCCTTTATCTGACTGATCTCCCTAAGGATGCAGACTTTCAGATCCTGCAGAAAAGCCATCATATGGTGGATGTCAGCAATCCTATCCTGCTCGGTGAAAAAACAATCGGCTGGGTGCGGATAGGATTATGTGGCAAAATCCTTGATGCTGATATTGCAGATATTCGCCAGAATGGCTTGTACCTTGCTCTGGTTGCAATTCTGCTGGTTTCCCTGTTTGCTACGGTTACCGCCAGCTATCTGACCCGTCGGCTTGACCTGATTCAAGAGGTGGTTGATCAGGTTGAGACAGGTAACCCGGATGTGCGTGTGCAGCTTACCGGCAATGATGAGGCAAGCAGGCTTGGTTGTGCAATAAATGCCATGCTTGATACATTAAAACAGCGTGAAGACGCTCTACGACAGACCGAACAGCGGTTTCGCTCAATGATAGAAAATGCTGGAGACGCTATTTATATCCACGATCACAGTGGCAAGATACTAAGCGTCAATCAGGTCTGCTGTTGTCAAACAGGCTATACGCTTGATGAACTGCTGACGCTTAACGTGTCTCTGTTGGACAACCAGTTCAACCCGCAGGCATTAGAGCAGACCTGGAGTCTGGCAAAGACCGACCCTGCCCGGTTTCCCCTGACCCTGCAAACCGTCCACCGACGCAAGGACGGCAGCTGCTTTCCGGCAGAAGTACGCCTTAGCCTGCTTCCCACCGGGGATGATTTCCTGTTTGTAGGGATGGTACGTGATATCACTGAGCGCAAGCGTGCCGAAGATGAACTATTGCGTTCCATGGCAGCTGCCGAGACAGCCAACACCACCAAGAGCGAATTTCTGGCAAACATGAGCCACGAGATCCGCACGCCAATGAACGCCATCATCGGCCTCACCCACCTGCTGCGGCGCGGCGCGCCGACGCCGGAGCAGACGGAGAAGCTCGACAAGATCGACGCC
>NZ_JAOTRZ010000110.1 GCF_030247655.1 Trichlorobacter sp. | reverse complement strand
GTCCCCGTTCGGTCTTGAAGATGATCCGGTCCACCAGGTAGCCAACCACCCGCGAGGCCACGATTACAAAGGTGTTCACCACCCCCTGGATCAGGGCCAGGGTGATCATGTCGCCATTGGCCACGTAGCTCACCTCATGGGCCAGCACCCCTTCCACCTCGCTGCGGTCCATCACCTGCAACAGCCCGGTACTGACCGCCACCAGGGCGTTGTTGCGGTTCATGCCGGTGGCAAAGGCGTTGGGATCCGGGGCATCGTAAATTGCCACCTCCGGCATGCCGATGTTTGATTTCAGGGCCTGACGACGCACAGTCTCCACCAGCCAGCGTTCCAGCTCGCTGGATGGATCGGTGATCACCCGGGCGCCGGTCATCCGCTTGGCGGTCCACTTGGAGATTGCCAGCGAGATCAGTGACCCGCCAAAGCCGAACACCGCCGCAAAGGCGATCAGGCTGCCCATGTTAAGACCCTGCTGATCCAGCATCGGTCCGATCCCCAGCAGGTTGAGGACAATACTTAAAACAAAGACGATTGCCAGGTTGGTGGTCATGAACAGGCTCATTCGTTTGAACATAGTGTAGTCTCCTTTAAGCCAGGCAGTTGCAAAATGTCTTTATCATAGCAGTGGAGGGGAACCGTCTGCAATGAGATCCGGTCTGCCTTTCCTGGTGTTCAGGATGGAAACATCCTGACGAGGGTAGGGAATCTCAATACCATATTCGTTAAAGCTGCTGTAAATGGCCCGGTTCAGCTTGCTGATCAATACCCCTTTGCGGTGGATCAAGGTGGTGCTCCAGACCCGCAGCTCATACTGCAGGCCGTAATCACCAAAGGCCATCAGCCGGGTGCCGGGGGGCGGCTCCTGCAGTACATCTGGGCATTCGACCGCCACCTGTAGCAGCAGTTTTTCTAATAATTCAATGTCCGTGCCGTAAGCCACAGTGACCGGAATCTTGAAGCGCACCTTGCGGTCGTTGTGGCTCCAGTTAATTACATTTTCAGTTATGAAATTGGAGTTGGGCACGATGATGCTGATGTTGTCGTTAGTTACCACTGTGGTGCTGCGGCCGCCGATATGGGTCACATCTCCCTCCACATCCCCCACCACGATCCGGTCTCCCTCCTTGATCGGCCGCTCGAACAGAATTATCAACCCGCTGATGAAGTTGTTGACGATATTCTGCAGACCAAAGCCCAGGCCGATGCCAACAGCGCCGGCAAGCACATTCAGGGCAGTCAGGTCAATGCCGGCGGTCTGCAGGATCACCACCAGACCGATCACCACCACCAGATAGCGTATAATGGAGCCGACTGCCTGGCGTGCCCCCAGCTCCATCCGGGTGCGGGCCAGCAGCCGGTCGGTGATCAACACCCTGAGCCTGCCAGACAGGTAGAACAGGAGCAGCAGCAGGATCACCAGCTTGAACAGCGCCGCAAGGGTGATCGGTGTTTCCCCGAGTTGGATCAGTTTGATCTCAAGCGCTGCCCGGGCCTGGCTCAGTAGAGTCTGCATGTAGGTACTCCTTTAAAATGGCCAGAAACGCGGAATGAAAATGGTTGCCAGGATCCAGAACAGGATGTTGAGTGGTGTGCCGACTTTGAGAAAATCGGCGTAGCGGAACTGGCCCGGCCCATAGATCAGGGTGTTGGTCTGGTAGCCCACCGGGGTCATGAAGCTGGCCGAGGCGGCAAAGGTGATCGCCATCAGGAGTGGCCGCGAGTCGATCCCCTGGCTCTCTGCCGCAGCAATGGCGATCGGTGCCAAAAGCGCAGCTGTGGCGTTGTTGGACATCAGTTCGGTCAGGATCGAAGTGGCCAGATAGATGCCTGAGACCAGGGCCATCGGCCCCAGACTGCCGAGGGTTTCTACCATCAGGCCACCCAGCAGGCGGGCTGCGCCAGTCTTCTCTAGACCGGTTCCCAGGGTCAGTACTCCGGCCAGCAGGAAGATTACCTGCCAGTTAATCGATCTATAGGCCTCATCCAGGGTGATGCAGCGGGTCATCACCAACAGGATGCAGCCGACGATCGCCCCGGCCACAATCGGGATAAAACCTGAGGCCGCTGCCGCCACCACCCCGGTAACGATCGCCACAGCGGTCAGCATCCGGCTCCTGCGAAATACCGGCAGTTCAACCTGGGATACCAGCACAAAGGTGCGATCCTCCCGCAGCTGGTCCAGGTGGTGTTGCTCCACCTCAAACAGCAGCACATCGCCTGCCTTGAGCCGAATATCTTCAAGGTTTTCATGTCTGACATTGTTGCGGTGCCTAATGGCCAGGGCCTGCAGTCCGTAGCGCGACCGGAAGCGGGCCTGCTGAAGGCTGCGACCGTCCAGGGTGGAGCCGGGGGCTACCACCGCCTCCACCAGCACCGCCTCTTCGCTCTTTGCCGCGCCACCCTGCTGACGGAGGGCGATACCGCGTCGTTCCTTGAGTTTACGGAAATTTTCCAGATCACAGCGGACTTTCAGGTGATCACCTGTCTGCAGCAGTAATGTGTCGGCCGGTTCATCTAGACGCTTGCCGTCACGGAAGACATCGATACCTCTGATAACCAGGTCCTTTAATAGAGGTGATTGTGTCAGTACAGTGCCCACTGAACGGGCCTCCGGCTCCAGCACAATCTCGGTCTGATACTCGCCGCTGCCAAAGACTTGGCCGCGTTCTTCGCCGCTGGCCCGGTCGGGAATCATCCGCACCCCCAGCAGCAGCATATAGGCAGCACCGACAGCAAAAAAAATCAGGCCAAGCTGCGTTGGTTCAAACATGCCGATCGGTGCCAGACCGTGGCGCTCGGCAATGGAAGAGACCAGAATGTTGGTGGAGGTGCCCACCAGGGTGCAAACCCCGCCGAACATGGAGGCAAAGGAAAGCGGCATTAACAACCGCCCCGACCCCACCTTGCAGTCACGTGCAATGGCCAGGGACACCGGCAGAAAGATCGCCACAGCCGCTGTGTTGTTGATAAAGGCGGACAGGGTTCCAACCACCAGCATCATCACCACCAGCACCAGCCAGAAGCTGATTTTGCCCACCCTTGCCAGCAGGTTGCCGACTACATTAACGGCACCGGTCTTGAACAGGCCGGCCGACAGCACGAACATCGCCCCCACCGTTACCGTGGCCGGGTTGCTGAAGCCGCCGATGGCGTCTTCGGCAGTGATGATACCGGACAACAGCATGGCGCCCATGATGATCATGGCGGTCAGATCCACCGGCAGTTTTTCAGTGGCAAACAGGATCACCGCTGACAGTGTCAGCCCCAGTATGAGGATGATATCTAGGGTCATGGCCGGTTGCTCCGCGTCATGATGTTACGTTGGTCACCCGGATGGCCGGGGGCTGGTAACCGGACGGCAGATAATCGACCGGTATAGTGGTCATGTTACCGTCCCGCAGGGTGCTGTAATGGGGGGACATGATCTCTACCCCGGCCTCGTTAAAGCGGTCCTGGATGTTCTGGTGCAGCGCCGAGTAGACCGATGCCATACTGGAGGGGGCATCGGTATAGGCGTTTAGTTCGTAACTGACCGAGAAATCGTTCAGCGCCGTTTGCAGTACAAACGGTTTGGGATCAACCACGATCCGGTCGGTTGCACGGGCAGCCGCAATCAACAGTTCATGCACCTGACGCCAGGGCACATCATAGCCGATGGTAACCGTGGTATGCAGGATCAGCTGGGCCGAAGAGCTGTAGTTGATGATGTGGCTGCCCAGCACCATGGAGTTTGGGATGGTGATGTCGGCGTTCTTGGATGTGCGGACACGGGTCACCAGCAGGGTCTTTTCGATCACATCCCCCATGGTATCAGCGATCTTGACCCGATCCCCCACGCTGAAGGCTCGCATGTAGGTCAGGATCACCCCGGCCACCACATTGGCGATGGCCGAAGAGGAGCCCAGGGAGAACAGCACCCCCAGAAAGACCGAGACCCCCTTGAAGGCTGGCGAGTCGGAACCGGGCAGGTAGGGAAAGGCCACCACCACGGCAAAGGCGATGATCAGAAAACGGGTGATCTTGAAGCTGGGCATGGCCCAATCCGGGTAAAAACCGGGCAGGGAGATGTTCTGTTTTTCCACCTCATGAAACAGGAACCGGCTGAAACGGATTACGTACCAGGTGCAGATCGTGATCACCAGAATAAAGAACACATTGGGCAGATAGGTGGTTACCCCGTGCCAGATCTTGACCACCGGCGCTTCAATATAGCCTAACAGACGGGCCGCCACCCCTTCGGTCATCGGGAAGAAGCTCAAGACCAGCGGGATGGAGAGGTACAACAGCCCCAGCACCAGCACCAGCCTGACAAAGCGGGCCGCTGACAGCAGCAGGGCCACCATCTGATCTTCATGCAGCAGTTCAATGCTCTGGAAGCGGAGGGTACGGATATAGGTCCCTTTCCAGGCGGTGATCCTACTCTGCAGCCAGGGAAATGCCCGCCTGATACCCAGCAGCAGCAGTACCAGCACCAGCGTTACCCCCAGAGCCTGGGCCAGGTCAATCAGCAGGTTCTTGACACTGCGTTCCGAACGGAACGTGGTCAAGGCAGACCTGATCGTATCGGCATGTTCCTGCGCCAGGGCCTGACGGGACTTGTCGGCTGCCTTGGCGTCGGCCTCGGTCACGGTCATCAACACCCGGTCATGCAGCACGATGTCGCTGGTGGTCTCTGCCTCCACCACCACCACCTTGTCAACCGGCAGCAGGCGATCATGGCTGACCCTGTCAAGACGCTCCGAAATGGCCCTGGCCCGCTCCCGCGGGGTAAAGGAGAATACACCGGTGGAGATTGTCAGGATGGTTTTTTCGCCCAAAAGCACCGGCTCTTTGACGAGCGGTTGCAGTGTCGCTACCGGTGCTTCAGCCGCTGGGGGAACGTCGGTTTTTTTCTTTGGGGCGGCATTGGAGATACCGGAAGATGTCAGCAGTACCACAATGGATAGTATCAGAAATCTGTACAGGAGCATCTCTCCTCCTTTCTGATCTGACGATTTTCAACGCCCTGCTAAAACGCCGTGTCCCAGCGTTTGCTGAGGCGGATGGCCGAGTTGATTAAGCCCACCATGCTGTAGGTCTGGACAAAGTTGCCCCATAATTCACCGGTGCGAGGGTCAATATGTTCAGCCAGCAGACCCAGCCGGTTTCTTTTGGTGAGCAGGTTTTCAAACAGGCTGCGTGCCTCTTCCATACGTCCCAGGGCGGCCAGGGCATGAATATACCAGAAGGTGCAGACCAGAAAGGCGTTTTCCGGCTCGCCAAAATCGTCTGCTTCAACATAGCGGTAGATGTAGTCGCCCCGCTTCAACTCCTTTTCAATGGCGCTGACGGTGGAGACAAAACAGGGGTCATCGGCAGAGAGGAATCCGACATCATGCAGCAGCAGCAGGCTGGCATCCATGGCATCTCCTTCAAAGGAGGCCACAAAGGATTGTTTATCTTCATTCCAGGCCCTGCGATAGATCGTGGTGTAGATATGATCAGCATGATCACGCCAGTACCTGATTCGGTCCTGTAATCCCAGCCGCTGGGCGATCAGGGCCAGTCGATCACAGGCAGCCCAGCACATTACACTGGAAAAGGTGTGAACGCGGGCAGTGCCACGCAGTTCCCATAACCCTGCGTCAGGTTGATCAAAGACCTGACGGGCGGTTTCTCCTAATGATTCAAGGCGCTGAAACAGGGCGGCATCACCGCAGCGCAGCAGGCGTTTATCAAAAAAGATATGGGTTACCGCCAGAATAGCTGAACCATAGACATCATGCTGAATCTGTTCAAAGGCCTGGTTGCCGCGCCTGACCGGCCCCATCCCCCGATAACCGGGCAGACTTTCTACAATCTGTTCTTCCAGATGCGCCTTGCCGTCAATGGCGTAGACCGGCTGCAGCCTGCCCCCCGGCGCTGCGGCAGAGATGTTGGCCAGATAGCCCAGGTAACGCTCCATGGTCTTGGTTGCTCCCAGGCGATTCAGGGCATTGACCACAAAGTAGGAATCACGCAGCCAGCAGAAACGATAATCCCAGTTGCGTACGGTGTTGGCCGCCTCAGGGATCGAGGTGGTCATGGCGGCGATAATGGCGCCGGTGTCGTCGTAGGTGTTGAGTTTCAGGGTGATGGCGGCCCTGATTACCGCATCCTGCCATTCAAACGGTATTCCCAGATCCCGTACCCATTCATGCCAGTAGGAAACCGTTTCATCCAGAAAACGGCGGGAAAGGTCGCCGATGGAGTTTGGGATGGTTTCGTCAGCGCCAAAGATCAGGGTGACGCTGTCATCAAGAAAAAACGGCAACTCCTGCATCAGCATGGTGATAGAGGCGTCGGTGGTCAGGCGCATGGTCCAGCCGGGAGAAAGGTAGCGGATATGGTGGCTGCCGTAGGTTACCGGGCAGCGTTCCCGTCCGTAGTCGCCAGCAGGACGGACCACCAGTCTGATCCGCGGGCTGCCCTGTAATCGTTTGATTTGGCGAATCAGCATGACCGGGGTAAACATCCGGCCAAACTGGTGAAAACGCGGGGCAAAATCGGTAATCTCGATCACGCCGCCATCGGCGTCGGTCATACGGGTCACCAGCACAGCGGTGTTGGGCAGATACTGCTGCTCCACGCTGATCTGCTCAACCAGTTCAACAGTGCAGTAGCCAAAACTGTCCTGGTCAGTGTGTTCCTTAAGTAGTGAACAGAAGACCGGGTCAGCGTCAAATCTGGGCATGCAGCACCAGACAATCTCGGCCTGTGCATCTATCAGGGCGCCGATACAGCCATTACCTACAAGTCCCAGATCAAGACTGTTTTGCATCATGACCCTCCATGGTTAAATACAAACGGGGAGCAGGCTCCCCATTTGTCAGTTTGATTGTAGAAATGTTTTGAAAGTAAGCCCTGCACGTACTTTGTATAGAATAAAAACAGCGATTGTCAAGTTGACCCGCCATCAAAAAAAGGTGTACAAACAGGGCAACATCCAATACCGGAGCGGATTCCGGTAGCTTGAAACGAAACAGAACGGAACAGGGAAGATAACAATATGACATTACCATTGATTGCTGTGATCGCAGGATTGGCGTTGCTTGTCTGGAGCGCGGATCGTTTTGTTGAAGGATCAGCTGCTGTGGCTCGCCATTTTGGCATGCCAGCGCTGCTGATCGGTATGGTGGTGGTGGGCTTTGGTACCTCGGCCCCTGAAATGGTGGTGTCTGCCCTGGCTTCGTGGCAGGGCAATCCCGGTATCGCCCTGGGCAATGCCTACGGCTCTAATATCACCAATATCGCGCTGATCCTCGGGCTGACTGCCCTGATCAGCCCGATTGCCGTGCATTCACAGGTGCTGCGTAAAGAGTTGCCGATTCTGACCGTGGTGACCGTTTTTGCTCTGGTGATGATGAAGGACGGGTCGTTGACACGGCTTGATGGCTGGTTGCACCTGGCTGTCTTTTCAGGCTTGATGTGCTGGACTATCTGGCAGGGTATGAAGCAACGGGGAGATGCCCTTGCTGACGAGATGGAGGATGAGCTGGAGATGCATGCCATGCCCCTTGGACGGGCCCTGTTCTGGCTGGTGGCGGGGCTGCTGCTGCTGATTGTCAGTTCCCGTATCCTGGTCTGGGGTGCGGTGGATATCGCCCATCGTCTGGGTGTCAGTGACCTGATCATCGGCCTGACCATCGTTGCTGTGGGAACTTCGTTACCGGAACTGGCCTCTTCCATTATTGCGGTTAGAAAAAACGAGCATGACATCGCCCTGGGCAATGTGATCGGCTCTAACCTGTTTAACACCCTGGCAGTGGTGGGGATTGCCGGGACTATTCACCCGCTTTCCTTTGACCAGGTTGTTTTTTCCCGTGACATGATGGTTATGGCAGCCTTGACGCTCTCATTATTTGTCTTTGGGTATGGCTTTCGCGGTCCCGGCAGAATCAACCGGGTTGAGGGGGCGGTGCTGCTGGCCTGTTATGTTGGATATACTTCGTGGCTGGTCAGGAGTGTTATTCAGTAAAGTATTCCATTGAGTCTTGTTGTGTTTTTAGTACCGCCAAGGAACCGATTAGCATGGGAGGTATAAGAGGCACCACCCCGTCAGGCTTCGCCTGCCACCCCTCCACGGAGGGGAATTACCACCCTGTTTTTATTCCCCTCCAGTGGAGGGGTGCCCGAAGGGCGGGGTGGTTGCTTCTATTACCGCAGGATGGTTCCGTAAATATATCAGAATTCCCGCCAGATTGTTTTTAACATCCGTATCAGGAATGTGAATCACTATCAAATTCAGCCCGTTCAGAAAGGCATCCCGTTGTGCATCATAGTCAGCTTTATTGTCATGGCTGCTACCGTCAATTTCAAGTACAAGCTGTTTTTCAGCACAGTAAAAATCAACTATGTAGTTGCCGATAATTTTTTGCCGGTCGAAGTCCAACCCGAAGAACTGTCTGTTTTTTAGCTGATTCCATAGCAGAACTTCTGACAAATTGCCGGATTTGCGCAACTCCCTTGCCCGTTCTTTTAAGGCAGGGTTATAGGGCAGTGACATGAATTTATTGGTATAACGCATAAAACTACCCCGTTCTTTTGGGCGCTTGATAGGCACCACCCCGTCAGGCTTTGCCTGCCACCCCTCCATGGAGGGGAATTACCACCCTGTTTTTATTCCCCTCCTGTGGAGGGGTGCCCGAAGGGCGGGGTGGTCGCATTTAAGTAGTGTTCGTTCGGTTGCTCATTTCAGGAGTTTTTTCCTCTGCCTTCCTGCCGCAGCAGGGACAGGCCTCTCCTGCAACCGGTTTCGGGGGGCGCATCATCTCACTGGTTACAATGCCGGTTGGCACGGCAATGATGCCATAGCCAACCACCATCAGCAGCGATGCCACCAGTTGCCCCAGCGGCGTCCTGGGGGCAATATCGCCGTAACCAACTGTGGTCATGGTAACAATAGCCCAGTAGATACTTTTGGGAATGCTGGTAAAACCACTGTCTGCCCCTTCAATCAAGTACATCAGGCTGCCCACAAACACGACAACGGTAAGCACCGTGGAAAGAAACACCGCTATCTTGTGGCGGCTTCTTTTCAGGGCCAGCCAGAGATTGTTTCCTTCTCCCATAAACTGCACCATGTTCAGGACACGGAAGATCCGTAGTACTCGCAGGATGCGGATGGTGGCCAGAAAATGCAGACCAGGGGCAAAAATGCTGGCATAGGTGGGGATGATAGCCAGCAGATCAACA
>NZ_JAOTRZ010000369.1 GCF_030247655.1 Trichlorobacter sp. | reverse complement strand
CGACGGTCTCCATGGCTCCGCTGATCTATTTTAATCGTAATGCCCGCTCCATTGAGGCCACCTGGAAATATCTGATGATCTGTTCCGTGGGGATCGCTCTGGCCCTGCTTGGGCTGTTGTTTCTGGCCTATGCCACCCACGTTGCCCATCAGGATGCCACCCTGCTGCTGTCGGATCTGCTGGAGGATGCCAAACTGCTGAATCGTGGCTGGCTGCATGCCGCCTTCATCTTTCTGCTGGTGGGGTACGGTTCCAAGCTGGGGCTGGCACCGCTGCACACCTGGAAGCCTGATGCCTACGGCGAAGCCCCCGGTCTGGTGGGGGCGCTACTGGCTGGCGGGCTGGTCAACTGTGCCTTTCTTGCTATCCTGCGGGTCTATCAGGTCTGTCTGGCCTCGGTTGTCGAGGTGCTGTTTTTTCAACAGGTGCTGGTGGTGTTGGGCTTGCTTTCCATGGCGGTGGCAGCGGTCTTCATGGCCCGTCAGCATGATTTTAAGCGGATGCTGGCCTATTCCAGTGTTGAGCATGTCGGTATTCTGGCAGTCGGTCTGGGGATTGGCAAAGGTGCGCTGTTCGGGGTGTTGTTTCACCTGATCAATAACGGTCTGACCAAGGGGGTGTTGTTTCTCTCCTCCGGCAATATCCATCGCTCCTATGGTGGTAAAACCACTGAGGTTGTACAAGGCGCCTTGACCCGGCTGCCCTGGTCAGGGGGGCTCTTTCTGGCCGGTTTCATCGCCATTACCGGTTCACCGCCGTTCTCTCCCTTTATCAGCGAGTACTCCATTATCAGCAGTATCTTTGTTGAACGTCAGTATCTGGTGGGGGGGCTGTTTCTGCTGTTTCTTGCGGTGATCTTTATCGGCATGGCCTTGACGGTACTGCCGATGGTGATGGGTACGCCCCGTGCTGATCTGGAGGTGACTGATTACCGTGACCGGCTGCTGACCGTGGGACCGCCGCTGGTGATGCTGCTGGTGATTGTCTGGCTGGGGGTCTGGCCGCCTGAGGCGCTGCTGCAACTGCTGAAGGATGGGGCTGCCATGCTGGAGGTGCGGTCATGAACGATACCCTGCGCCTGATCTATAATGGCCGGGCACTTGCCTGCAGTGATATCCCCTGTTGTGATCAAGAACGCTTTCTGCAGACTATCCTTGATAAGACTGAACGTGGCTGGCGGGTCGGCAGCTACTGCGGCTTCCCGGTTGGCGAGACTACGGTTCTGTACTGTCTGCTGGCATCCCCTTCTGACGGTGTCTTGGGGATTATGCAGACGGTCTGCAGTGGTACAGAATTCCCCTCCATTGCGGTTCAGTGTCCGCAAGTCCAGCTGTTTGAGCGGGAGATTGCCGAACAGTGCGGCATCAGATTTACTGGCCATCCCTGGTTCAAGCCGGTGCGCTTTGTCCGCTCGGTAGTGGCCGGCCGTGATGCCTGGGGCCGTCCTGATGATCAGCCGATTCAGGTGGGGGTGATGGACTATTACCGGGTGGATGGTGAAGAAATCCATGAAT
>NZ_JAOTRZ010000109.1 GCF_030247655.1 Trichlorobacter sp. | reverse complement strand
GGTCAGGGTTGATGTGCGGGTTGTTGCTGCTACATCATATTCACTTACACAGGCAGTGTCGGATGGTCAGTTTCGTGAAGATCTCTACCAACAGCTACAAGTGGTGCCGCTTGAGTTAACTCCCTTGCGTGAACGTCGTGATGATATCCCGTTGTTGGTCAAACATTTTGTCTGCTTGTTCCATCGTCGTGAAGGATGGGAGCCCAAGGTCTTTGACGATTCAGCGCTTGCCTGTCTACAGTCCTATGATTGGCCGGGTAACATCCGTGAGCTTAAAAACATTATTGAGCGGATATTGATCATGTCTGTAGGGCCTGTAGTTACAGCAACTGATTTGCCAGAACTGATGCCGGGTGGTAGTTGCCGAAAAGTGGCGGATATGCAGGGTCCTTCTGATGATAATGAGGGTGCTGTTAGCTCACTGCATTCTGCCCGCGAGAGATTTGAGCGGGATTTTATCCAGCAGGCTTTACAGCATTCGTTCTGGGATTTGGATAAGGCAGCTACCCTGTTGGAAATAGAGCGTACAGCATTGCAACGTAAACTGCTTCAATATGGTCTGAAGCCACAAGAGTAACAGTATAGAGGTGCCTATGTCATATATTCTGACGGCAGTTGATAACCGGATAGCAACTATTACTTTTAACCATCAAGAAACACGCAACAGTCTTAGCTGTCAATTGCTGGATGAGATGCTCCAGGCAATTGAGCGGTTTTCCCTGGATGAAAGCGTGCGTGTTTTGGTCATTCGGGCACCGCAGGGGACGAATGTCTGGTCATCCGGCTTTAATATTCATGAGCTACCGATATCTGGTAGAGATCCTTCGTCATACAATGACCCCCTTGAGTGTCTGTTGCGGGCGATTGCGCGATTTCACTCACCGGTGATTGCCATGATTGAAGGCTCTGTCTGGGGAGGGGCCTGTGACCTTTCCTTTGTATGTGATATTGCCATTGGGTGTCCCAGTTCATCGTTTGCTATTACACCGGCCAAGCTTGGAGTACCCTATAACATTTCCGGTATCATGCATTTTTTCAATATTGTCGGTCCACGGATAGCACGAGAGATGTTCTATACTGCAGAGCCAATCCCTGCTGAACGGGCAGTGCAAGTGGGCATATTGAATCACCTGGTATCCGCTGAAGAGCTTGAGTCGTTTACCTATGCAATGGCTGGTAGAATAGCGGACAACTCTCCTTTGGCTAACCGTGTTATGAAGGAACAGTTGCGTTTGCTGGCCGATGCCTATCCTTTGCGCCCTGAGACCTTTGAGTATGTTCAGGGCTTGCGGCGTATGGCGTATGATAGCAAGGATTATGAAGAGGGAAAACGCGCCTTTCTTGAACGACGCAAGCCGGTATTCACTGGTAAATAGCGGAAGCCAGCCATGCCGAGGAATAAAAAAGGGGATGCGATATCGCATCCCCTTTTGTTTTGCAGCAACAGGCGGTGATTAGTTACGGCCGCCAGCCTCAGCCCACTTCTCAAGCGTTGCAGTAGTAACAGACTTCGGACGCTCAAGAGCATAGCCCAGACCGCGGTCCCAAGTGATGTTAGCCATGCAGCCCAGTGCGCGGCCTACACCGAACAGTACGGTGTAGAATTCAAACTCAGTCAGGCCGTAGTACATCTGGATAACACCGGACTGTGCATCAACGTTTGGCCAAGGGTTCTTGGTCTTGCCGTGCTCAGTCAGAACGCCAGGAGCAACTTCAAAGATCATGGCGATAACTTTGAACAGTGGGTAGTCTTTGAGGCCCGGGGTGTTGAGGCAGAATTCACGCTGTGAAGTGTAGCGTGGGTCGGTCTTACGCAGAACTGCGTGACCATAACCTGGGATAACCTGACCAGCATTGAGTGTATCCCAAAGAGCAGCTTTGATCAGCTCTGCAGTAGGCTCAACATCTTTGCAATATTTTTCCTGGAATTTCAGGGTCCAATCCAGAACTTCCTGGTTTGCCAGACCATGCAGTGGGCCTGCCAAGCCGTTCAGGCCTGCAGAGTATGCATAGTAAGGGTCAGACAGAGCGGAGTGCACCAGGTGGGTGGTGTGTGCGGATACGTTACCGGACTCATGGTCAGAGTGCAGGATGAAGTACATACGTGCAACGTCCTTATACTCCTCTTTCTGGCCGATCATATGAGCAAAGTTTGCGCCCATATCCAGGCTAGGGTCGATGGCAACTTGCTTGTCACCACGATACTTCAGGTTGTAGATGAAAGCAGCGATAACAGGGATACGTGCAACGATATCACTGGCATCTTCGTAGACATATTCCCATGCAGTCATCTTGTTGAACTTGCCAGAGTTGTAGAAACCGGCAAATTTGGAGTCTTTTTGCAGTGCCAGCATACCTACAGACAGCATTACCATTGGATGGCTGTCTTTAGGCAGGGCACGAATAGCATCAAATACATACTGAGGCACAACCTGACGGGTTTTGAACTCTGTAACAACTTCGTCAACCTGAGCTTGGGTAGGTACGTCACCGGTAAGAAGCATGTACCAGAAAGACTCAACAGTAGGATAGTTTGAGCCGGGTGCCTTTGGCAATGCCTCAAAGGTTTCAGGAATGGTCTTGCCACGGAAACGGATGCCTTCCTGTGGATCCAGGTAGGAAATATCAGTTACCAGGTTGCGGATGTCGCGGGCGCCGCCGATGCACTGATCGATGGTTACTTCATCAATCTTCACCTTACCGAATTCTTTAACCAGACGTGCGGTGCGGGGACGATGCTCTTCGATCTTTTGCTTGAGGGTTTCCTTCAGAGCCATTGGGTACTTCTCCTTTCGGGATAATGGTGCAACTAGTCAATTGCACAATGCAATAAACGTTTTGAATATACTGTATACAGAAATTTTGGCTGTTATAGCACCCTGTGGGGGCAAATACAACAGGTTTTTTGTATACTGAAACAACATTATAAAATTACGAGCGCATCATCGGAACGGGTCAGCTGTTTTAGCCCGTCATTGCTGAGATAGAAGGTGTTTTCAATACCAACGGCACCTTCTCCGGGGAAGACCACTTTGGGCTCAAACGCCCAAGCCATACCAACCTCCATGGTCTGGTCCTTAAACCCACGGGCAATAAACGGGAATTCATCGATTTCTATCCCCAGCCCATGCCCGATAAAAGAGACCTGCGAGCCTGGAGCGCCCATAAAGCTATCGGCGTAGCCCAACTCCATAGCCAGCCCATGGCAACGATCGTAGATATCGCCCCAGCTGATACCCTGCACAACAATCTTTTTCATCAACTCCTGTACCTTCAGCATATCTTCAAAACCTTTGGTGAGGCGATCCGAAAGTGGACCAATACTGAAGATACGGGTCTGGTCAACTAGATAGCCGTCAATGCTGCCGGCAAAGTCCATGATAATAGGCTCGTTGCGGCCGATCGGTTTATGGCCGGCTCCTTGACCAAAACAGGGGGATGCTCCCAGTCCGCCGAAAGGAGTGTCGGTGTAGGCCGGAACAGCGCTGTCAGTGCCTGAGAAGGTATGTCCAAAGCACATTTCTCCATTAAAGACCCGCATCCTGATCAGCCCCAGATGACCATGCTTGCGGGCTGTGTACTCCAGCTCTGCTGCCAGCTCATAGTCAGTCATTCCCTCTTTGATGGCTTCTTTGGCTCGTTCATAGACTTTATGTACCTGATCGGCTGCATCCCGCATTAGATGGATCTCATAATGGCTCTTGATCATCCGTATCTGTCGGATCAGCGGTGTTGCATCGCTGAAGGCTGCATTGGGCCATACCTTGCGATAGCGCTCCAGAAAGACAACCGGCAATACGTCAAATTCAAGCCCGACCTGTTTCGGCTCCGGGTAACCATAGCTGCTGATTATGGCTGGTATATCCTTGGGGGCAGAGAAGGGGAGGACTTCTTTCAAGCCTGATTCCATGCGTGCCCGAGCCTGATCCCGGCGAACCATGTAGAGCGGTTGGCCGCAGGCAGGGACATAGAGACAGCCATTTTGGACGGTACCGGTAAAGTAGTAGAGATCAGCATTCTGTACGAGCAGCACTGCATCAAGGCTCGATGCCTGCATCAGGTCTTGTAGCTTTTTACAGCGGAATTCCAGTTCAGTGGCCGGGGTCAGTCGCATGGATTTATAGTTCCTTTCTTTAGGCACTTGACGACAAGGCCGGAACCGGTTAGGGTGCCGCCCCATGTCAGGACGAATATTCAAATCATTTTCCATCGGCCTCTTTACCATTATTCCTGCTGGTGATCCAACTCCAAATCCATGCGGCCTGCCGATTGTGCTGGGGAAGAAAGGGGCTTTTGGCTCAGGTGAGCATGAAACCACCGCCTCCTGCCTTGAAATAATGCCCCTTATTCCCGGCATGCAAGGGAGCCGCGTACTGGATCTGGGGAGTGGTACCGGCATCCTTGCCCTGGCTGCAGCCCGTCTTGGGGCAGAGGTGGTGATTGCAGTTGATCTGGAAGAGGCCGCAGCGGTTTCCTGCCGGGAAAATGTAGTTTTTAATGGGCTTGAAGACAGGATCACCACGGTCTGTGGTGAGTTGGCCAGTATTGAGATACAGCTGTTTGATCTGATACTGGCTAATATCTATGCCGACATTCTGCTGCCGCTGGCGGATCAGCTGGTGAGGATGACTGATCCCGGTGGGCATCTGCTGCTATCCGGTATCCCCTTGCAAGATAAGTTTGACATAATACAACGCTACACCCGATTGGGATGTAGCGTTGTTGACAGCAGGATAGGGGAGGAGTTTGCCACCTATCTGTTTGAGAAGTCGTAACTACTTCTTCAGTACCAGCGCAATCAGGATCAGGACGATGATGCTGGCTACCACCGTCATGGCTATCTTGGTCACCGACCAGGGACGTTCGCCCTGCACTTCTCCGGTAGAACCGTTGATCAGGAATCGGTAGGATTTGTCGCCGTACTTGTAGGCACTGATCCAGACCGGTAGCAGGATATGCTTGAAGGTGATGCCGTCAAACTGGGTCCGTACGGTGGTGATCCGTTGGTGGTCACCGCCGATATCTGCAGCAACAGTCTTCCTGATGGCTCCATCCATATTCTTTTCTGCCCGTTCAAAGCCATCCCCCAGATCAACCTGATAGGCCTCTGCCTGAAAACCGCTCATGTAGGCATCCTGATACGGGACAAGAGATTTCATGTCCCACGGTTCCAGTTCATCAACGATCTCTGGAGGCAGAGAGCGTCCTGCCTGGACAATAACATCATCAAAGTTCTGCCAGACCGTGCCGCTGGCATGGTACCAGCGGGTGTGGCGTACCTGGCGAGTCCGGCTGACTGTTTTGCCGTCATCGTCAGTTTCACTGTAACGTTCGGTCTCGTAGTAATCCTCGCCCCGCTCGCCATCATACCAAGTGGTTGATTTGGCATCAAATGTCCAGTAGGGGATGTACATCCCTTTGATACCGCCATCTCGTGCGGCCTGTTCCTTCAGTCCGCCGGGGGCGAACCACAGACCACCCAGCCAGTCTCGAAACAGTTCCATCGCCTTGTTCTTGGGGATCTTGAACGGCAAGATAGCCCCCGGCTTGATCAATCGGCTAGCCTTGGCCTTGGCCTGCAACTGGGTACCGCAGAACGGGCAGTGGCTCATGGATATGTTGGGCTGCAGGGTGGAGGTGCCACCGCAGGACTGACACTTGACGGTCTGTATCTCTTGAGAATCACCCTGTTCTGTTGCCCGCGCGAAATACTCGTAAAAATCAAGCTCTCTGATTTCCTCTGCAGATTGGGGAATCTTGTTCTGGTGGTTACAGTAGGGGCACTTCAGGGTGGCGGCACCAGGATGAAACTCCAGTTTGGCCCCGCAAGATCCGCAAGGGAACTGTTTGGTAGCTGTATTGGGTGTCTGTTGGGTTGGGTCGCTCATGCGTTGTCTCCTGGTCTACGCTGGAGGCATGGGCGGAGGAACTGCACCAAAGACCGGAGCCAGCTCAGCCACAGTACCGGCTGCTGTCCAACTTGCCATACCCTGTTTCCAGACCAGGGTCTCACGGGTCAGTTGCCCGCTCATAACCATTTGCTGCAGTGCTGGAGTCTCAAACGGGCCTGCCTGCTGACCGTTCATCGCCACAAACAGGTTAAGCTGGGGCAGGGGAGGTGGTCCTGGCATAGGTGGAGGCTGGGCTGCTCCGCCTGAGAATCCAGGGGCAACACCCGGTTGTTGTACCATGTTGGTAAAGGCGCCGCCCATGGCATTACCCATCTGACCACCCATACCAAAGCCCATGCCGATACCGACGCCGGCTGCTGCCAGACCGCCGGGATTGTTGGCGGCGTCATTGATAGAGTTGGCGGTCTCGTACTGGGTGTACATCTGCATGTTGCCGATGGCCCGCATGGCACCGGCCTTGTCAATGGCCCGTTCAACCTCTTCAGGTAGGCCCACATCCTGTACTTGTACCTCGGTCAGGGTGATCCCCAACCCTTCAAAGGCCGGTGCAATCCGCTCTTTCAGTATCTCACCCATGGTAAAGACCTTGCTTTCAAGATCGATCACCGGAATCTGTAACTCCGGCATCACTTCCTTGATGCGCATCCCGATCTTGCCCTTCAGGTTGTCCTGAATCTCGTCGGTGCTAAACTCACCATCTGTGCCGGCAATTTCACGGATAAACACTGCCGGATCTTTGATCTTGATGGCGTAGATACCAAAGGCCGTTACCCGTACCGCACCGAATTCAGGATCGCGCATGGTACAAGGGCCGGGGGTACCCCACTTCAGGTTGGTGAACTGGCGGGTGGATACAAAGTAAACCTCGGCCTTGAAGGGGGATTCAAAGCCGTATTTCCAGCCTTTCAGAGTGGCCAGAATCGGCATGTTCTGAGTGGTCAGGGTGTAGGTGCCCGGGCCGTAAACATCTGCCAGCTGGCCTTCGTTAATAAAGACCGCAGACTGGCCCTCGCGCACGACGAGTTTGGCGTTGTACTTGATTTCATTGTTGTAACGAGGGAAACGGTAAATCAAGGTGTCGTTGGTGTCATCAAGCCATTGAATAATGTCGATGAGTTCCGCTTTTAACTTATCCCATAATGCCATGTGAGAGTCTCCTTACGGGGGATCTTGGATATACCGCACAAGTGGACAGTGTAAATGGTTTTTTGAATGTTGCAAGAGGGGAAATACAGCGGCCTATTAAAGGTTTTATCACTTTTGCTGAACTGCTTCTGGTATCTCTCCTAAATGTCGGAAAAGTTTTATGCCGACAGGCATCTTCGGAAGGCTATTGGTCCCTCTCCCGCCAGCCCAGAGACTGACTGTGTTGGGTAGCATGCTGCGCAGGCGCACCAGCTGGGCGGCAACGGTGCGACGGTTTATGTATTCGCTGCAGGATATGCCGACAATGCGGCATTCACCTTCAATCGCTCCACGTACAATCTCCTCAAGTGGTGTCTGCACCCCCAGTAACAGAATTTCTACTCCTTCCAGGGCAAGCATGCAGGTTGCCATCAACAGGCCGAGGCCGTGCTGTTCGCCAGGCAGGGTGGTTAAAAGGGCTCTGGAGTTTCCCGGCGTCTGCGGCAGACTGCGTAGGGCAGCAAGTAGTACCATGCGCACCTGTTCCGTATAGTGGTGTTCATCTAATACCCCTATTCTGCCTGCAAACCATGCTTCTCCAACCGCATGAGTCATCGGTGCCAATACGCCAATCAGGAAATCCCGTAAGCCTTGCTGCTGCAGTAATGCTTCCAGTCGCGCCAGCAGACCGTAACGAGGTCCCGTTACTAATATCTGGAGTAGCTCTTCAACATCGCGCGGGACTGTGTCCGTCTCCCGCTGTTGTTGCGTGATCTGACACAACTGCTGCAGGTCAAGTCTGGCAAGCTTGCCAGGCCGCATGCCGCTGCCCAAAAGCTGCTTGATCAACCGTAGACGTTCAAGTTGCTCAACGCTGTAGTTTCTCTCACTGCGCTGATTGCGCAGAGGCTCAGGAAAACCATAGCGTCGCTCCCAGATCCGCAGGGTGTCACGGCTGATACCGGTTTCACGTTCAAGGTCGCTGATTGATAGTCGTACGGGCATAATTTGTCCTAGACAAAAATAATTTATGGTGTGAAGATAGCACTATAGTTGGTGTGTGTCCATTGCAAAAAAATGCAATTAACGACATAAATATGGATGGTGATCGCATGTACACGCTCAGAAGGACACAGCTGCTGCCCGTGCCATTACAGACAGCGTGACAGTTCTTTTCAGATCCACGCAATCTACCGGTAATTACGCCACCAGATCTGGGCTTTAAGATCACCTCTGAGCTTCCGGAGCAGATGTATGCCGGTATGGTGGTGACCTACAAGGTAACTGCCCTGGCAGGGGTGCGGGTGAATTGGGTGACGGAGATAACCCATGTCCGTGAACCTGACTTTTTTGTGGATGAACAGCGCTTTGGACCCTATCGTTTCTGGCACCATCAGCATCATTTCAAGGAGGTAGCTGGCGGTACAGAGATGACGGATTGTGTCTCGTACCTGCTGCCGTTTCGTCCGTTTGGTTTGCTGGCGGCCCCTCTGGTGCGCAGCAGGCTTGAACATATTTTTGATTACCGGCATGAAGCTATTGCTAAATTCCTAAGTATGCCTGAAGGAGTTTGAAATGACCTGTAAACGTTGCGGTACTGTACCAACCATTAGTCAGGCGCCTGGCGAAGCACTGTTCAGCTGCGCTGTTGAACTGCTGCAGGACAAGCTGATCAGTATCCTCCAAGAAGAGGGCTTTGTTCCAAGAGTGGAAGGTGAAGTGGTTAAGCTGGCGGTTGACAGCTTTCAGGGCCTTGTAGCCTGTCTTTCCCGTCGTACTGATATTGCTGATGTGGAGGCAGACGGGTTGAACCTGCTGTTTCTAGGGCAGGGTGAGCAGTTGGATTTTGCCGCGTTCTCCCGTACCAAGAACCTTAAGAAATGGTTTTTTCTGCTGAATAACCGGGATTTTATCGACATCTTTGAAAATAATTCCCTGACCACCTGGTTTCAGCCGATTGTCTCGCTGCCGGATATGGAGATTGTTGCGTACGAGTGTTTGTCACGGGGGGTTAAGTCTGATGGTAGCCTGATGCCGCCAAGCCTGCTGTTTAAGCTGGCAGTAGAAAATGATCTACTCTTTTTTCTTGATCGGCTCTGTCGTGAAAACGCACTGAAAACTGCTGCGGTAAAGAAGATTGCCGCTGATATTTTTATCAATTTCATCCCCACCTCAATCTACGTGCCGGAAACCTGTCTGCAAAGCACCATGCACTGGGCTAACCAGCTTGAATACGACGCGAACCGGATTGTCT
>NZ_JAOTRZ010000368.1 GCF_030247655.1 Trichlorobacter sp. | reverse complement strand
AGCAACCCTGATCAACACCAACACACCGATCAGCTACGGCGCCTGGCGGGTACATGGCATCTCAGAACAGATGCTGGCAGGCAAGCCCGCACCGGAAGAGGTCTGGCCCTGGTTTCTGGAGTTTGTTGGTAACTGTCCGCTGGTGGCCCACAACGCGCCATTTGACAGAGCCATGATCAACCATGAACTGCACCTGCTGGGTATGCCGTTTGAGAATCCCTGGCACTGTACCGTCCGCCTGTCCCGCCGGAAACTGCCCCGGCTTCAGAATCACCGGCTTGACACGGTGTACCGGCATCTGTTCGGTCCTGTGCCGTCAGGGCTTAATCGTCACCGTGCACTTGATGATGCCCTGATGGCAGCGCGGATCTGGATGGAGCTGGGAGGGGAGATGATTTGAACCGGAGGTTCTATGCCTCATCCGTGGTTGATTCTTGGTGGTCTGTATGCGTGGGACCGACTTAACAGGCAGTCCCGTGAGGCACAGGAAAACGCCCGAAGGCTGGCAGAGCTGGAAAAGATCGTCAATGGTGAACAGGACGAAAAACAGCCTGTGGTAACCGTGGGTGGTGGAGATGAATCCGGTGGGTGTCTTGCAGTCCTTGGTTGTCTGAAAGCAGAACAGTTACGGAAAAAGCTGTTAAAGGAAGTAAAGCTGGAACTGGATAATCTGAGGGTCTATCGTTTGACTGAACCACGGGAACGTAATGTTGAGCAGTACGGTACAACCAGAACCGTCTTTTTTGATGAAGAAACGCTGGTGGTTTGATGCGCGAACCGGTTGATGTTACGAAAAAGACGGATGTTTCGCACATGCTGATTTTTATGGCCTTGTAGCTGAAAAATGAATCAGAATGAATGCTTTCCAGCGTAGATATTTATGTGGTTCGCATAAAGCATGATGTAACCTGCTGAAAACTGACCGCTTTTTTGAGGGTCAGAGCGCCCGTCCCATACGGACGGGCGAGGATTGAAACAATCCTACTTCGTCTGGTTAGGCGGTAAATCCATTCTTGCCGCAATCAACTGAACCTGCTTGACTGAGCTCACAGAGTTGGTTAAATTGTAATTACATTGTAGTAACTGAAAGGGGCGCATATGCTTGCACAACTTGTTTCCATAGGTAACTCAAAGGGCATACGTATCCCAGCTACATTACTGCGCCAATATGGCTTAAGTGATACGGTTGAACTGTTACCGGGAAAAGATGAGATTACCATTCGTCCGGTACGTGGAAAGCCTCGTGAAGGCTGGGAACAGGCTTTTAGTGCTATGCATGCCTGCGGTGATGATCAATTACTGATTGATGATACCCTTGATCAGGAGGACTGGGAATGGAGTTGAAGCAGTATCACGTCTATCTGGTCAATCTTGATCCAACCATCGGGCATGAGATTCAGAAAACACGACCTTGCCTGATTGTCTCTCCTGATGAAATGAACCGACACTTGCAAACCGTGATGATTGCTCCCATGACCACTAAATCCCTTAATTACCCAAGCCGTGTATCGCTTAGC
>NZ_JAOTRZ010000108.1 GCF_030247655.1 Trichlorobacter sp. | reverse complement strand
CCGGGTGATTGAGTTTTTTGATGTCACTGAGTACAAAAATATTGAGGATGAATTACGTAAAGCCAAACAGGCTGCAGAATCTGCCAGCCGTGCCAAGAGCCAGTTTCTGGCCAACATGAGCCATGAAATCCGTACCCCGATGAACGGTATCATCGGCATGAGTCAGTTGCTTGAATTTACCGAATTGACTGACGAGCAGAAGGAGTATCTTGAGGCTATTACTGTATCAAGTAACAACCTGTTAACGCTGATTAACGACATCCTTGACCTCTCCAAAATAGAAGCAGAAAAACTTGACATTACCCTGGATATTTTCAGCCTTCGCAACTGCATCAGTGAGCTGGTCAGTTTTCAGAGGAAACGGATCAGTGACAAGGGCCTTTCCTGTAAAATCATTATTCCGCCTGATCTGCCCGATGCATTGATAGGTGATCAGTTGCGGATCAAGCAGATCCTGCTTAACCTGCTAGGCAATGCCATTAAATTTACTGAAAGCGGCGGTATCACGGTAGCGGTTAATCTGGTTGAGCAGCGAGAATCTGTCCTGTTGCTGGATATCGTGGTGCAGGATACCGGCATCGGCATCCCGTTTAATCTGCAGGAGCAGATTTTTGAACCGTTCAGCCAGGCTGACAGTTCTACTACCCGCCGCTTTGGCGGCACCGGGCTTGGTTTGACCATCTGTCGCCGTCTGGCAGAACTGATGGGAGCCAGTATTCGTGTGGAGAGCCGGGAGGGTGGTGGAAGCACCTTTTACCTGCGGATTCCCCTGTCGATTGCCGCTGTTAGACTGCAAACCGGCCACCAGGTAGAAACCCCGGCACATTTGAAGGGAGTTGCTTTCCAGAAGATTCTGCTGGTGGAGGATAATCAGATTAACATCACCTTCAGCAAGGCGCTTTTGACAAAGATCGGCTACCACGTGACCGTGGCTGAAAACGGCAAGCATGCTCTGGATGCCTTGGTGACGGGGCAATTTGATCTGGTGTTGATGGATATTAAAATGCCGGTGATGAACGGTGATGAGGCGCTGAAAATTCTCAGAGAACAGGAGGCAGGAATCAACCAACATCTGCCGGTGATCGCACTGACCGCCTACGCCCTGAAAGATGATCGGGAAAAGTATCTTGCAATGGGCTTTGATGGCTATCTGGCCAAACCGGTACTGGTTAATGAACTGATCGATGAGATACTGAAAGTACATGAACAGCAGTTGTGCAGGGGGGGACCAGCTGATGCGTAATGTAGCCACCTACTGTTTGTTCTGTCTACTTATCCTGCTGTTGTCCGTGGGCAACCTTGCCGCAACTGCGGTTGAAAGCACGTTGCGCCTGACCCCTGCTGAACAAGCTTGGCTGAAAAGCCATCCCCGCATTCAGATCGGCATGATGGATGCCTGGCCTCCGCTGAACTTTGTGGATAAAAACGGTACTCCCCAGGGCATCGGCGTTGATTATGTAAAGGCCCTGAACAAGAGGCTGAACAATGGGATTGTGCTGGTGCCCGGACCGTTCAAGCAGAATCAGGAACAGGTACAGAACGGCCAGCTTGACGGCCTGATGGATATAACCCAACGACCTGATCGGGAAAAGCTATACTCCTTTACCAAGCCGTATATGGTGATTCCCCACGTTATTGTAGGCCGTAAAGGAACCGATTCCTTCAAGGTTGAACAGGATCTTGCAGGTAAAGCTGTTGCCCTGGAAAAGGGCTTTCATACTATCACCTACTTTAAAAATAATTTCCCCACAGTATGTATCCAGGAATATGAGTCCACTGCAGCTGCACTGGATGCGGTCAGTCGTGGCGTGGCAGATGCTTATGTCGGCAACCGGGCGGTGGCGATCTATCTGATTGAAAAAGAGTTGCTGAACAATCTGGTACTGATGGGAAGTCTGGCTGAAACGCGTTCAATCCTGCAGTTTGGTGTTGCCCAAAAAAATCCGCAGCTGGTTTCTATTCTCGACAAGGCCCTGGCCTCGCTGACGGTGGAAGAGGAACGGGCAATTGCCGGCAGGTGGGTTTCGCAGCAGCATGATTATTCTTTGATCTGGAAAATTCTGGTTGGTGCTCTCGTGGTAATCGGGCTGTTTTGGTTCTGGAACCGGCGCTTGAAACAGGAAATACAGATCCGTATGGCAGCTGAAAAACAGCTGCATGAACAGCAGGAACGACTTGAACTGTTGCTGGAAGAACGGATTCGCAAAGCAGCAGAACTGGAGGATGCCAAGGAGCGGGCTGTGGCAGCCGACCAGCTTAAATCGGCCTTTCTAGCCACCATGTCCCATGAGCTGCGCACGCCGCTCAACTCCATCATCGGTTTTACCGGCATCCTGCTACAGGGGTTGGGCGGACCGGTTAACGCAGAGCAGACAAAACAGTTAGGGATGGTCAAGAATAGTGCCAATCATTTGTTGTCGTTGATCAGCGATGTACTGGATATCTCCAAGATTGAAGCAGGCCAGTTGAATGTAGCTGCAGCTCCGTTTAATTTTGCAGAGTCGGTAAGAAAAGTGACCCAGAGCATTCTGCCACTGGCAGAAAAGAAAGGGCTGCAACTGGAACTTGTGATTGCTGATGAGGTGGCTGGCATCATCAGTGACGAGCGTCGAGTGGAACAGGTGCTTTTGAATCTTTTGTCCAATGCGCTCAAATTTACCGAGCAGGGCAGGATTTCGGTGCGGGCGTACAGAGAGGCGCAAGAATATATTCTGACCGTGGCTGATACCGGCATCGGTATCGACACAGACCAGGCCGAACGTCTATTCAAGCCGTTCTATCAGATTGACACCGGCCTGACCCGCAAGTACGAAGGCACCGGCCTGGGACTGTCCATCTGCAAGAAACTGGTGGAGTTGATGGGGGGCAGCATCTGGCTGGAAAGCCAGCCGGGCAGGGGCAGCATCTTTGGCTTCAGGCTGCCGGTCACAAAGGACGTTCAAAATGCAGACCCGGATAGTGGCACACAAGGGTCTGATGCTGTCAGGGGAGAGCACGGATGAGTAATAAACAGTCCGGTACAAAAAATCTGATGCCCCATGGCTTTCATTGGAGCGTGCCTGTTGTGGTGCTGTCCGGTCTGGTGTTGACGGTTGTGCTGTTCTGGTTGGTCAGGCAGTCGGAGCTGGCTTCCTTCAAGACCCGTCTGGAAAGCGATGTTGTGTTGCGCGCCGACACCATTGTGAACAAGATTGATAACACTCAGCTGGTGGTGATCGCCTTACGCAATTTTATTGCTGCCTCAGATGAAGTTACGCGTAAGGATTTTGCTGATTATACGCTTCCGTTTTTACAAGAACGTAACGAGATCAAAGCGCTTTCCTGGAATCTTAAAGTTGCCAGTGATCAGCGGGGACATTTTGAGGAACAGGGCCGCAGAGAGCAGATTGCACAGCTTGGTATCACTGAACGGGACAGCAAGCGGCAGCTGATTTCTGCAGCCGCCCGTGATGCCTATTACCCGGTCTGGTATATTGAGCCGATGGTTGATAACCGCAAGGCAATCGGTTTTGATGTGGGCTCAGATCCGGTACGGCGGGCAGCCCTGGAACAGGCGCGGGACACAGGCAAGCCAACGGCAACGGAACGGATCATGCTGGTGCAGGATGGCCAGCCCAAATATAGTGTGCTGGTCTTTAACCCGCTTTATGTCAAGGGAATGCCGGTTGAAACAGTAGCAGAGCGGCGTCAGGCATTGCAGGGGTTTACCGTGGTGGTGCTGAACATGGAAAAACTGCTTGCTGCTTCACTGGGGAAAACAGCATCAATCGGCCTGCCCTTTGATCTGCTTGATCTGTCTGCTCCAAAGGAACGTCAGTTACTTCATCATTGGGCAGCACGTCTGAATGGAGACGGTTCATGGTGTTCCATTCTGTTTCCTGATTTGCCTGCCACCACAAGAAACTTCTCTTTTTGCGGACGGGAATGGGCACTGGTCATGACGCCCAATCAGGCCTATATGGCAAGCAACTATCCGCTGGCCTACTGGCTGCTGCTGCCATCCGGCCTGTTGTTAAGCATACTGCTGGGCTTGTATTTTCGTACCTTGACCACGCAGCACCAGAGACTGGAAAAGCTTGTGGTTGAGCGTACTGCAGAACTTGTCTTCAGTGAAACCAGCCTGAAGGAGCTAAACAACCATCTTGAGGAGCGTGTTAACGAACGTACCAGTCAGCTTGAAACGGCCATGCTATCCCTCTCGCAAGCCAAAGAGCGGGCAGAAATGGCTGATCAGATCAAGTCTGCCTTTCTGGCCACCATGTCCCATGAGCTACGCACGCCGCTCAACTCCATCATCGGTTTTACCGGCATCCTGCTGCAGGGGCTGGGCGGACCGATCAATGCAGAGCAGACCAAACAGCTGACCATGGTTAAGAATAGTGCCAGCCATCTGCTCTCGTTGATCAGCGATGTACTGGATATTTCCAAGATAGAGGCCGGGCAGCTTAACGTGCTAGCTGCACCGTTTGATCTTGCAGAATCAATCCGCAAGGTAACCCAGACGATTCAGCCGCTGGCAGAAAAGAAGGGGCTTCAACTTGAGGTTGTCATTGCTGATGATCTGGACGGCATTACCAGTGACGAACGGCGGGTGGAACAGGTGCTTTTGAACCTGCTGTCCAATGCGCTCAAGTTTACCGAGCAGGGCAGGATCACCGTGCGGGCGGTCAGAGAAGCTCACGAGTATATCGTGACCGTGGCTGATACCGGCATCGGCATTGAGCCTGAGCAGGCGAAGCGCTTATTCAAGCCGTTCTATCAGGTTGATACCGGTTTAAGTCGCAAGTACGAAGGTACCGGCCTGGGGTTGTCAATCTGTAAAAAGTTGGTAGAACTGATGGGGGGCAGTATCTGGCTGGAGAGTGAACCGGACAAAGGGAGCACGCTCGGCTTCAGGTTGCCGATTAAACAGGAACCAACCGTATGAGATCGTTACAGAGCTATATTCCGCTTTCCCGCTGGTATGGCTTTGGTGTCTGGCCTGCACTGCTCTGTCTGCTGCTGGCGGGATGGTGTATACCGCATTATGTTGCTGCTGAAGAGATCACGGTGCGGGTCGGGGTTTATGAAAACGAGCCGAAGATCTTTACCACGAACACCGGCAAGCCCACCGGGATTTTTATTGAAATTCTTGAACATATCGCAGGGCAAGAAGGCTGGAAACTGCAGTATGTACGAGGCAGCTGGGCAGAAGGGCTTGAACGGCTTGAAAAGGGCGAGCTTGATCTGATGCCTGACGTGGCCTACACCGCAGAGCGGGAAAAACGGTTCCTGTTTCACAAAACACCTGTTTTAACCGGCTGGTCGCAGGTCTATGCCCGCAAAGGCAGTGGTATTCAGTCTATTCTGGATTTGAACGGCAAACGGGTTGCCGCCCTTGAAAAAACAATCCAGCTTGAAACCTTTACCCGTATGGCACACAGCTTCGGGTTGAAAATAGACCTTGTGCCGGTTCCAGACTACAAAACTGAATTTGAGATGATCGCTGCAGGCAAGGCCGATGCCGGACTTACCAACCGCTTTTACGGGTTGCGGAATGCACGCAAGGCAGGGCTTGAAGATACACCGATTATGTTTGACCCGGCCCCGTTCTTTTTTGCCACTCCCCGTAACGGATCAATGCAGCTGCTGGAGAGCATTGACCGACATCTTGCCGAACTGAAAAAGGATCCTCAATCCATCTATTATACCGTTATGAAGCATTGGACCTCTGAAGAGGTGCAGTTCAGGCTGCCGGTCTGGCTGCAACTAAGCCTTGCCATGGCTGCTGTTGCGCTGCTGATGAGTCTGGCAGGAAGTTTTGTTTTAAGAAATCAGGTAAATGCCCGCACCGAGGCATTGCGGCTAAGCGAGACCAACCTGCGTGAGCTGAACAGCCATCTTGAAGATCGGGTCGCATCCCGTACCAGGCAGCTTGAAGATGCGATACATGCACTGGCCCTTGCCAAGGAACGGGCTGAAAGCGCTGATCAGAGCAAGTCTGCCTTTCTGGCCACCATGTCCCACGAGTTGCGTACCCCGCTCAATTCAATCATCGGTTTTACCGGCATCCTGCTACAGGGCCTGGGCGGGCCGGTCAATGCAGAGCAGACCAAGCAGTTGGGCATGGTCAAGAACAGCGCCAACCATCTGCTGTCACTGATTAGCGACGTACTGGATATATCCAAGATAGAGGCGGGACAGTTGGAAGTGGCCCATGAGCCGTTTAACTTGAAGGATTCAGTGCTTAAAGTGGTTCAGACAGTGCGCCCCCTGGCAGAGAAGAAGGGGCTTGATCTGTCCGTTGATATCGCCCCGGATGTGGGGGAGGTGACCAGCGATCTGCGGCGGGTGGAGCAGATTTTACTGAACCTGCTCAGTAATGCGATTAAATTTACGGAGCAGGGCGGGATTCATGTTGCCTGCAACTGCGAAGATGGCCGTTATCTGACCACGGTTAGTGATACCGGCATCGGCATCCAGGAGGATAATCTGGCTGGTCTGTTCAAGCCGTTCCGACAGATTGACACCGGCCTGAACCGCAAGTATGAGGGCACCGGTCTGGGGCTTTCGATCTGCAAACTGCTGGCTGAACTGATGGGAGGCACCGTGGGGGCCCGCAGCACCATTGGCGTGGGAAGTACCTTCTGGTTTACGCTGCCGATACAGGCTGCTGATCAGCAGGAACGGCATCAAAGCCATCAGGCAACGGTTAACTCTGCAGCCGCTGTCCCGAATGTTGCGCCCCCAGCAGCAGTGGTACCAGCACCGCAACAGACACCGCCTGAATTGGATCTTACACGCCTGATTGAGTCGCTTAAAACTGCGACACTGGAGGCAGTTGAACAGTTTGAAGCGCAGAAACAGGCCATTCAAGAGGTTCTGCCACACAACTTTCAGCTGGTGGCCGGGGCGATACAACGCTTTGATTTTGATACTGCCGTGGTCCTGCTGGAACAGGGTAGGCGGTCGCATCCACATAGTAATCGTGTGGGGATCTCGTCAGCCCCTGTTGCTGATCGCCACACGTTGCTGGTGGTAGATGATATTCCCAACAACGTACTACTGTTGGGCTCGATGCTGAAAGAACAGTATCTGGTCAAGGTGGCAGGCAACGGTGAACAGGCACTCAGGATCTGCCGTTCACCCCAACCGCCGGATCTGGTCCTGTTGGATATCATGATGCCGGAAATGGATGGCTATGAGGTCTGTCGGCAGTTGAAGGCTGACCCTGCCACCCGTGAAATTCCGGTGATCTTTCTGACCGCCCGGATTGAGGCGGAAGATGAGCAACAGGGGCTTGCACTGGGGGCGGTTGATTACATCACCAAACCGTTTAATCCTGCTATTACACTGGAGCGGATCAAAAACCACCTTGTCCTGAAAAAGGCGTCAGATTTTCTGCGTGACAAGAACCAGTTCCTTGAACAAGAGGTGAACCGACGGACCAATGAGGTACGGGCAATCCAGGAGGTAACCATCCTGGCCCTGGCCTCCCTGGCCGAGACCCGCGACAGCGCCACTGGCAACCATCTGCGTCGTACCCAGCAGTATGTCCGGTTACTTGCCCAGCAGCTTAAGGGAGAACCGCGCTTTGCAGCTGATCTGACTGACCAGAAAATTGAGCTATTGTTCAAGCTTGCCCCGCTGCATGATATCGGCAAGGTGGGGGTGGCGGACCGGATACTTTTAAAGCCGGGGCAACTGAGTCAGGAAGAGTTTGAGATCATGAAGACCCACACCACCATTGGCGTGGAGGCCATAGAGCATGCTGAGCGGTCGCTGGGTACCAATGTCGAATACCTGCAGATTGCCAAGGAGATTATCCGGCATCATCAGGAAAAATGGGATGGCAGCGGCTATCCTGATGGTCTGGCAGGTACGGCCATATCGATCTATTCCCGCCTGATGGCCCTTGCCGATGTCTATGATGCGCTGATCAGCGACAGGGTCTACCGCAAGGGGCTCCCCCATGAGCAGGTGGTACAGATTATACAGGATAGTAGCGGCAGTCATTTTGACCCGGAACTGGTAGCTGCTTTTTTAACGGTGCAGGATGTTTTTAGAGAGATCGCCCAACAGTTTGCTGACCATGATAGCTTGGAAGGGAAAGGATAAACAACGATGGGAAAACGTATTTTGTATATCGAAGATAACGAGCAGAATATGTATCTGGTGACGTTTTTGCTGGAGAAACATGGCTATAGCGTCAGCCCTGCCACTGACGGGCAGGAGGGGATTGATAAGGCAGCAGCAGAAAAACCGGACCTGATCCTGCTGGATATTCAGCTCCCTAAAATGGATGGCTATACTGTGGCCCGCAATCTGCGCAACAACCCCGATCTTGCGGCAACGCCGATTGTGGCGGTTACCTCCTACGCCATGGCCGGAGATCGGGACAAGGCAATGGCAGTCGGCTGTAACGGCTACATTGAAAAACCGATCAACCCTGATACTTTTATACAACAGGTTGAACAACATTTGCCCAAGGACTAAAGACATGAAACGTGCACTGATTATTGATGATCATAGTGAAAATCTCTATTTTCTTGAGGTGCTGCTGAAAGGCAATGGTTTTGATCAGGTGGATGCTGCGGAAGATGGTGCACAAGCATTGGAGCTGGCTCATGCTAATCACCCTGATCTGATTATCAGCGATATCCTGATGCCGGTCATGGATGGCTATGCCCTCTGCCGTGAACTGAAGGCGGATGAACAGTTGAAGCAGATCCCGTTCATCTTCTACACCGCCACCTTTACCACGGCCAAGGATGAGGCCCTTGCCTTAAGTCTTGGGGCTGATCGGTTTGTGATCAAACCACAGGAACCAGCAGCCCTGATGGAGATTATTAACCAGGTACTGACCGAATCCCGCCCGGTTGTCGATCCGCCGGCTGCTGAAGAATCAATCCTCAAGGAGTACAATGAGGCGTTGTTCCGTAAGCTGGAAAAGAAGATGGCAGATCTGGAACAGGCCAACCGGGATTTGAAGCAAAGGGAACAGGAACTGCTGGCAGCACGGGAGGCCGCGGAGTGTGCCAATCGTGCCAAGATGCGTTTTTTAAACACGGTTAGTCACGAACTGCGAACACCGCTCAACATTATTCTTGGGGCACTGCAATTGAGCGAGATTGACCAGGCTTATGATCCAAAGATGGCCAGGGAAGCCAAAAACGCCCTATTTTCGATGCTGGAAATGATTGATAACATTTTAGAGACCTCCCGTCTTGAAATCGGTGAGCAGGTCTTCCGCCAGAGCCCGGTTAATCTGGAGCTGCTGCTTTCAACCCTGGACAGACTATTTGCCGTGGCTATCCAGAACAAAGGGCTTTGTTTGCGGTTTTCCCTTGCAGAAG